>JACQVH010000287.1 GCA_016209895.1 Candidatus Hydrogenedentota bacterium | reverse complement strand
TGGAAGACGCCGCTGGCCCGTTTGAAGGTCTGAAATTCAGCGTCCGTTCCAATACCGAGCAAGACGCTCGTGCAGCAACCGAGACTTTGACCCGGTCGGACACCAACGAACCGCCACTAGCATTGGGCGACACGAAGGTTCTGGCTGCGCCACCCGTCACCGAGATGCGCGACGACATCCCAATTTCGAGTGAGACAAGTGCGGTGGAAAAGTCTTCAACGAATCCTGAACCGGACGCAGATCATGAGGCCGCGAGAGTGGTTGCTAAAATTGCCGAGATTCAATCTATCCTCCTCGGCGAGTGGGACGGTCGGCGACCTCGCCGGCCGCAACAATTCGAACCCGGGCGACCCATGGCCGCCCTTGCCGCGCCGCCATCGCCGGCAAATGGCTCAATCGCCGCGAATGATTCCGGGCAATCCCAGGTACGAATCGAGATAGACCTCAGTGAGTTCCAGCTCGCGATTCTTCAAGAGGGCCGACCCCTCCGTATTTTTACCGTGGCGCTTGGCGCACCGAATACGACGCCGACCGGAGAATTCCGGATCGTCAATAAGCTCACGGACCCCGATTGGTACAATCGCGGCGAGGTCGTCAAATCGGGTAATCCCAGAAACCCATTGGGGAAACGTTGGATGGGTTTCGAAAACGAGCTTGGGCCGACCGCGTACGGCATCCACGAAGCCACGGACCTTACCCTGATCGGCAAAGAGGTCGGACGCGGCTGCATTCGCATGCGTCTGAATGAACTCGATACGGTCTTTCGCATGTGCCCAGTCGGAACGCCAGTGACCATACGTCCCTGAAGGTGGCGCCCATCATCCGAGAGGCTGAAGAACTTGTGAAAACCGTCTCCGCTACTATCGTCGCCGCACGCCGCAAACAGTAATTTGTCCTTCTTCTTTTCGTCCTTTGTCCTTTATCCTCTGTCCTTCCTAATTTGTCCTTTGTCCTTTTGAATTTGTCCTTCTTGCGAGAGCGGGTTGCTCGCGAGTAGCATGAATTCATGGCCAGCTATGTACAGCGCGCCTGGGAGGCGTTCGAACGTGGGCGGCGATTCGTTACCCACGACGTGTGGCACATCGGCCGACCGGGCGAGCCGTTGCCGCACGGCTTTATCATCAAGCAGGTCCGGGTGACCATCCTGTTGGTTCGGAATTTTGTGCAGGACGCGCTGCTGCTGCGTGCGTCGGCGCTCACCTTCGCCACGATGCTCGCGATTGTCCCATTCCTGGCGTTGATGTTCTTCCTGGTGCAGACGCTGAATCTCGAGACGGAGATTTACCAACTAGCCGCGTCACGCCTTGGAATCAGTCCCGCCGAGACCACCGCCGGAGAGGAGGGTCCTTCCGTCGCTGCCTCCGCAGGAGCGAACGGTCAAATCAAAACCCTCCTGCTGGATTGGATATTCAGCACCACGTCGTCCCCGACAATCAGCGCACCGACCCAAGGAGCGCCCAGCGAGGGCACCAGTGTGAGTCCCACGGAGCCACATCCCGCCCCGTCGGAAAACCCAGTGGTTCCAGGCTCGCCTATGATCCGCGCCGTCCCACGCGATAGCGCCATGAAGAGTTCGCTGGAGTCGCTCCTGAATTACGCCGAAGGCAAATCCAATCTTCATACGGTGGGGCTGGCCGGCCTCATTTTCATTGTGACCACGGTCTTCGGCTTGCTGATGAACATTGAGTCGTCGTTTAACAGCATTTGGGGCGTGAAACGAACCCGCTCCTGGTACCATATGTTCAGCAATTACGTAATGGTGATTTTGCTCCTGCCCTTCCTGGTGGTTGGCGTCCTCAGCGTGACCGCCGTGCTGGCCAGTTCCCGCGTGGTGGCCGAACTGGGCTCGTTCGCTTCTCTTCTGCGCAGCGTCCAATACGTCGTGATCTGGCTGGTCTTCGCGGCCCTCTATTGCCTGCTGCCGAACACCCGAGTGCAATTCCGATACGCGCTGCTGGGCGGGGTGGTAGCGGGCACGCTGTGGAGCCTCGTATCCTGGTCCTACGTGAAGTTCCAGTTCGGGTTCGCGAACTACAGTTTATTGTATTCCGCGTTCGCGCAGATCCCGCTGCTCCTGATGTGGGTCTATGTGAGTTGGGTCGTGCTGCTATTCGGAGCGGAATTGACGTTTGCCTACCAAAATGAGAAGACGTTCGCGATGGAGCAATGGGCGGCCGGCGCCAGTCACGCCTACCGCGAGGCGCTCGGCCTGCGCGTGATGCTCGAAATGGCGCGCCGGTTTGACGCCGGGGAACCGGGCATTTCAGTAACCGAGTGTGCGGAGCAATGGAACGTGCCCGTCCGGTTGCTCAACGAAACGCTCGATCAATTGCAGCAGACCGGAATGGTGGTCCAATGTGCGACCAAGCCCGTCACGCATCAGCCGGCCCGTTCCATCGAGAAGATTACGTTGGGCGACGTGGTCCGGGCGTTGCGCGAATCCGGCCGCGAGCCGTCACCGCTGCGGGCAGACGAAGTCTTACAACCCTTGCTGGCGAAGTTGGGCCAAGCCGAGAACGGAGTCCTTGCCTCGACGCTGGCCCAGGCGGTCCGCACAAAGTCACCGTAAGAAATAGACTGTGCAATCGAAAATCGGCAATTGGCAATCGAAAATCAATTGGGGTGCCGCTAGTGGACGGTGAGGGTCTCGAACTGTTCCCGCAGCCCGTGTCGCCGCCAGACCCCACGTTGATTTGCGTAGAAGGCGTCGTGGACCGCATCGTGTATGAGAATCCGGCAAATGGGTTCTTCGTCGGGCGGCTGCAACAACCGGGGACGCCCGATCCCATTACCTTCGTCGGAAATCTGCTCGCGGTCTCACCCGGGGAAACCGTGCGGCTCTGGGGACGATGGGTCGAGGACCGGCGATTCGGCCGGCAGTTCCGTATTCAGCGCTACGAGACGCTCATGCCGCAAACGAAGGACGCCATCGAGAGGTACCTGGGGTCCGGACTCATCGAGGGGATCGGCTCCGTCTTTGCCAAGCGGCTGGTGGACGCGTTCGGCGTCGAAACGTTGAAAGTGATTGACGAGCACCCGGAACACCTCCGAAAGGTGCCGGGCATCGGGAAAGGACGCGCGGCGCAGATTCGTGAAGCATGGTCCGCGCAGAAGGCCGTTCAATCGATCATGCTCTTCCTGCAAGGGCACGGTATCGGGGTGAACCAGGCCGTAAAGATTTACAGGAAATACGGGGATGCGGCCGCGGCCGTGCTCCGAGAAAATCCCTACCGTCTCGCCGAAGATATCACCGGTATCGCCTTCAAGAGCGCGGACACGATCGCGATGCAATTCGGTATCGCCAAGAACGCTCCACAGCGCTTGGAAGCAGGATTGCGCTTTGTTCTCGAAGAAGCGGCCGGGAATGGGCACGTGTTCCTGCGCGAATCGGAGTTGACATCGGAAGCGGCGCGCCTGCTCGAAGTGGACACCCGGGCTTTGGCCAACCCGCTGAATGCGCTGGCCGCGCGCAAATCGGTCGTGCGCGAAGGAGACGCGTTCTATCTGCATGCTTTACACACGGCCGAAGCAGGCGCCGCGCAATGCCTCCGGGAATTGCTTGGTGCCGCGCACGATCTGGTGCCGATTGACGTCGAACGGGCCGTGCAGTGGGTGGAACGAACCCAGGATATCCGTCTGTCCGAAGACCAGCGGCAAGCCATCCGGACCGCCGTGGGTTCGAAGGTGATGGTGATCACCGGCGGACCCGGCACGGGCAAAACGACCATCATCAAGAGCTTGCTTGCAATCTTCGAAAAGAAGAACTTCGGAGTGTTGCTGGCCGCGCCGACGGGCCGCGCCGCCAAACGCATGGAAGAGGCCACCGGCCACGAAGCGAAGACGATCCATCGTCTGCTCGAATACAGCCCGAAACAGGGCGGTTTTCTATGCAATGCGGAGAATCCCTTGAAAACCGACCTGGTGATTATAGACGAGACGTCCATGGTGGACATCTACCTCATGTACAGCCTGGTCCGCGCCGTTCCGCCGCATGCGCGGCTTTTCTTCGTGGGCGACGTGGACCAGCTTCCATCGGTGGGCCCCGGCAGCGCTTTGATGGACATCATCGCGAGCGAGGCCGTGCCGGTCGTATGGCTGAAGACCGTCTTCCGGCAGGCTGCCGAGAGCGGTATCGTGGCGAATGCCCACCGCATCAATCGAGGGGAGTATCCGGAATTCAATACGCGCGATTTTTTCTTCATCGAACGCAAGGACTCATCACAAGCGCTCGAAACCGTCGTGGAATTGGTTACTTCCCGCATCCCGAAAAAATTCGGCTTCACTCCGGTGCAGGCGATCCAGGTGCTGGCGCCGATGCACCGCGGCGAGGTGGGGGTCAGCCGTCTCAACGAAGTTCTCCAGCAAGCGCTCAACCCGAACGGAGAACTGATCCAACGGCGCGAGTTCCGGCTCGGCGATAAGGTCATGCAGTTGCGCAACAACTACGAACTGGATGTCTACAATGGGGACGTGGGAATCATCACCGTAGCCGACGCTGAGGCCAAGGAACTCCAAGTTCAGTTTGATGATCGCGCGGTGATCTACGCCTTTGACCAGTTGGATGATCTTGCGCTGGCGTACGCCGCGACCGTACACAAATCACAAGGCAGCGAATATCCGGCGGTGGTCATCCCCCTATTACCACAGCATTTTCTATTGCTTCAGCGCAACGTGCTCTACACCGCCATCACGCGCGCCAGCCGGCTCGTCATCCTCGTGGGCGATCCCAAAGCGATCCGTATGGCCGTGCGCAACACTAAGGTTACCCACCGGAATTCGAGGCTCGCCGAACGGCTAAGAGTCTGCCCCGTCCAGGCTAAGCCTGCGCCATCCCTCTGATTGTCCTGTGTATTCGGGCCGCGCCCTTCCGCGTCATTTCCACAACAAAAAGCCTTCCTTGTCCGCACATTCCTCCTACTCAATTACCTCTCGCGGGCTATGGGAAGCGCCCTCGCCGCAGGATTCGATTAATAGGTTTCACTACTTCTCGGCGCGAGCTTCGCGCGCCTGTCTCAATTCCTCCAAGGCTTCGGCGTGCCGCTGCCGCCAGTAGGCCAATTTCTCCTCCCTGGTCTTGCCCTTCAAAGCGTTGTGGATGCGCAACGCAGCCCGATCCTGCATCTCGACGCAATCAAACTCCTTCGTCTTCGTCCTCATAGAGAATCACCTCCTGCGGGGTATGTATGGCTATCACCGGAAATCCGTGCAACATGTTGACACCATTATACAATGGAATTCTCCGGAAGTTGACGATATGCCGGAAATTCCAACTAACGATGGCTTGGCAGCCGGATACGGTAGCCACCGCGACATGCTGCGCATCGGCGTCCCATTGAGACGCGACGACATGCGCATTCAAGTATGCCGCTTGGAGATCAAGAGCCGCAGCATCAATCTCGGCCACCTCAAGGTATTTCGCCAACTCGCGATAATAGGCGCGCACTGGTTCCGGCGCGTCTCGCAGTTCGTCGGCGACCGTCGTAGAAACAACCAGACTGAAGTTCCCCGCGCGTACCATGTCAAAGAAAACACGGCTCGGCTTCTGAAATTCCTCGTCAAATACCCCGCCGAATACCGAAGTATCCGCATAGACCCTCAAAGGTTTTTTCAATACCCCATCCTTTCGGCTTCTCAGCCTTCATACTTCACACTTCAAACTTCAGTTGTTTCTGGCAGGCGGCGCGGGTCACGCTAGCGACGCGACTTCGTTGAGCGATTCTGACAGCGGGCACGGCGAATCGCAATCCGCCCTACATGGGCTGTTTCCATTTTTCCGGATCACGGCACGTCCCTCTCAAGACTGGCCAAGCTCCATCTGACTTTCGTAAGGAATAGGAAAAACGCCGACAATCAGCCAAGGGTTCGCACTCCAATCATGATACTGTTGGGTAGTTCCCAAGAAAAAATGCAGATCAGTTTGCAAGAATTGGTTGAAATACTTCTCATGAACTTTGGCCAGAGCCAATTTTTCGTCTCCATTTGTTTGCTCGAGGCAGTGCCAGAACAGCATTCCCACTTCCCAGTCCAAGACCAACAATTCGCTCTCACGCCCGTCCGAATCAGCGAAGCGGTAGGAGAACTTGTACGGAAGCTTCGGAATCAACTTGAAGGAGCGCCGCCAATCCTCGTCCCCAAAAAGTTCCCCCTGGTCGGCACGCTTGCGCATTTCGTCCACCCTCACGGGATCCCATTGGCGTTCGTCCACTTCCCACTTGAATGCCAAGACCTGGGTTGGCTTGAACATGGCTAAGGAGAACTCATTCTTATGGGCACCGTCGATGAGGGAATTCAGGCTTGTATGAGTGGCACACCTCCCAAGAAGCATCTTGCGGCGCTCACGCCAATTATCGTCAGTACCCAAATGACCAACCTTTTTCATTTCCTTTGGGTCGACTGGATGGAAAGACTCTGGCCTGTGATCCGAAGAGTTTTTCACCAATACCGTTTCGATCCAATCATACTTGGCGTATCGCTCTTTGTAGTCGAGGAACCGGAAGGGAATGGGATATAGGCGAACCCAAGAACCATCTTCCCGCACCGCTGCTGTACAAACCAGTTCCCCGTATTTTCGCGAGAGCGTCGGATACGTCTTTACCGTAATGAGTAGTCGCTCGGTTGGCATGCCCCCTCCAGATGACAAACGTCGAAAGAGCTCCCCAGTAGAGTGCTCACGGATTCGGCAACACATTGCCTATGACATTGCCTCGCAGAGAACTCGAAGCATGTCAGTGCGACCCTGCCGCCAGCGGGTCTAATCCACGAAACTATTCGTTCCAACGAGGCACGTTCTCGTGGCAGATCGTTGCGCCGATAGTCTGTAAAGAGTGACGCGTAGTCGTCTGCCGTGCTCAAATCTCGCCGCCGGTGCGAAGCGATCCCAAGTTCTGGTAAGTGCTCGTATCGGATACCCAATCCTTCGCACGCGTTCTGTAAGGTCGATTTCGAGAAACCATATTTTCGGCTTAGCGGATTGCGACGGATATCACACAGCACGGATACGCTGTTACGAAGTAGCTGGTTTAGATATGTCTCCAAGGACTTCCCTTCGTACCCAATCGTGAGAAGTCCTGGGCCTCGACGCGGTGGACGTGCGGCTCGTACGCGTTCCCGGTCTGCCGCGTCCGGCAAGATTCTGCGAAGGATCTGGCTACGAATCGCGAAGTAGGGATAACACCGATAAGTTAGACCAATTAGTTGATCGCCTCGGATCGTCCCGTAATTTGCCCGAAATCGCTCGAGACTGTTGCCGAGTTCACGAAAATCGCCGCAGGCTATACGCCCCGCATCCGCAAGGTGCCACGTGTCCTCCTCATCAGTCAAGAGCCCTTTCTGGATGAGCCGCCGTTTATCAGCGTAGGAATTAAACGAGAAGCAGCCGTAACTATAGGGCACGAACTCATAGCTGGGACTCGTCTCGAATTGTAGCGTGTAGATTAGTAGCAGCTTCTGAAAGTCAAGCTTTGCTACCTTACCGCCCAAGGCGTCGAGAAGCTTCAGAAGCAGTTGCTGTCGCCGTGCAAGCATACGACATGATACAAGGTGAATCTTCCATCCCGCAAATCACTCACGTGTTGCTGCCTGCGGCGAGGGGTCATGAATTATTCTCTCACCCCAACCCGGACATCTAAGGATCGGTCCTTCGGTCCGCCCTGCCGGAGAGGGCAAGAGACACTACTTCCAGAATTTCGTGGTTGAGAGTAGCATTTGAGGTGTCTTTCACGCCCAGGTAATCAACCCCGTTTCGTGTTTGTAGGCGAGGTCGGGGTGGCTGGGGACGACGCGGAGGGAGAAGCCTTGTTGGCCGGTTTTTTCGCAGGCGATGGCGCCTTCGAACCGGTAGGTCTTGTCCGAGCCTTTGCCGCAGCTTTCCATCTTGACGGTCTTGCCCTGGAGGATGCGGCCGTGCGGGTCTAAGGAGCCGTAGTATAACTCGACTAACACGTCGTTCTGCGTCAGCTCGTCCAAGAAAATCTCGACCGTGACCGACAGGTCCGTGCCGAAGAGCAAACCTTCCGTAGGTCCACACTGGATGTTCTTGAACGACAATTTGTCCCAACTTTTGCGCACTTTGGATTTCCACTCGACCAGGCTCTGCGAACGCGCCCGAGCGTTGGCGCGCAGTTCGTTGCGGCGGACCGTCGCGGGAAGATAGAAGCGGTCGGTGTATTCCTGCACCATGCGTTGCGTATTGAAGACCGGGCAGATGGTCTTGATGGCGGTCTTCATGCGGGCCACCCAATTCCTCGGGATGCCGTCGCGCCCACGATCGTAGTAGGTCGGTACGACTTCCCGCTCTAGAATCTCATAGAGCGCCTGACTTTCCACGTTATCCTGCTCGTCCGGATTGTCGTACATCTCCCCGCGGCCGATGCTCCAGCCGTTCTCGCCGAGTTGTTCCGCCTCGCACCACCAACCGTCCGGTATGCTGATATTGAGCACGCCATTTGCCGCGGCCTTCATACCGCTGGTGCCGCTCGCCTCGAGGGGCCGCCGGGGAGTGTTCAGCCAGCAGTCCACGCCGCCCACGAGATACCGGGCCACGTTAATGTCGTAGTCTTCGATGAAGATGATGTGATTCCGGACTTCGGGCTGCCGCGCAAAATGGATCACCCGCCGAATGAGGTCTTTGCCCTGATTGTCGGCCGGGTGCGCCTTGCCGGCGATTATCAATTGTACCGGCTGTTCTTTATTGGTGAGAATCCGCGTGAGCCGCGCCGGGTCCATCAGGAACAGGTTGGCGCGTTTGTACGTGGCGAACCGACGCGCGAACGCGATCGTCAACACTTCCGGATCGAGCACTTCGCTGGCGGCCCGAATCTCCGTGTTCGGCGCGCCCCGTTGCTGGAGTTGAGCGGACAGCCGGCGCCGCGCGAACGTCACCAGGCGTTCCCGGCGACGCTCGTGCGTACGCCAAAGTTCGGCGTCGGGCACGGTATCAATGCGCGACCACATCTCCGGGTCGGACGGGCTGGTGATCCACCCCGGTCCCAGATAGCGATCATAAAGACCGGCCAGGTCGCGCGAAACCCAAAATCGCGTGTGTACACCGTTGGTAATGGATGTTACCGGAATCTCGTCCTCGGGAACCCCGGTCCACGTCCGAGACCACATCCCACGCGCCACCTTGCCATGCAACTTGCTCACGCCGTTGACCGCGGCCGAAAGTCGGATGGCCAGGACCGTCATGCAGAACGGCTCACGCCCGTCGCGTGGCTCCTGCCGGCCCAGTCCGAGCAGGGTATCCATCGAGACGCCCAGGTCCTGCGCAAACTTCGAGAAATAGCGATGCATGAGTTCGGGCGGAAACATATCGTTGCCGGCCGGGACCGGCGTGTGCGTCGTGAACACGCTGGCCGCCCGGACCGACTCGGCCGCATGTTCGAAGCTCAGCTTCTCATTCTTCATCAAGTCCCGGATACGCTGCAGCGTCAGAAACGCCGAGTGTCCCTCGTTCATATGGTAGATGGTCGGATGGATGCCGAGCCGGTGTAAAGCGATTACGCCGCCCATGCCGAGCATGATCTCCTGACGCACGCGCATGTCCTGGTCGCCCCCGTACAACCGCGCCGTAATCTCGCGTTCATCCTCCTCGTTCTCTTCGAAGTCGCTGTCGAGGAGGTATAAGGGCACACGACCCACCTGACAGCGCCAGAGCCGCGCCTTGACCACGCTTTGCGGATAATCAATTTCGATTACGGTCTGTTTGCCGCTCTCGTCGCGCACCAACGTCACGGGCATGTTATAGAAATCGTTGGGCGGATAGCGCTCCTGTTGCCAGCCGTCAGCGTTTAGATACTGGCGGTGGTACCCTTCCCGATACAGCAGTCCTACACCCACCAGCGGCAATCCCAGGTCGCTGGCCGATTTCAAAAAGTCCCCGGCGAGAATACCGAGGCCGCCCGAATAGATCGAGATGGATTCGTGCACGCCGAACTCGGCGGAAAGATAGGCGACGTTGAAGTCCTGCGGCGCCGTGGGGTGTCGGTCCCGCCAACTGGGTGCGGCCAGGTATTTCTCCAGCCGTGTCGCGACCCGGTCCAATTGCGCCAGAAAACTTTCGTCTCTTGACAGCGCTTCGAGCCGTTCCTGTCGCGTTTCTCCGAGGATACGTATCGGGTTCTGGTTGGTCTGCACCCACAAGTCCGGATCAATGCGAAACAGCAATTCGATGGCTTCCGGGTCCCAACACCAGTATATGTTATGAGCGATTTCGCGCAGTTTCTCCAGGCGCTCCGGCAGGCGCGGAATTACCGTAAACGTTGAGACCTTGGCCATCTTCTAATGCTCCTCACATCGGGCGAGGCGTATCCTCATACCCATCGCCGGAGCATGGTCTCCCCTCCGGCAATGCTTGGGCGCCTCCCCACAAAGATACCACGATTGTGCCGGATTGTCCGTTGAAACGCAATCACGCAACGTGTGAAGCAACCAGCTCAGATGAAGTACTTCTTCACGAACCGGCCGAGACGCCGCATACCGGAGACGACCGGACCGCGCGGTTCCACACGACCGTTCCGCGCCGCCGCCCGATATTCGAAGGCGTGACGCACAATGCCGACCGCCGCCGAGAACTCCGGCGCATTGACTGCTTGCGGCAGAATCTCCACCGAGTTCGGGTACCCCACGCGGCAAGGCACCTGGAATACCGACTCCGCCAGGGCGCTATGGTTCTTGATCGCGCCCGCGCCGCCCGTCAACACCACGCCGCGCACCAGATTCTTGCTGAGACCGCGCGCGTGGACGTGCTGCCGCACTTTCGTCAGCAGTTCCCGGGCGCGCTCATACATGATCATGTCCAGTTGCTGCCGCTCCACGATCACGGCGGCGCCGTGGACCGCGCTCTTGAGCTTGATGCGCGCCGCGCGCTCCTCCGGAACAGACGGAAAAGACGCATCTTCAGCTTCCGGCTCGGACTCCGAACGAATGCGCGCAACCGAGATTCCGTATTCGAGGATCAGCTCGTCGGCTTCCTCGAACGACACCTGTAAGCCGGCCGCGATATCGCGCGTCAGATGATAGCCGCCCCATTCGAAGCAGTGCGTGCCCAGAATCCGGTAATCACGGTAAACGGCCAAGCCCGTCGTGCTCCGGCCGATATCCAGCACCGCAACCCCCAGTTCCATGTCCTCCGGCGTCAAACAGCCCAACGCGGACGCGAGCGGCAAGAAGATGATGTCCTCGAGCTCGCGGCCCTGCGACTCGATACAGGTCAGAACGTTGTCCTCGATTACCGCCGGCAAGCGCGCAAAGTGGATGCGGATTTTGAGCACTTGGCCGCGAATGCCAATCGGATCGATCACCCGCAGATCGTCCACGTACCACTCCTGCGCCGTAAACGACGAAGTGACACGCTTGCCCGGCGCGAGAATATCTCGTGACGCGATGTCGCGGGCTTCGTCCATGTGGGCCTGTTCGACGATCTCACGCTCGACCTTCACGTTGCTCTCGCGGATGAACGTCTCGACGTTGCGTCCGTTCACCCCGCAGAACAGCGAATCCACCCGCACCCGAGCTTCTTTTTCGGCCATGGCCAACGCGCGCTTCAGCGCCATCTGCGCCGCGTTGAGATCTTGGATCACGCCCTGCGAGACGCAGCCCCGTCCCGGGGCCGTGCCATGTCCCAGAATCTGGACCGTCCCATCATGATCCTTGCGCGCAATCAATACCCGGATCACGCGCGAGCCGAAGTCGATCACACCGACCAACTCCGCTCTGCTGCGCACGGTACCGGGTCCCCCTTTCAGAAGAGCAGATGCTCTTCGGTCGCTGCCGCTTCGTTATCCCCGTCCAGTTGGGCGATGGTTTCTTCGATATCGGCCAAAGAAATCCGGCGTCGCGTCAGCGCCTCTCGGGCTTTCTCCAGCGCCGCTTCAATCTCCGAACGTTTGTACTGTAGCCGCTTCACCTCCTGGCGCGCGTCCTCCAAGTGGATGCGGGCGGCTTTTTCGGTTTCACCCAGATGCTCGAGTCCCGCTTCCGATTGCGAAGCCGCGCCGGTCTTCCCGGAAAGCTCGGCCCCGGTCGCCGCAAGCACTTGCTGTTCCGCCTCCCGCTTGGCTGTCAGTTCGCGGATTTGGGCGTCCAACTCGCCGATCCGACCTTCCACCTCGGCCAGCGTCCGTTGGACCGTCGCTACCTCGGTGCGGCGGCGCTCCAGCTCGGCCACGCCTTCCGCCATCGCGGCTTCCGCCTGCCCAACCGCGTGCTCCGCGTCGAAAACCGCCGCGCGCGCCTGCTCAATGGCCGTGCCTCCCTGGTGTAGCCGCTGTTCCGCTTCGCGCACGCGCGTTTCCGCTTCTTCGGATTCGATGCGGGCAAAGTGAGCCGCCGCTTGCAGGGCCAACAGTTTTGCGTCGGACACGCGCCCCGTCGCCGCCGCCGACCTCGCGGTTTCCAGCATCTCCTCCGGTGCCGCAGGTCGTGGCGTCGGCATCGGCGCCTCCATCACGGGTTCCGCTGGACGCTCCATGGGCAGTGACTCCAAGTAAGTGCGGCACTCCGCGCGCCATGCGGAGCTACCGGCGTCTTCCTCCGCGCCGGCTTCGGCATAGACCCCGCAAAAAGCGTAAGCCAGTTCGATAAACCGGTCGTCCGGGACCGTTTCCGTCAACGATATTCGCCGCAAAAGCTCAGTCATCGTTCCGCAGGCCGCGGCCGACACGGAACGCGCATCGTTTTCCGCTTCTCGAAGCAACTCGGCGACCAGCGGCTCGAGACTCGCGACGACCGCGCCCGAATCTGGGGCGGCGCCTTCCTGAAGTCTGGACAAACTATCGCAAAACACGTCCAGAACCCGCACTAACGCCGGACCCAATTCAGATTCGGACGACGGGACAGGCGCGAATTCGGTTGCCTCCGGCGTCTCGGAATCGGCGGGGGATACGGCCGGAATCGGAATTTCGGCGCCCGCGGCCTCTGCCGGCTCGGGTGGTTGTGGTACTACTTCCAGCGGCAGCGGGAAAGAAGGTGAGATTTCCTGCGTCTCGGGTTCAGGAACGCATTCGGAACCAATGGCCACCGCCTTCTCCCAGGATACAATGGGCGGCCTTTCGGTCTCAAATTCCGGCGCGACT
Organism: Candidatus Hydrogenedentota bacterium; assembly: GCA_016209895.1. Lineage (GTDB taxonomy): Bacteria > Hydrogenedentota > Hydrogenedentia > Hydrogenedentales > SLHB01 > JACQVH01. The sequence goes on along the minus strand of JACQVH010000287.1, from coordinate 4,174 downwards.
CTCAAGGGCGGCAGGTCGTCTAACGTCGGCAGATCATCGTCGTGCGGGTGTGCCGCCGACTCGGCCGCCGGGGCGATTGCGAATGGTTCTTCCGGCGCCCAATCAGCCGCAACTTCCGGCACGGCCTCTTCGCCCGGCGCCGCCTCGGGCGACTCGGGAACAACTGGAAGCGCCTCCGCCCCCATTCCGTGTTCCTCATCGTCCCGGACCAAAGTAAGTCCCGCGCCCGCAAGGTCCTCCAGCGCGACCCGGTAGCGTTCTTGCCATTTCTGTTTTACGCCCGGCCGGACTCTTCCCACGATCACATCGCCAACCATCAAGCAAAGAATCTCGTAACTGTCCGCGAGGAAAGGCACACATAGCGGCGCTGAGTCTGAGCTTTCGTACGTCTGCAGGACGCGCGCCGTATCCGTAAGCGCGCCCACCACGTCCGACCAATTCTGGGAAAGCGCGATCTCCGTGGCCGAAATCAGTTGATTCATGCACTCGTCCGACCACAAATCTTGCGGCGCGCCGCTCTTGGCTAAATTGATCTGACGATGGAACCGGCCCAGCGCGGTGAGAAGTCGTTGTGTAGGATCGTTGGGCGCCATATCACTTCCCGGATTCGAGGTTGCTTCCACCCCGGAACTCTGATCGCCTACCGGTGCGAGCAACGCGCTTCTCTCCTCCGAAGCTACCGGCTGAAAATCGGCATCGTCGGACGAGTTCTTCGCCCGCCATCCAAACGTGAGCGGTGTTTTACTACGTTTCCCGAATCGCACAGGACCACCTTATTCACTAGATTGTAGCATAGCGCCCCGCCCTACGCAATATATTGTGGTATGAGCCGACCCATAGCCTCTCTCGCGCCCCAATGGGATACGCGCCCCGTTAGGCTCGACACGCCCGATACCCGGAATCAATCGAAAATCGGTAATCCAAAATCGAAAATCAACTCAATCCGCAATCCCAATGATTCCCTGTTCGCGAAGATAGGTCAACACCTTCTGCGCCGACGTTTCGAGCGGCTCGGCCGCGGTATCTACCACGATTTCCGGTCGGAGCGGTTCTTCATAGGGCGCCGAGATGCCCGTGAATTCCGGAATGAGCCCCGCGCGCGCCTTCTGGTACAAACCCTTCACGTCCCGTTTCTCACACGTTTCCACATTGCACTTCACATAGACCTCGATGAAATTGCCGTCGCCCGCAATCTGTCGCGCCTTGTCGCGATCCGCGCGGTACGGCGATATAAATGCCGTCATGGCAATGACACCGGCCTCCACAAACAGGTGCGCCACTTCGCCGATGCGCCGGATGTTTTCTTCGCGGTCTTCCGGAGAAAAACCGAGGTCCTTGTTCAGTCCGTGCCGGATGTTATCGCCGTCCAGGACATAGGTCCGGCAGCCCATTTCGAACAGGGCCACCTCGACCGCGTGCGCCAGCGTAGACTTCCCAGACCCGGACAATCCTGTGAACCAAAGCACCACCGCGCGATGCCCATTGAGTCGCTCCCGGTCGTCCTTCGTTATGCTCGCATGATGCCACGTGATGTTCTTACTCTTTACCGAATCGGTCATTTGGAACTCCTACCAATGATTAAATAGGGACAGTCACCGTTTATTTCAGCTTCTTAGCGCTTTTCCGCCAGCCTTTCTGCCGCCCAATCGGTAGCGCACGCACGCGCCGGCCGAGCCGATGCTCGAGCTTACTTAAGAACGAATCCTATCGCAACACCCGACACCTTGTCAATATAAACGGTGACTGTCCCTATTTAACCCTATTTATCCCTATTCCGCCATCACGAAGCCGGGTCCGGAACCGGTCGTAACAAACGGGGATCGGGTTTGAGAAGGTAGGGACCATCCTTTAGTTCTTCGCCGAGCATAGAAAGGTCGGTAACGTCAATTTCTGTTCCCTTGTGTGAACCATCAAGTACTTCACCAAAAAGGAAAATACCACTTCCCCACACAAGGGCCCCATGCTCAAAGACCCTCGTTACGCGAATTCGCGTACCTTGTGACACAATGCCGCGGATCATCGGGAAGGCCGCCGGATCACGTTCGTATTGTTCGCGGGTCCACTCGTGGCTTCCGTATCTCATTAGTCCCGGACGTTTCTCTCCCGGTTGGCTGATGGGCGTAAGTACAAGTCGCTTACTCCAATCTTCGTGCTCCACCAACCAGACATCCTGAACAAGCACGTAGGTGGCGCCGGATTCATATCCGCCCCAGTACTTATCTTTATTAGATCGATCTATTTTGTATTCCGTAAGTGTTCCTAGCCAAAAACCACCACACCCTTCCGCCAAGAATAGCGCGGGAGCCAATATGATCGCGACGAGATAATATCGTCCCCTTTCTCTCGCACCACATTCCTTGTGACAATACTTCGACATGTCAGAGGCCCTTTCAGAGTCACATCGTGCTTCTAAGGTTCTTGGCAACCCCTGGTGCGGGCTCTATCAAACGCTTCGTCACCGAGCTTGTCTACAAATTGGAAGAGATAAATAGGGACAGTCACCGTTTATTTCATCTTCTTCGCGGTTTTCCGCCAGCCTTTCTGCCGCCCAATCGGTAGCGCCCGCACGCGCCGGCCGAGCCGATGCTCGAGCTTGCTTAAGAACGAATCCTATCGCAACACCCGACACCTTGTCAATATAAACGGTGACTGTCCCTATTTATCCCTATTTATCCTCGGTTCGTAACTTTGTCACTTTACGCTCCGCTTCCTTGATTGATTCTAGGATACGTTGTGCAATCGGGTTTGACCTCCACTGCCTGTAGATAGACTTTGCCTTTTCCAGTTCATCTGGCCAATACGAGGCCATATCATCAAAGCTTTGTTCCAACCGGTCCTTTTCTTGCTCAAAGAAACTCGCGCGCAAAACCACTTCCGGTTTCTCCAACAACAAATAGCGTCCCATATCCCGCATCTTTCCAGCGTATTCGCCACCGCCCTCCGTATACCATCGGTCTAAGGCTACGTAAAGTCGCAACGCGTTCGGTGTATCCGTACCAAGTGATTTGGTCAAGGCATCCACGAAAAGGCGCGTAAATGGCTCATCACGAAACCATTTTGAATTGACGACGTGTAGTATAGACACCTTATTCAACACACTCATTGCTTCATCGAGCAGTCGGACGTCGGCAAATCTCTTCCCCACGTCGTCAAATGTACATTTGCCCCGGTCAATGGCCCAAACTGCGTTTAGAAGCCGAACTACCGGGTCATTCGTTTCACAAGGCTGGACCTCACTTTGGTCGGACGGGTCTGAGAAGAGATAGTCGAGGTAAGCAAAGTAGAACGTGAGCACCCGTTCCCGCTCCCGAGCATCAAGTCTCTTCATGCGCTCTGAGGCATAGGGTTCATGACTAGCCACTTCACGTTCCTCTTGAAGCGTCTGTTTGATACACCACACACCTTCCAGCTTAGTGCAGTCAAAGCCCGCCACGGCTGCGCTCAGAAAGATCAAGGATGTTAAATGCACCTTCTACCTACCTTCTTGTTATTCGATAAATAGATAAATAGAGACAGTCACCGTTTATTTCAACTTCTTCAGCGCTTTTCCGCCAGCCGTTCTGCCGCCCAATCGGTAGCGCGCGCACGCGGCGGCCGAGCCGATGCTCGAGCTTACTTAAGAACGAATCGCTGCCGAGCGGGCGACCGGTGTGCGTCCCCGCGCGAATCTCCTTCGGGACGACCTTGTCACCCGCCACCGCTTTCAATCTGGCTTTCCACTCCTTGGCCGGCACCCGCGCCCGCCACGCCGCCACGTCCAGAATCGCGTCCCCGTCCGTCTCGCCGCAATGCGCCCCCGCGCTCGACCAATCCCATTCCCACGCCTTCCGCACCAGCCCCGCGCGCACCGGATTCAATTCCACATAGGCCAGACAATGCCACGCGTAATCCTGGTCCATGGGACAAGAGAAGAACCGATTCTGCCACAAGTGCCCGCCGCGGCCATGCCACCGATTGACGTACTGCGTGTAGAGAAAATGCGTGCGCCCGATCGTTTTGGCCAGCGATTCTTCCCGTTCCGGCACCCCCACGACGTGGACATGATTGGTCATCAGACAATAGCCCTCGACGCGGAATTCGAAGCGACGCGCTTGCTCGCGTAGCAACTCCAGATACACCCGCCGGTCGTCGTCCACAAAAAAGACGTCTTGCCCATTGTTTCCCCGTTGGGTGA
>JACQVH010000280.1 GCA_016209895.1 Candidatus Hydrogenedentota bacterium | reverse complement strand
GTTCATCTATCCCCTCGGCGTGGCGGTGGACAGCGCGGGCAACGTCTATGTGGCAGACTCGGGCGAAGAATTTGCATTCGGCACTGACAACTACACGATCCGTAAGGTGACGGCGACTCGAGTGGTGACGACGCTGGCCGGATTGGCGGGTCGTGTTGGCAGCGTGGACGGCACGGGGATCGCCGCGCGGTTCATCTATCCCCTCGGCGTGGCGGTGGACAGCCCGGGCAACGTCTATTTGGCGGACACAGGAAACCGCACCAAACGCAAAGTAACGCCGGCGGGAGCGGTGACGACGCTGGCCGGACTGGTCGGCAGTTATGGCAGCGAGGACGGGACGGGGAGCGCAGCGCGATTTAGTTGCGCCTCCGGTGTGGCGGTGGACAGCGCCGGCAACGTCTATGTGGCGGACACAGACAACAACACGATCCGGAAAGGAAACCCGGCACTCATCATTCTCAAATCCGGCTTCGACGGTCCCAAGTTCGTCCTTGATCTCACGGGGCCAGTGGGGCGATTGGTGGTCGTGGAAGCTTCAACCGATTTGGTGATCTGGCTGCCCATCTGGACTAACACCTTCGCCGGAGTTCTTAGTTTCAGCGACCCGGAGAGCGGCGTTTCTTCCAAGCGCTTTTACCGCGCCATTTCCCCAGTTCCGTCGAAATCACATTAATCCGATGAAACCTTTAGTGCCCCTTCGATTAGCCTGCTTCTTCGCCGCGAACCTTGCCGCGTCGCTCCACGCCGCCAGCGTGCTCGAGTTTGCGGTCGCTAGTTTCACCGTCGCCGAGAACGTCGGGCAAGCGACCCTCACCGTGCAACGCGCTAACGACGTCGACACGCCGGTGAGTGTGGACTACGCCACCACCGACGGGACGGCGACCAATGGATTGAAATATACCGCGACCAACGGAACGCTGGCCTTCGCAGCCAATGAAACCAACCAGAGTATTGTGGTGCCGATCTTGAACAATGGTTTGGTCGAGGGCACCAAGAACTTCCGGGTCATCTTGAGCAATCCGGACGGCGGGGCGGTCCTCGGCACGCGCACGAACGTGCTGGTTTCTATCACCGACAACGATTCGCTGCTAAAGGTGGAGTTCGCCAGTTACGAGGCGCGGGAAGACGAAGCCACGGTCGTGATCGGCGTCGTACGAGGGGACGACGGCGACTTCCCTGTGAGCGTGGATTACGCCACGGCTAATGTCACCGCGCTGGCCGGCGAGGATTACACTGAGACCCTCGGGCGGCTGACCTTTGCATCCGGCGAGAAACTCAAGCTCGTTAGCATTCCGATTCTGAACGACGCGCTCAACGAAACCAATAAGACCTTCCGCTTCACTTTGGCCAACGTCATCGGCACCACACTGAGCGCTCAGAAGTCCGCCACTATCACGCTCAAGGACAACGATCCGGGCGTGGAGTTCGTGACGGAGAAATATTACATCCACGAGGACGAGGGCGCGCTGCGGGTCACGGTGCGGCGATGAAAGGACCTCGCGATCGGGCCATTTACGGTCGATTATGCCACGGTGGACGGCACGGCGCTCGCCGACCAGGATTATGTGGCGACGAATGGCACGCTGGCTTTCGCCGCCGGCGAATTGAGCGGGTCCTTCGAGGTTCCAATCATCAACGACGGAACTCGCGAAGCCGACGAGAATTTCCAAGTGGTTCTGAGCAACGTCAGCGGCGACGCCAGCCTGGGCACGGTCACGAATCTCACGGTGGTTCTGTGCGATTCAGCGGGTATGACGCCGCACGGCTTCGGGGCGATTCACCGGGAGGCGGACGGCGTCGTGAAGCTGACATTCACCGGCGGGGTGTCGAAACGCTTCCAACCGTTCTTCGACCTCCACCCGGTCGAGGTCTCGACCAATCTGGTGGATTGGCAGGCGCTGGCGTTGTTGCCGCGGACGAACAGCGCGACCAACGAGCTAACCTTCGTCGATCCCGCGGCGAAACAAGCGTCGGCGCGCTTTTACCGCGTTCCCACCAACCACTACACTGCCGCCTACCCCAAGCCCATCGGCCCGTATCCCTTAGGCCGGATTGACCGACTGGTCACGGACCCCACCCGGCGCAACCGCTATTTCGTTTCGACCAACGGCTCGTTTGCCATCAGCGTCTGGTATCCAGCAGCCCCGGCGGCCGGGCAGCAGCCGGCACGCTGGTTCGAGGCGGTGATGGCCAGGGATACTTCTTCGGCGTCCTACTGGGCGTACTTTAGCGTCACGACCTGGCTTGACCGCTTGCCCTATCTCTGGACCTACTCCTTCAACGACGCGCCTCTGGCGGAAGTTTCCGGCACCTTCCCGGTGGTTCTCTTCAGCCCCGGGGCGACTGCGAATCGACGGCACGACACCGAACAACTCGAAGGTTTGGCCAGCCACGGTTACGTGGTCGTGGCGTTTGATCCTTACGACGCCTACGACATCGCGTGGCCGGACGGCTTCTACGTGAGCGGTCGCGCGGACGACAACTACGGACTGAAGGATCGCATCCGCGACCTCGTGGTCGTCCTCGACGAATTGACGAAATGGAACCAAACCGACGCGCGATTCGCAGGACGGCTGGATCTCGACAAGGTAGGTGCGATGGGGATGTCGTGGGGTGGCCCCACGATCGCTGAGTGGGCCCAACAGGATGGCCGATGTAAAGCCGTCGTTCTGCTGGACCCCGGCGGCACCGGAGGGAATGTGCAGGGGTTTTCGACACCTTCCCTGACCATGCACAGACCCGACGACAGCGATCAGGCCGTGTTCGCCGCCTCGAAAACCAACGCCGTCTGGTTCCAGATCAGCAACACGGACCATCCCACGTTCGACAATTACGTCGTTTTCAGCAGCTATTCGCTGGCCAGCAACCGCGAGGCCGTCCGGACGAGCAACGCCTATGCGCTCTCGTTCTTTAACAAGTGGCTCAAGGGGCAGGACGATCGCCTGCACGAAGGCTCCTCGCCGGACTTCCCGCGGATGATCAACTTCCGGAAGAAGTGATGGGTGCCGACCGACGCGATGATCGCCTCTTTCAACAGTTGTCGCTCGGATAAGCGGCGGTAGTTCGTTCTTCCAATCGCCCGAAGCTGACGCGACCGGTCATTGCAAATAAGAACCCCCTCAATCCTTCCTAGGTTGACGGGGAACTTCCGATTGACGCGGTATCCCACACCCCCGCCCGGATTCACCGGCGCTCAATTCCCTCCTGTGAGCGGTGTCCCAGGCACGACCGTCACGCTCACCGACACCAACTTCAGCGGCGCGACGAGCGTGCTCTTCAACGGCGCCAGCGCCAGTTTCACCAATGCCCCGACCAATAACTTTGACCTCCGCATCACCGCCGTCGTTCCGCCCGATGCTGCGTCCGGCCCTATCACCGTCGTCACGCCGCATGGCAACGTGACGAGCACGGCATCGGTCCAAGTGTTGCCGCCGCCGCTGACGATTCGCCGGGCCGGCGCGAACGAATTGGAAATCGCGTGGCCGGCGACCAGCGGTGAGTTTGTGTTGGAATTTTCGGAGGATTTGACCGCCAACTCGTGGAATCCCGTCACGCAGCTTCCGCTCCGAGCGAACGGCCAAAGCAAGCTCGCCTTAACCGCTCCCACGGGAAAGCGCTTCTATCGGTTGAAGCGGAATTAGCAGGATCTTTCCGTGAACCTGAGCATCGGAGCGCGGATTCCCACAAACCCCCGAAATGCACC
>JACQVH010000279.1 GCA_016209895.1 Candidatus Hydrogenedentota bacterium | reverse complement strand
TATGCAACTAAGCACTAGTAGGTTCGGCATTCGGGAGCCTTCTAATCTGAGAAAACTGCTCTATAATTAAGGGAATGCCCTTATTTCTTACTTCGGGAAAGCGTTAGTTCAATTCTTTTACTTGGAGCAACACGTGAAACGTGGATTTAGCGGTGCTCTTGTGACTACAGTTTCGGTCGGGGGAGAGACCTGCCGAGCTTTTATTCCTAAGCCATTGCCCCCAGACCCGCCGTTGATCATTGAACGGGATCTGGAAGTGATACTCGGCGAAGCATCGGTTGCACTCGGTAGATTGGACAGCGTCTCAATCCTTCCTGTAGCGGCAGAGGGCCTCGAGGGCCATGGCGGTGGTGAGCGCGGAGGAATTCCAGTTGATGCGGAGACCGCCGTCGGTTTGGCCGCTGAAGAATACGCCTGGCCGCCATGAGCCAAGCCACGGGTCTTGTTCGGAGACGAGGTAATCAATTGCCCGACCCACGAGGCGTGTATCCTCTTGAGCGTTCAAAAGTGTCAATACGGCGAAGGCGGTATTCAAGTGAGGGTCGCCCTTGTCCCAATAAACTGCGCCATCGGCCCGGGTCTGCGCCGATGCTTCGAGGTCGGCGGCGAGGATTTTGACTGCGGGCGCAAGTTCCGGCACTGGTCCCTCGAAGTATGCGCGCGACACGCAGTAGTGGAACGCGAAGTTGTCAGGATAATACAGGCTGATGTCGGCGTAATGGGTCTGGTGCAATCCCTGTTCGGTAGCGTGATTGACGAGGGCGATGGCTTCGGCCGCGCCGGGCGTGTCGAGTTGGTTGAACCGGGCGAGCGCGTACAACACGTTTGCGTTCACCACGAGGTCAAGATCGTTGGGGAGCGTGTTATCCGGGGGGTTGCGGTAGTTCAACCAGGTCAGGAATGCGCCCGTGACCGGCGGCAGCCAGGGTGGATTGTTTCGCCGAGGAGATTCTCCGGTGTCGCGCCAACCGGCGAAGAGGCGTCCGATGTCCGGGTTTGGTTCGGCCCCACCGTCGAGCGTAAGGCCGTCGAGTAAGGCCGCATACGCGGTGGCGGTCGTGTCGGCATCGCTGGAGATGCCCATGGCGCGGGGGTAGAAGTCGAGATTGAGGGGCACGCGGGGACCGAACAACCTCGGACCGACTAACACTGCTTCCACGAGCGCCTCGAGCGCCGAGACCTCGTTATCGGTTTGCTCATCGTAGGGCCAGAACCCAAAGGTGGCTGCGTCGGGATCAACGGGGCGCGCCTCGAACCGACGAATAAAGTCGGCAGCACGGCGGCGCATGATTTGCGCCCGCGCTACGTCGTCGGACGTCATTCCAAGAATATCTGCATGTTCTTCCGTGATAGCGGCGAGCGCATGATGGATGAAGCAGACCACGAATGGACTGACTTCCGGAATTCTCGTGTCGGGCAGGACGTCAAAGTAGAATTCTTGCGGCCAGTTCCCGGGGAAATCGGTTTGAGTTGAGAGCCCGTGGTCGCAATTCACCGTGCGCGTTTTCTGCTGGGTCTCGAGAAATCGCAATGCCGACCGAAGGGACGTATCTTGCGAAGGACAGCCCGAAACGCCGAAAGCCATCAGGGCCGAAAAAAGGAGCCATAAGGGCGTTCGGACTGACCGACCGTGTTGCATTGTGTATTCCTCGAAAGGGGCGGCACAAGTCTGTCACGGACGATCGAATCGGCACAAGTTAACGGACTTGCCACGACACCGCGAAAATGTCAATATAGCATTCTTTCGGGTGCTTGTTGGAGACCCAGATTGTGTCGTACGAGAATCGTCGTTTCACACGGGTGACAGTTTCGCACCCGATTTCATTAACACTCCCGGACGGCCGGACATTCGAGACGAAAATGGTGGACATCTCGGCGCTCGGAATCTGCGTTACGACCTTGCAGAGTCTCTCGATCGGGGCCGAGTGCAAGATTCACTTTCAGTTCGAGGACGACAAGCACGTGCGGGCGGAAGGGAAAGTGATTCGGAACGAAGGTACACAAATGGCGATCGAATTCACCGGCATAGAGTCCGACTCACTGGACGATTTGCGCAACTTTATCGTGTCGCATGCCGACGACCCGGGCACGACGGACGTCGAAATACTTTCGCACATGGATTTGCTTCCGCCGTTGCATGGCTGATTGACGCTTGGAACGACAACTGGCCGGTCCCGAAGTTAACGGCCTGTGACCTTACGTTGTCGTGCCGGAGGGGGATTGCATGAAATCTGAGCCTCGGTAGCTCGTCAGGCGGCGCTACTCGTTGCCGGATCTCTGTGCTTTGTGCATTCTTTGTAGGTTCCAGAGTTTCGCATATTTGGTGAAGACCGAGAAGGCCGCCAGGCCGCAAAGCACGGCGCCGTGGCAACCGTCGCGGAACCCTTGACGCAAAACATACATTTTGAAAAACCGCAGCATTGGCCGGAGGATGAGGTCGGATCGCTTGGCGCGTTTCCCGGCATCGAATAAATCCTGCGCGCCCCAAGTGGTGAACCGCTGAAAGGTGGCGAAGTACTCCTCAAAATCGCGATACGTGTCGTGATACATCGGCTCCTCGATGCGTCCCATGGTTCCATCTACGACAATCTTCGAATGCACGCGCCGGTCGAGGTAGCGGCCCTGCTTCGTGCGAAACAAGCGGACATTGTAGTCGTGGTCCCACCCGCAATGTTTGATCAACTTCCCGAAAAAATACGACAACCGCCGAACGTCATAACCGTCCTTACTATCTGGGTTGCGGATGATATCTCTAACGCGGGTGGCCAATTCGTCTGAAACCCATTCGTCGGCGTCCAGTACCAGGGTCCACTCCGTGGTGATTTGGGGAATGGCCCAGTTCCGTTGCGCAGCCGCGTTCACGTATTCATGGACGATGACGCGCGAGGAGTACCGCTGGGCCACTTCGACGGAGCCGTCGTTAGTCTTTGGGTCCACGACGCAAAGGAGGTCATCGGCCCACTTTACGCTTTCCAGACAACGCACGAGGCGGTCGCCGGCATTGGGTATTAACGTTAGAACAGTAATCGTGCTCAAGAATTCTCAAACCTGCTGATGGTACAAACGACGCAATGGGCATTCTGACAGATTGCGGAGCGGGGCTTCCAGTTGTGGACTTGATGGAGGAAATGGACAATATGGACGTCCCGTCAGCACGCGCGTGGTTGTGTTGCAAGACGTTTGTTCGTGGTGAAATGGGGCGTGCAGAGAGTTGAGAGAATGCAACCGGAGGATATTCCATGGAGTACGTCGTGAAGCACACGGCCACACGGCCCGAGTTGTCTGGCTGTTGGCATGGGCCGGTCTGGGACCATGCGAAGACGCTCACGGTGGAACGCTTTCATCCGTATAGCAGCGCGCATCGTCCGAAGACTCGAGCGAAGCTGCTGTATGACGACTCCGGCATCTTTGTCTTCTTCAGAGTTGAAGACCAATATGTGCGCTGCACGCATACTGAGTACCAGTCCGCGGTGTATCGCGATGCCTGCGTCGAGTGTTTCATTCAACCGAAGCCGGACAAGGGTTACTTCAATTTCGAGATCAACTGCGGCGGCACGATGCTGCTCAAATACATCGAGGACGCGAGGCGCGGGCCAGGCGGATTTGCCAAGTCCGAGGACGTACCGTGGCCTCTGGCAAAGCAAGTGCAAATTTATCATTCGCTGCCGCACATCATTGATCCCGAGATTACTCATCCGGTGGACTGGTTCATCGAGTACGCCATACCGCGAGCGTTCTTCGAGGAATATATCGGTCCCATGGGCGAGCTTCGCGGCCAGCAATGGCGTGCGAACTTATACAAATGCGCCGAGGATAACTCACATCCGCACTGGGCTACGTGGGCGCCGATTGGGGAGGAATTGAATTTTCATCAGCCGGAGAGATTCGGGGTAGTCCGGTTCGAGGCGACATCGGAGGTGAGTTAGGGTTTTCGATTGCCGATTTTCGGCTGATTCTGCGAAGGTTGAATCGATTCCTAATCCTGCGTCCTCCGTGCGACAGCTCGTGGCCAGCGATCGAAAATCGCGAATCCAAAACCGAAAATTCCCTCATTCGGCGGATTCGCCGACCGTATCGAGCCTCCGTTTTGCCTCCTCGTACACGTCGGATGCCAAGGGGCCGCGCATGGCAGTGGAGACGTTTTCGTTGAGGTGTTCCGGCAAGAGGGTGCCGACGATGGTGGTATGACAATGGGGGTGGGACAGCGTGAAGCGGAGCAAAAAGGCCGTACGGCTTTCGCCGGGTTCGAGAAGTTCGTCGAGTTTGGCTTTCTCAAAACGGTCCCAGCGATCGGCCGGTCGCCCCTGGGCGACGCCGGGTTCGCCCTTGGCGACGCCGCCACGGAGGATGACGCCGGCGCCGGCGTCGGCGGCTATGGTGATGAGGTTCTCGTGGCGTCGTTCCAAGGCGGAATAGGGAATCTGAAACACGTCGAACACGCCCCAGTTGATGTAGGTGGCCAGATGCGGGCTCGTGGAGGAACAGCCGAGCCAATGGATTGCGCCCTGTTTCTTGAGGCTTTCGAGTATATCCACCAAACCATTTTCCTCGCATTGTTCGACGGAGGGGTTGTGTAGCTGCAGGATGTCTACGGAATCTGTCTGCATCTTGAGCAGTGAATCGGCGATGTTCCGATGGAGGTTTTCCCGGTTCCAAAAATGCGGGGTCTCATCGTGGTCGCCGGCGTAGACCATATGGCACCCACATTTCGTGGCAAGGTAATACTGTGAGCGCCGGTGGGCGAGGTGGCGGCCGATGTATAACTCGCTCTTGCCGTAATCGTTGGCGGTATCAATGAAACTGATGCCGGCGTCCACCACGGCATTCAAAATCGTCCGAGCTTGGTTGTCATCGCAAGGTCGTCCGCCCCAAATACGGTCGCCCCGGATTTCCATGGCGCCGAATCCGAGTTGAGTGACCTCCAAGCCGGTGCGGCCGAGCACGCGTTTGGGTAGTGGCATGATCGTTCTCCTCCTCGTTGGCGGTCTCGTATCCGAGACCGCACGTTTTAGGTCATCCGGGTCCCCGCAACACATCATTCACCAAGTTGCGGGCCGTCTCCAATTCCCCGGGAATGAACTTGGTTCCGTCGTGTATCCCGTTGGCGCGGTTGATGGCGTCGGTCAATCGCGGGTCCTGGGGGGCCAAACGGGCGGCGAGTTGGTAGGCTTCGAAATCCTGAATACCTTTCTTCAGCATTTCGAAGCGGATGCTGCTGCGCGGTCCTGGGTACACGAGAAAGGTGTCGCCGGACTGCCACGGCGCGAAGACGGCCGAGCGAAGCGGGTCTTCGGGCCAACTCGCGAACGCCCAACGCAGATAGCCGTCGGCTTGCTTTTGCAGGGCATTCCACGCCAGTAATCGGGACTCGATCGGCGGGCTAAAACAGAAGGTATTGGGGAAGGCGGGGCCGGTGCACGTGTAGAACGTGGTCGTTTGGCCGCGCGCACGCCGGGCTGCATTCACTTCGTTCGGGGCGCCGGGATAGATAACGCTGTAATCTTGAATGCGGGAGTCGAGGTGTTCGTGATAATTGCCGGCTAAGGCGATGTGGAGAGCCTTTGGTATGACTTTGAACATGGCTTCCATTTTGTCTTCGGGGGCCTCGTCCATAGCGATGGAGGTCTTTTCGCTCCATCCCTTAGCCTCCAAGTGCGGTACGAAAGCGGCGAAAAATTGTTGCCAGGCCTCTCCGTAGGCGGCATCGCCGACGATACATTCCAGGCGTCCGTAGCGACGGTGGGCGACGTCCCAATAGCGGACGGGACAATCCATGCGCAATCCGGGCCCCATGGCCATCGAATAACAGTTGATCGGGCCCGTGAACCCCTCCTCAAAACACATTTCGACATAACGGTCGAAGACCGAAAAATCGAAGGACAAGGAACCGTCGGGTTCTTTTCGCCAATCCACCATGGTCTCGTGGGGGTCAAACGTCTGGCTGGCCCAGGGGTCGAAAATGATGCATGCGGTAATCGGGTTTTGTCCGGCGTCGGCAAGCATACGTGTATAAGCGCGGAGTAACGCCCAGTGCGGCTCCGACCAGAGACGGACATGATGATAACGCGCAATTGCAGCGGGATGCTGCCACAAATCCAGATAAAAAGCGCCCTGCCGGGTATCCGGCAGTTCGCGAGCCAGTACCTCGATCTTAACCGGGAAGTTGATAGATGCTTCGTCACACCAGACTGAAACCGTACCCGTGTACACGCCCTCGGGTGTGTCTCTGGGTATATGTAACGTCAGCCAGATGGGTTGGATATGGGAGGGCCGCAAGGGGCGAACCACATCATCCGACAGGATATCGGCCACCTCGCCCCGCTCGAGCGTATTGACATAATCCACGAAATGGACTTTCCAGGCGCCGGACGGGACCGTCGCGGGACCGGAATTCAGCTCGGAGCAGACCACGCGCAACTGCCTTCCGCCATCGGCCCGGGCCGCGGCCAACTGAAACGGGAGCGACTCATTCTTACAGGCCGAGCCTTGAATCGGCGTCATGGTCGTGTGCTCCGGGGTTGCGTTGGTCAGAAATCGGAGATGGACGCCCGCCTGCCAAGCGACAAACGCGGGTGAGAACAGGCTGCGACCTTCCAGAGGCGCCTGGGCTGCGGCGTTCGTCATCACTCCACCTCCTATGCTGAGAATCACGATTGTCACACTAATCGCCGACATGCGTGCCCGCCCTTGTAATTGATCATTGGCATCCATGCTGAGGTCCCTTATCGTAAAAGAAGACTGGGGTTGGACACAAGAGTGCGTGTAATTCGAGGCCGGACTCGCTATACTGCCGGGCGGGGGCAAAGTGGAGAGTTTGCTGGAGGTTGACATGAAGTTTCATTTGGAAGGCGTTATCCCTGCGATAGTGACCCCATTTACTAAGGATGGGAAATATGTGGACCATGATCGGGCGTGCGCGCTTGCCGAGCGATTGGCCGGGCAGAAGGTGCACGGAATTTTCGTGGCGGGTACGACCGGTGAAGGGCTGTTGATGACGCCTGCGGAGCGCAAGGCGTTGCTCGAAAGCCTGGTGGCGGCGGTGGGCAAGCGGATCAAAGTTCTAGCGCACACGGGTTTTTTTGACACGGCGACCACCATCGAATTGACGACCCACGCGATGGAGGTCGGCGCGGCCGCGGCGGGCGTGGTCACTCCGGGATTCTACACGCTCGACTACGAGGCGCTATTCGCGCATTTCAAAGCGGTAGCCAATGCCGTGCGCGGGTTTCCGGTGATGCTGTACAACATTCCGGGGTGCGCGAAGAACGTGCTGACGCCGCAACTCATTCTCGAGTTGGCGGAGTCCGTGGAAAACATCGTCGGTGTGAAAGACAGCGGTGGGAGTATGCCCAACCTCGGTCTCACGCTGGGTGGCGCGCCGAAAGGGTTCAATGTCATCAACGGCTGTGACGAATATACTTACCAGGCCTTGCTCAGCGGGGCGAACGGCTCGGTCTCGAGCACGGCCAACGTCGTGCCCGAATTATTCCTGGCGATATTCAACAACGTCCGCAAAGGCAATCTCAAAGACGCGTGGTCGGCGCAAGTGAAGCTGAGCCGGGCTTGTGCGGTTTTTGACTACGGCAGCAAGGTTGCCTGGTACAAAGAGGGATTGCGCTTGCGCGGATTCGACCCGGGTTACGTGCGCCCGCCGCAACGGGAACTGACTGCGGCCGAACGCAAGGCGTTTGCGAAGAAGCTTAAGGCCCTTGACTTGGTCTGAGCAGCGCCTGCGCGAGAAGCTCGGCCACATGCAGTGGGGTCACGGGTGTGAGGTGATCAATCTGATGCCGACAACTGGTGCCGGAGGCGATCACGTGGGTACCGGCGCGAAGATTATTGATCTGGGCCACGAGCGGTTCGGCCACCTTCAAGGATAATTCATACTTGGCACTCAACGCGCCAAAGGCGCCCGCCATGCCACAGCAGCCGGTATTCAGCATATTCACGGTGCTGTTGGGTAATCTGCGGGCAAGCTCAGTCATTACGCTGGTGTCGGTCAGAGCTTTGGCGTGACAGTGGGCGTGAATGGCCACCCAATGGTAGCCGGGTTCGAAGGCTAACGCGGCGGGTTCGCGTTCGAGCAAGTCGTTGAGGAACTGCTCGAACAGGAAACACCGCTGGGCCAGCCGTTCCGCACCGTTGATTCTCAGTTCGCGGTAGTCTTCCGCGAACATGGAATAGCAAGAAGGCTCCAGGAAAATCACGGGGATTTTGTCGTACCGTTCCGTGAGCACTCCCACGTTATGTTCGCCGAGTTGCTTTGCCCGATCGAGGCGGCCGACACTAAACGCTGGTCGCCCACAACACTTGCGTTCGTCGGCAAGCGTGACGTCAAAGCCCGCCGCTTCCAGCAC
>JACQVH010000284.1 GCA_016209895.1 Candidatus Hydrogenedentota bacterium | reverse complement strand
CGGGCGCGATTGCCGAGAAGATCGGTGTGGACACGGTGCTGGTCTCGGTGATGCACGCGAATAACGAGACGGGAACGATACAGCCGATCGAGCGCGTGGCGGAGATTTGTGCTGAGCGGGGCGTCGCGTTTCATACGGATGCTGTTCAGTCCGCGGGCAAGATTTCTATTGACGTTCAAGCGTTGCCGGTCTCGATGCTGGCGCTGTCGGCGCACAAGTTGTACGCGCCGAAAGGCGTAGGCGCTTGTTATATCCGCAAAGGCCTGGAAGTGGCGTGGCAGGCGGTCGGGGGTCATCAGGAGCGAGGTCGGCGCGCGGGCACGGAGAACGTGGCGGGCATTGTGGGTTTCGGCAAGGCTTGCGAGTTGGCGGCGCGCGAGATGGCGGAGGAGGCGGCGCGGTTGTGTCAATTGCGGGACCGGCTTCAGGAAGGCATTTTGAGCCGCATTCCGGGCACGTACGTGAACGGTTCGTTGGAACAACGATTGCCTAATTTGCTCAATGTATCGTTCCGCGACGTGGAAGGCGAGTCCATTATTTTTGGTCTCGATGTCGAAGGCATCGCCGCCTCGACGGGCGCGGCGTGCACCGCGGGGTCGCTCGACCCGTCGCACGTGTTGCTGGCGTTGGGGCTTCCTTGGAGGGAAGCGCAGAGTGCGGTGCGGTTTAGTCTGGGACACGGCAATGATGAAGGGGAAATTGATCAGGTGCTTGAGGTTTTGCCGGGGCTGGTGGAGCGGCTGCGCGCCTCGAGTCGCGCTGGGTAATTAACGAACGACGAGGTGCGGATTGGGCTCTCTTACAACGTGAACTACGGTCCCGCGTGTGTTAACTTCGTACCGTCAAACCGGCAATGATCGCACGAATCAAGAGTACGGGTGAAAGGCTGATGCTTCTATTTTCACTGGCCTGGATTGTGACCGAGAGCATATTTGTGTCGCTCTTTCAGAGCTTCCGCTGACTCGACTTTGATACCCAGGGCGTCGCTTCGCTTTGCCCTGGGCTGACATGTTGCGCTCCTACGGAGCTAAGCGCCCCGCGGTGTGCGACGCGAGCTGAGTTCACGGATTTAGAATCCAATTGCCGGGTCCTACCGCTGACACTGCCACGTGCGCGAAGGGACATAAAGGACGAAAGGGACCTAAAGGACATATCTTACCGGGCCGAGGCTATAGCGATTATGACTGCTCCAATCGAGAAACGAGAAAAGATGGCCGTCCGTTCTTCAGATTCGTCCCAGGTTCTTGAATAGGTAGAGGCCTTCTTTGCCGGGGGCGAGGATGTCTTTCCAGCCGTTGTTGTCGAGGTCTTGAATCCAGAGGTAGATGCCGGCGCCGCTGGCTTGTCCGGCGGGGCCGTAGTCAATGGTGAAGCGGGTGAAGTCGCCCTTTTTGATTTTGAAGTAGTAGAGGCCGAGGGGGTCGAGCGAGCCGGGGTCGTGTTCCTGGTGGGCGCGGTAGCGTTTGCCGGTGACGAGTTCGAGCTCACCGTCGTTGTCAACATCGGCTAATTGCATTTCGTGGTATTGGGAACGGCGCGTGTCAATGTCGTGCTTGACCCAGGTGCGTTGTCCTTCGGCATTTTTCTTCTGTTCCCACCAGGCAAGACCGTAGTCGTGGCCTTGGCCGACGATGAGGTCGGCGATGCCGTCGCGGTTCACGTCGTGTACGAGGATGGGGACGCTGGCGCCACCGAGTTTGAACTCATCGTGAAACGCCCATTGGCCTTGGAACAGATTCTCGGGCGCTTCCAGCCAGCCATTTTCGAAGACGAGGTCGCCGCGTCCGTCGCCGTTGATATCACCGAAGCCGAGGCCGTGGCCGGTGGGGCCATCCTTGACGGTATACATATCGAACGCGCCAGTGCCTTTGCCGTCGGGACCACGCTGGAGCTTGAAGATACGCTGGGGCGCGCCCGGGGTATTGGGAACGACCTCGAGGTGGCCGTCGCCGTCCACGTCCCAGAAACAGGCGCGCTCGATGTTGCCGATCTTGGCGATGTCGTGCACCTGCCACTCGACGGGCTGTCCTTTGGGATTTTCGCGCCATTGCAGCGTCTCGCCCCACCATCCGCCGGTGACGATGTCGAGGTAGCCGTCGCCATTGACGTCCATCGGATAATCGGAGAAGTCGTCGTAGTAGTCTTCGACGCGGCGGACGTCGCAGATTTTGTGTTGCTTCTGATAGTCCGGACCTTGGAACCAGTACTCGCCGGAGACGATATCCAAAACGCCGTCGTTATTGACATCGCAGGCCGAGGCGGCCTCGTACGTGACGCTGCCAATCTTCATTCGCTCGAACTTTAGCATTGCCCGGTCCTCCGCGTCGGCCAATAAGGCCAGCATCATCACAGTCGCACTCAGCATGGTGTGAGCTCCTCATGGTCCCCAAAAAGGTGACGGTATCTTATCAGAAAGGACATCAAGGACAACAAGGACAAAGGAAGTGAAGAGTTCCGAGTGACGAGTGACGAGTGGCGACTGCGCGAAGAACGGAACCGAGAGGGTTGAGGAAAACTGGACAGATATGGAATTAGATACGGTTGGTGTCGTTTTCAGATTGATTTCGCTTGACAAATTATGGCGGACCGGGCAGAATAACTGAAAATCTGTTCAGCGTGTGGAGGATTGTTTGGTGGGCACGGATTTAACCAGCCGTCAGGCGAGGATATTGCGATTCATCGTGGATTGCATTCGGGACAACGGCTATCCGCCGACGATACATGAGATCGGTAACCGCTTCCGGATCGCGTCCACGAATGGCGTGAACGATCATCTCGTGGCCTTGGAGCGGAAGGGGTATATCAAGCGATCGTCGAAGGCGCGGGCGATTCAGGTGACGGATAAAGCGCCGGTGGACCTCTATCGGAGTGAGGCGCGCACATTGCCGCTGATTGGGCGGGTCGCGGCGGGCCGGCCGGTGCTGGCGGAAGAGAACGTGGAGAGCCAGATCGCGGTCTCGACCGTATTGGCGCGGACGGCGACGTACTGTCTGCGTGTGCAGGGTGACAGCATGGTGGAGGACGGGATTTTGGACGGGGATATCATTGTGGTGGACAACGAGCGCAAGGCGTTGCCGGGGGACGTGGTGGTGGCGCTGGTCGAGGGCGAGGTAACCGTGAAGCGATTCTTTCCGCGCGGGAGCAGTGTGGAACTGCGACCGGCGAATGCGGCGATGAAACCGTTGATTGCGCCGGCGGACTCGGTGGGCGTTCAGGGGGTGGTGGTGGCGCTGCAGAGGCAGATAAGGTGAAATGAAGCAATGAGTGACGAGTTCCGAGCAACGAGCAATGAGTCCCGCACGGCGCGGGAAGCAACGAGTCAGTTGCGAGTTCTGGGTGACGAGTGGACCGATTTCGGATTGCGGAGTGAGTACCGAGTTCCGAGTGACCGGAAACTGAAAACCAGGGACCAGGGACCAAGGATCAGGGACCGGCTACTGACCACTAGCCACCGGAAACTACAGTCAGAGGTCGGCGATTAGTTCGGAGTCGGGGAGTTTGTCGAGGTCTTCGAGAACGGGGTATTCGGGGGCGGCAATGGGGGGTCCAGTGTTGTGCATGAAGGCTTCGCGGAACTTTCCGCCGGCGAGGCCGGACTGGCGGTCCACGTTGTAGAACGTCACCGATTCCGGGGGGATGAAATCGTGGACGGGAAGTCCCTCGTGGGCGCGCAACATGAATTCGGTCCAAACGGGGCAGGCGAGTCGGCCGCCGGTGTAGTCTTTGCCTTGCCCGAGGGGGCGGTTGTCGCGGTAGCCGATCCAGACGACGCAGGTGAAATCCGGGGTAAAGCCACAGAACCAGACGTTTCGGCTGTCATTTGAGGTGCCGGTCTTGCCGGCGCAGGGCCGTTTTAGTTTGAGGGCGCGGGTTCCGGTACCGCCGGGACCATTGATTACGCCCTCCATCAGATGGGTCATTACGTAAGCGAGATCGGGCTCGAAAGCGCGGGTCTTCTTGACGCTGCTCTGGTAGAGAGGAAAGCCGTCGCGGTCTTTGATCTGGGTGATGAATATTGGGTCGCAACGCAGTCCGCCGTTGGCGAAGGTGGCGTAGGCGACGCATTGGTCGAGTACGGTTACGACGGGCGTGCCCAAGGCGATGGTGGGGCCGACGCTGTCGTCAATGGTGGTATTGCGGATGCCGGCGCGTTCGAGGTAGGACCGGACGAGGGGCATGCCGACGCGTTCGACGAGTCGGACGGACACGACGTTGACGGAACGTTCGAGGGCGCGGCGCAGGGTAATTGGGGCGTAGGTATAGGTTCCGCCGAAATTCTCGGGCGCCCAGGGTCGGCCGAGGGCGTCGTACCGGATGATCGGCTCGTCCATCTCGGTGTGGGACGGGGTGAGGCCGTTGTCAATGGCGGTCGCCCAGATAAAGGGTTTAATGCTCGAGCCGGGTTGCCGCTTGGCCTGGGTGGCGGTGTTGAACTGCTCCTTCTCGAAGTCGCGACCGCCGACCAAGGCGCGGACAAAACCTTCGTAGCCGGGCCGGTTGTCGAGGCAGACCAAGGCTCCGCTCACGGGCACAAACTCTTTTTCTTTGCCCTGTTTCCGGAGCGACTTGAGCTTCGCTTCATCGAATTCTTCGAGCGCGGTAAACAACGCGTCTTCGGCGGCGTGCTGGAGGCGCATGTCTACGGTGGTGAAAATTTCGAGGCCACCTTCGGTGACTTGTTCCTTGCTCAGCCCCGCTTGATTCATGACGATCCGGCGCGCTTCTTCGACGAAATAGGGGGCCTTGAATTTATTGGGCCGCCAGACGTCATGGCCTTCGGCGGCCAATGCGGCACGCTCGTCGGGCGTGACGACGGAGTCTTCGACGGATTCGACGACTGCGCGGTCGTGTTCTTCCTGGGTGATGAAGTGGTTGGTGAGCATTTGTTTGAGGACGATGTTGCGGCGCTCGCGGGCGTTTTCGGGGTAGTGGAAGGGTTCATTGACGTTGGGCGCACGCGGTAGTCCGGCCAGGAGCGCGCATTCGGCCAGGGTGAGTTCGCGGCAACTTTTTCCGTAGTATTGTTGCGCCGCCGCCTCGACGCCGAAGGCGCTAACGCCGAGAAAAATCTGGTTCAGATACAACTCCAGGATTTCGTCCTTGGTGTACTGTCGTTCGAGTTGGAGAGCGATGAAGGCTTCGCGCAACTTGCGCTGGAGGGTCTGCTCGCGGCCGACGCGGGTGGCTTCGATGTTCCGCACGAGTTGCTGGGTGATGGTACTGCCGCCACGCAGGTTGCCGGTGCGGAGGGCGTCCCGCAACGCGCTCAGAATCGCGTCGGGCCGAACACCCTTGTGCTCGTAAAAGGTGTCGTCCTCGGTGGCGATGAAGGCCTTTTGCAAGTGGAGCGGCATCTCGTTGAGGCGGATTAGTTGACGGGGTTCGAGGGTGTATTCGCCGAGGAGTTCGGCGTCCGATGAATAGACGCGGCTACCGATCTTGGGGCGCACGCTGTCGAGCGCGGCCATGGTGGTCTGTGACTCATCGAGCAGACGGACGAATCCGCCGAGGCCGGCACCCCAGACCGCTGCGCAGGCGACCATGATCACAAAAAAAATGCCGCCGCAGCCGCGTCCGGGTTTGCGCGGGGCGGGCGGTGGGGAGGGATTGTCATTTGTTGTATTTTGGTTTGTCATCGTTTCGGGCAGGAACTCAGGGCGTCGTTGGGCGGAATGAGTTCGCGCGGCGGCATCTTATCATCGGGGTGACGGTACCACAATGTTGATCCCTGGCGTGAGAGAAAGGTTGCGGCCACGACGGGGGAGCGAGGGACACCAAGGACAGCAAAGACGACAAGGACAAGAAAGATAGCAAAGACCGGGAGGTCTCGGTGGCTATATGGAGGGCGTGGCATGAACCGAATTGAGTTCAGCGATATTTTCCCAATGCGTTGAACAGTTACGCCGGGCGTCGGGGTAGGCCGGGGATTGTCAGGAGGGACCAGCGATAATGGCAGAGGTAGGCTTGTATCGTAAAGGCGCCGATGGCGTCGGCGAGCATATCGCTGAGGGCGCAGGTGCGTTGGGGGACGAAGCTTTGATGGATTTCGTCGCTGACGCCGTAGAGGATGGCGAAGGTCAGGGGGATGAGGAATTGCGCGAGGGCCGGCGTCGGCTTACCGGAGCGGCGGATACCGAGGGAGATGATGAGAGCGAGACCTCCGAACATTACGATGTGGGCGGCCCAGTCGGAGCCGAAGGGGCGGTACTTGATAGGGACGGGATCGGGTAATGAGGAGAGCCAGAAGATGCCGGCGCAGTATGCGGCGGTGAGCAAGTAGTATCGCAATTTCATGCCGGGGTCCCCTTAGTTTCGTCGCCAGCGGGTAATTCCGCCAAGTTCGTTCAGGTCGAAGGTCCAGGTGTTGCCGGCCATGGGGATGGCGGGGATATATAGCAGTTGGCCGGTGGTGACGAGTCCGAACTGAGACGGCCCGACACCGAAGCCGGCGGGAACAATAATCGCGCTGATGGCGTGCAACTCTTTCGGTATAGCATTCAACACCGTGACCAAGCTGGCGGCATGATCGGCGCTAAGCACGGCGTTGTCAAACACGAAGAGACCGGTCGCTTCCCAGCACGCGCGAGCGGGGCCGTCGAGTCTCAACAATTCTTAGACCTCCGCGGGCCCGCCGCCGCGTTGGGCGGCGAACTCGCGGGCGGTGAGGGCGAGTTGCATGCCGAGCCGGGCCAAGCGGGCGTCGGACATCGGAGGCAGGCCCATCGCCGGAACGCGAAGCTTGGGGCCGTCGCGTAATTCTTCGGCGAGAAACTTGAAGACGCGGTTGAGGGGTTCGCCGCGAGTTCCGGTGGCCAAGTGTTGCAGCCAAGCGAGCGCAGGTTCGGCAGCGTCCAGCGATGCGCCCTGGCCGCTGGGAGCGGCCAACGCGTTGCAGAAGGCCGCGACGGCAATTTTCGCTATCTGATGAAGGATCGGCATCGGATTCAGTCCCTGGTTTCTGGTTTCTGGTTCCTGGTTCTTGGTTTCCAGTTTCCGGTCTCCGGTTTCCGGCTACTCGGAACTCGCTACTCGGCACTTAGATTTAGTCGGCGAGGATGCCGACCCTCCCATTCGGAACTCATTGCTCGTTGTTCGTTGCTCACTATATCATTGAACACAGTCGGGGTTGGGAGGTGTTCCATGCGGCGGTGTCATCATTGTGGTGCGGAGTGGGTAAACGAAAAGAAGCAGCCGGGTGTCAAGGAATACTGCGACCAGTGCTCAGCTTATTTGCACTGTTGTCTGAACTGCCGATATCACGACCCGCTAGTTCATAATGAGTGTCACATTCCGACGACGGATTGGGTGGCGGATAAGGCCGGGGCGAATTTCTGTGATGAGTTTGAATTCACCGACGCTGCGACGGAGTCGGCGGACGAGTCCGGGCGCGACCGGGCGCGGGGAGAATTGGGCCGGCTGTTCGGTACCGAATCGAGAAAGTGTGAGGCGGAGGCGCTGGATGCGTTCAAGAAATTGATGGGGGATTGAGGAAGGAGGAAGTCTAACCCATCTTCTACAGTTGGTTTTGGATTTGGGGTAGGTGCATTGTTGTAAGT
>JACQVH010000276.1 GCA_016209895.1 Candidatus Hydrogenedentota bacterium | reverse complement strand
TTGGCGATCACCTCGTTGGCGTTCATGTTGGTCTGCGTGCCGCTGCCCGTCTGCCAGACTACCAAGGGGAAATGGTCGTCCAGCTTTCCGCTAATTACTTCATCCGCCGCCTGGCAAATCGCCAAGCACAAATCGTCGCCCAACAGGCCCAGTTCCTTGTTGGTCAGCGCGGCGGCTTTCTTGAGGATGCCCAACGCGCGGATGAGTTCGCGCGGCATGCGTTCGCCGCCGATCTTGAAATTTTCCAGCGAGCGCGCGGTTTGGCACCCATAATATCTGTCATTGGGAACACGCATCTCCCCCATCGTGTCCCGTTCGATCCGATATTCCACAACAGAACCCTCCGGCAACGCCTGGCCCTTCCGAAAAGCCCACAAACTTCCCCGGCAGATTTTTTCAGGAAGAACTTGAATCTAGCGCAAGCCCAACGCGTAATCAAGACCCAGGCGGGCAAAACTCTCGCCCCCTGCGAGTGCAGACGCGACGTCCTCGTCGCGTGGCCTATGACGGTCTTAATAAAACGCGACGGGGACGTCGCGTCTACAAAGCGGGACTTGGAGGTTGCGAAGACTTCCTTACACGTGGATTTGGCGCGCCGTGCATACCCTTGACGCTACAGAAGACCCGGCATATACTTCTCACCGTGAGATAGCCGTGGGGCTTGGGCTGAAGTTCGGGACGCCGACGATCCGGAATGGGGAGTCCGAAAGCTCGGCGGAGGCAAAGGAGCCACGTCCTTGGAAGCAGTCGCTGGAATCTCCCGTCGTTTGTCCTATGTCTCCTCTCAGCGCAGGCCGCAATGTAGTCGAGCTTGGAAAACAAGCGTATTTCTAGCCGTGCTGTGCGCCGGTATCAACGCCGATGGCGAGGTCCTGTTGTCCGAGGATTTTGCGAACGGCTTGCCAGCTACGTGGACCGTGGTTGACGGCAGTTCCGACGGGCATACTTGGAACGCCGATAACCCTGCGCAGCGCGAGACGCTGTTTAACATGATCGCGCCCTTCATGATCGCCGACAGCGATTTTGCGGGAACCGAGCGTACGCTCGATGAACAACTCATTACCCCTTCCATAGATTGTTCTCAGGCGCCGGCCGTTTATCTGGCCTTCGCCGTTTACGCTAATCTTATCAGTGACTCTGTTACGGTCGAAGTGAGCGCTGGGGATGGACCATGGACCACCTTGTGGGAGGCGGCGCAGACGGTTTTTGGTCCGGCGAATCTCGTTTTGGACGCCACTGCGCAGGCGGCGGGACAAGCCGACGTTCAATTTCGGTTCTACTATCATCAGTCAACCTACCAGTGGTACGTGATGATTGACAATGTCTGGGTCTATACCGACCCGAGCAGTGGCCCGCCCGTGCTTCAGGTCACTCCGGAACAAGCGCCCGATATTGTGGGATTGCCCGGCGGCCCGTTCGAACCCGCGAGTTTTGCATTCGACCTCTCGAATGCGGGCGGCGGCACGCTCGATTGGACCGGTTCCGCAGACTCCGATTGGCTTACGATGGAACCCATGACCGGCTCGGGCCCGGCCACGGTAAACGTATCCGTGAATGAGAGTGCGAATATCCTGACCGCAGGTGATTACTACGCGTGGGTAACATTTTCCAGCAATGGAGGCGTTCAGAACCGACGCGTCCACCTGCGTGTGCTCGCTCCCCTCGAGGCGCAGCCTGCCGACCTCGAATTTGAGGGCCCGCCGGGCGGGCCTTTCCTACCTGACAATGTCGAGTTCTCTGTAACCGACCATACGCAACAGAATCTCGCGTGGTCGGTCGAGAGCGACGCAGATTGGCTGGCGATTTCGCCGACCACCGGCCAGGGGAACGGAACTATCACAGCAACATTGAATGAATATGCCAATTCCCTCTCTGACGGCGACTATTATGCCTCCATTACCTTCACCACCGCGATGGGCGGTGTGTCCTATAGCGTCCGTGTCAATGTCCGTCTGTGGGTGCGCCCCGACCTTGAAATATTCCCCGAGTCGTCGCTGGAGTTCTCGGGGCCTCCAGGAGGCCCATTCACTGCCACACTTGCGTACGATTTCATAGTCACCTACCGCGGACCGGGGGCCTTCGAGTGGTCGGCAAGTTCTCAAGAGGATTGGCTTACGCTCTCCCCGATTGCCGACGAAAACCTGGGAATAGTGAAGGTATCGGTAAATGAAAGCGCGGCCAATTTGCCGGCCGGGCGATATCCCGCCCGAGTGACCTTCGCGACCACCGCCGGTACGTTCACCCGGGAAGTGGTACTCGACATACTGGTCCCAAGCGAACTGCGCGTTGGAAGTGTCACGGCACCGCCGGGTGCCGTGGCCCGGATTCAACTATACCTATACCGCCCACGCGGAGAGGGATCGCTGCCGGGCGCTCCGGTCGGCGTTATCGGACAGGTGGCCTACGACCCTGCCGTGCTTAGCTTTCGATCTGCAGAGCCGTCTACATTACTTCAGAGTTGGTACGGAGGCATACTCTTTGCCATACCGGCACTGGCGGAGCCGGGAATCGTCGATCTCACCGCGGGCAGTGAATCCGGAGCCTTGCTCACCACATACGATGACCAGTCGGAGGACGGAAATCCTGGCTATCAGACTTCCCCCTTCCCGCTTGGCTATTTGGTATTCGACGTGATCGGAAGTGCGGGTGAGTTCACGACAATCGGCTTTGATTCCTTGGAGGGATTCCCCTTTGGATCTGTTCTGATAACCGGCCAAGACGGGATGTTTACGGTGAGCGCCTCCGGGTCGGAGGAAAGAAGCCCGGTCCTTTCGATTACGCCACAAACTAGCCTGGAAGCTTCGGGTCCCGAAGGTGGACCATTCACACCCGACCGGCTGCAGTTCACGGTAAGCAACACCGGGGGCGGCGCCTTGGAATGGTCGGTTACCTCGGAATGGGACTGGGTTACCGTGACACCTGGGATGGGGCACGATGACGGAATCGTCACCGTAGCATTGAATGGGAATGCGGGTGGGCTGTCACGAGGCCGGGTGCACCGCTGCACGGTAGTGTTTTCCAGTAACGGAGGCGTGGAGTCCCGCGAGGTCACATTGCGGATAGAAGATGCTTTGGGTTCGGCGCCTTCCCAGTGGCAGCAGGTGTATGACGGCACAATCGGGGGATTCTACACTTCCGGGTTGTACTCAGGCGGCAACACGTTAGCTTCGCCCGCGTTCGCGGATATTGATGCGGATGGCGACCAAGACTTATTCATCGGGGACTTTGATGGCCGGGTTCATTTCTACCGCAACACCGGCACCCGGGAACGGCCCCTGTGGGCTGCACCGGAAAAGAACTTTGCCGGCGTGGCAACCTCGTGGATGGCGGCGCCCGCATTCTGCGACCTCGACGGCGACGAGGACTTGGACCTTACCGTACAAGATGGCGATTGGTCGCTAAGCTTCATCGAGAACATCGGCACGCTCTCGAACCCCCAATGGGCCGCCCCCGACACAAGCTTTTATCCCAGTCTGACTGGCCCTAAGTCGTTCTTCTCCGGTGTAGCCTTCTGCGACGTTGACGGCGATGGAGACTACGACCTCTTTGCCTTACGCGCGGGCTTTGGTTCGAGATCGGACGTACCAATCGCATACTTCGAAAACATCGGTACTCCGACATCCCCCAGTTGGGCTGAACCCACCGAAAGCCCCTTGACCGGCAACGGTGTCGCATTCGCCGATTTCGACGGGGATGGCGACTTTGATGCTTACACGGGACCCAGTTTGGACGTAGCAGGTTCTGGCGGTGATGTCGCCCTCAATTATTACGAAAATACGGGCACGCCGGAGCAACCAGTGTGGATAAGAACCTCTCTTGCGGTAGACTCGGTACTATCGGGCGACATTTTGGGATATCCCGCGACCTGTGATATTGACGGGGATGGCGATTTTGACATGTTCATCGGCCTCGGCGAAGGCCCCATCGCCTTCTTTGAGAACGTGGGGTCCGCCACGGCACGCCAATGGTTCAAGGTCACCGGGTCAAGTGTGGGATTCGACCTCGGGGTTTCCAGCCTTCCGGTGCCGTGCGATCTTGACGCCGATGGCGATCTTGATATTGTGGTTCTAGTCGAAGAGGGGGCATTTAGCGAGGAAGATCGCGATTCTTTTTACTTGTTGCGAAACATCGGGACGCCGAGCGCCCCGGTCTGGGCAGTTCCAGAGCTTTTCGCCTTCGCCGACTACACCGCTTTCTCAGGCCTGACCGTACAGTTAATTGATTTTGATGGCGACAGCGACCTGGACGCTTTCCTGGGAACGACGTATATCGAGAATATCGGTACCGGTACGCACGCCGCATGGGCGCCGCCCCAGGAGAACTTCTTGCCGGGCGATGCGACCATACATACGTTGGTTGACATTGACGCGGACGGGGACGTGGACCTGTACACTTCCGACTATTCCGGAGACTTACTCTATTATGAGAACACCGGTACTTCAGGTGCGCCGGCATGGGCCGAACCAATCCCGACAGTCCTGAATACCGAGTTGGTGGGCCCGTTCACGTTCGTGGACTTGGACCTGGATGGAGACCAGGATCTCTGTATGAGTCGCGAAACGAGCTACCCGACCTCCAAAAGCTCACTGCGCGTATTTGAGAACATCGGCACACCCCAGCAACCCGCCTGGGGTCCACCCATCGAGGACTACGCGGGTATACAGTTCCAGGGAATCTTTACTGGAGCCGCTCCGGCCTTCTGTGATCTCGATGGGGATGGCGACCCCGACCTCTTAGTGGGACAGGCCGGCGGCGGTCTCCAATTCTGGCGGAACGAGCAGCCCAAACTCGCCGTGTCGCCGAACCGGTTGACGTTGGCCTCTGGCCAGGACCGGATACTTGACGTGCAAGGCCAGCATGGGACGCTGCAATGGCGTCTCCTACAGAATGTCAGTGACGGCACAATCAACACCGGAACCGGTGCGTACACCGCCGGACCGCAGTCCGGTGGAATTGACGTAGTCGAAGTTCGTGACGCGGCCAGCGGACTGTTTGGCCGCGTCCATATCAACGTGATCAGTCCCGAGCAAGTCAGTTCGGCCGGTAAAGCGATCATCGTGGCCGGACGGCGGAGCGGGTCGGACTACCTCTGGGCCGCTACCAATTATTTGTCCCGTTACGCGTACACGACCTGCCTGTTCAAAGGGATGAGCAAGGAAAACGTCACGTTCCTTAGCCCGGTCGTGGCGCAAGACGTGGACGGCAACGGTGCGCAGGATGACATAGACCTCGTGTCGTCGTCGGCCAACCTGCGTGCGGCTATTCAGGGGCTCGATCCCAATACTCCAAATCTGACCGTCTACTTGGTGGACCATGGCCAGTCGCTGTCCGGCGAAGGTCAATTTGTTCTGGGTCCCGGCGACATCCTTTTCGCATCGCAATTGGGCGAATGGCTCAACGCGTTCCAGACGAACAGCGACTGCCGCGTCACCGTGATTATTGATTACTGTTATGCGGGGAGTTTCTTGCCCTACCTTATCCCGCCGCAAGCCAAGACGCGAGTCGCCGTGAGCGCCACTGGCGCCGGCGAACTAGCCTATTTCCTGGGCGGTGGATTGATCTCCTTCTCCGCCTCGTTCTGGGACGCCATCGCCTCCGGGAGTTCCGTGGGCCAGGCGTTTAATTTGGCGTCCACGGCCATGAACACGTACCAGCATCCGGAACTCGACGACACGGCGGACGGCATATACGATAAGGACGTAGACGGCGCAATCGCGGTCGAGATGCACATCGGGCTTTCGTATCTCGCGGGGGCCGACCGACCCCAAGTCGGAAACGTTGTCGGCAATCAGGTGATCACGAGCGGCAGTTCCGCAGGACTGTGGGTGAGCAATGTGTCTTCGACTTACGCCATCGAGCAACCCGACGGCGTTTACGCGCATATCGTTCCGCCGGATTTTGCGCCCGATCCGAGCATCCCGGACCCGGTCGCGGACTTGCCGAAGGTGGTCTTGCAACTCAATCCGGATACCCAGCAGTACGAAGGCGCGTATGACGAGTTCGTGAAATCCGGAAGTTACAAGGTGTTGTTCTACGCCCGTGACATCTGGGGCAATGTCTCCCTGCCCAAGCAGGTGTTCGTCAATCAGCGCAGCGTCAAGGAGCGGGCAGTCCTCGTGGTGAGCGGTCTTCCTTACAACTCCGCGCAACCGTGGGAAACCAGCGATTACCTCGGCAAGCGCGTTTACCAAACCTTCGAAAGCCGCTGGCTGACCGACAATGAGATTGTGTACCTGACCGGCGCGTCGCCGGATATTGATGGCGATGGCGTGGATGAAGTGGACGGTGCGCCCACGCTTGCCAACCTCGAGCAGGCGCTGAGCAGCTTAGGCAAGGCCGGCGGCGAAGATAAGCTGACGCTGTACCTTATCGGCCCCGGCGACGGGTCCGGCTTCCACGTTAATAATAGCGAAACGCTGACCGGCGACATCCTGGACGGCTGGCTCGACGCGCTGCAACAGGCCACGGGCGCAGATGCGTACATCGTCGTCGAGGCTTCGAACGGCGAAGGACTATTCCGTACGCCGCCTCCCGGCATGACACGCGTTCAGATCGCCAGCGCTGCCGCCGGCCAAACGTCGCCGTGCTTGCTTGCGGGGCGGCTCAGCTTCACCAACCTTTTCTTGAATCAGGTGTTCAGCGGCCGCAGCCTCTCGTCCAGCTTCCGCCGCGTGCGGCCGGTGCGGCGCTACCTTTTCGGCGACGCCGCCACGCCCGTGCTCGAAGACAGCGGCGACGGTATCGCCAACCAGCGCAATGACGGCCAGATTGCTAAGACAGCGTATATCGGCGCGCAATTCCTCACCGGCGGCGGCGAGTTGCCCGTGATCGGCAGCGTGAGCGAAGCCCTGACCCTTACGCCAAACGCTGCCTTCTTGCTATGGGCCGGCGACATCATTGATTCTGACGGAATCGCCGAGGTGAAAGCCGCAATCGTGTCCGGAACGCAGGAACTGGGTGAGTACCCATTGGTCTACAATCCGGAAACTGCCCGCTATGAAGTCGAGCCTCCCGGTCTCCCGGAAGGTATCTACGTCGCCTCGATCAGCGCCCGCGACCGTTCGGGCGAGGTCTCAGACTTTGCGTTCGTCACGATTCTCAGCGGCAATGTCCGAGACACCACGCCCCCGGCGGCCTTCGCGCAATATCCGTTGCCGGGCGACGAAGGTGTGCCTCCGAGGCCGCGCATCGCAGTTATGGTCGGCGACAGTGGCGTGGGCGTGGATATTGCGACGCTCCGTCTGTTTGTCAACGAGGTGGAAGTCACGGTGCTGAGCACGGTCGAAGGTCTGCCGCGCGAATACCTGCTTTCCTATCTGCCCGCAGCGCCATTCGGATCCGGTCAGCCTCTGAATGTATCCGTCCACGCGTCGGATTTGGCCGGCAACGCCATGGTGCCGCTGGCGTACACGTTCTGGATTACGGATGGATTGGACACCGATTACGACGGTTTGCCCGACGACTGGGCCGCCTATTTCGGGATCGTGGACCCGGACGATGACGAAGACCAGGACGGTCGCTCGAATCGCCAGGAAGTGCAGTTGGGTACCGACCCGACGCTACCCGACGCGCCGCTCGATGGCGCGGACAATTACGAGCCGGATAATACGCTCGCTGAAGCGAAATGGATCGGCGTGGACGGCGCCCGGCAGACCCACAATTTCCACGCGGCGGACGACGAAGACTGGGTCTATTTCTATGCCGCCACGGGGCAGGAGATCAGCATCCGGACGTTCAATTTGGGTATTGACTGCGACACAATTATTGGAATGTATCGCGCCGACGGTTCCTTGATTTACGAAGACGATAACTCCGGCGACGTGGAAGACGACGAAGCCGATGACCGCACTTCCTACTACATCCTGGACGTCGGCGAGACGGGTTTGTACTACGTCCGCGCGCGCAATCTACTCGTGCCCACCACGTTCGCGGATACGGCCTACGAACTTCAGGTGTACCGGGAAGTCGGTCCGGGGATACCGGCGACCGTTCAAGGTCAGGTGGTGCGCACGCATACCGGCGCGGCAATTGCCGGTGCCGAAGTGCATCTGACCGGCTTGACGGCCGAGTACTATTATCTCGATATACCCGTGTGGACGGACCTCGCGGGCATATTCCTCTTCACATCCCTTGACCCTGGGAATTACTCGGTGCAAGCTTCCGCGCCCCCGGCATATCCCACTTCGGAGTCCGCGCCCGCCTTCGTGTCCGAAGGGCAGGTCCTGCAAATCTATCCGGCGCTCGCGTTGCAACCCGTTCCCGGCGACGTGAACGGGACGGGAGGGAGCGACGCGGTAGACGTGCAACTCGTCATCAACGCCGCCCTCGGACTCGACAACCAACCCGGTCGCGACGCTAATTGTGACGAGCGGGTAGATGCGGTGGACATTCAGTTAGTGATCAATGCGGCGTTGGGCCTGCCCGTAGACGCCTGCTGATAAAAAGGGACAGTCACCGTTTATATTGACAAGGTGTCGGGTGTTGGGGTAGGATGTCGTCATGGCGAGAATCGCGCGCATCGTGGTACCGGGCATCTATCATCACGTCACCCAACGGGGAAATAATGGGCAAGACGTCTTTTTTGTGGACGACGACCGGCGGGTGTATCTGGAGTTGCTACGCGAGCAGGCGTGTCGTTTCGAATTCCGCGTCGAGGGCTATTGTCTGATGACCAATCATGTCCACGTCGTGGGGGTGCCGGAACGGGAAGAGTCGCTGGCCAAAGCGATCGGGCGC
>JACQVH010000281.1 GCA_016209895.1 Candidatus Hydrogenedentota bacterium | reverse complement strand
GCCAGCGCCCGCGGAATCGGAGATTGACGAAGCGTCCGGACCGGCCATTGCGGGAACGGTAATAGACACGTCAGATCACCCAGTGAGCGGCGTCATTGTTCGGGGATTCGGTTACCCGGGCATAGTGGTGAGCGACGTTACGGATTCAAATGGATGCTACCGTCTCGTGGGCGCAAGCGGCGACGAGCCGTATCAGTTGCGCGCAACCCATGAGGAGTACCATCCCGAAACTCGGTCCGACATTGCGCCCGGAAGCTCCGACGTCCGTATCGTCTTACTACACAAAACCACGTTGCAGGGACGCGTCGTTCGCGCCGACTCCGGAGAGCCCATCCAGGAATTCGACATAACTTGCGGCGAGCCAATCCGGAATTCCGGCCCCGCGCAACTATTCCAAGCCATGCACAATGTTGCGAACGACAAGAGTCGTGGGGACCAAGTTCCAGGAAATCCCAACGCACCAAATTCCAAGACTGGCGCAATTAGACGGTCTGACGATTCCGCCCGCCCGGTCTCCCATGCTGACGATCCGGGCGGAAATTTCCACATCACCAACTTGGATGCCGGAATCGTTACGCTGGTAGCCAAGGCGGCCGGGTTCCGCCAAGTTCGACTCGATATCGAGAACCGGCCGCCGCGGGAATCGATCGACGACGTAGTAATCAAACTCGCGCCCGCACCCATCATTGACGGTACAGTTGTCAATACGGATGAGCACCCTGTGGCCGGCGCATCAATCTACCTGGACGGAATCCCATCTTCATTAACGCCCTCTCTTGAAGACCACGTGCCTCGTGTGGCGGTAACGGACGAAAACGGGAAGTTTCGTTTGGAGTCTCTGGAGTTTATTCCGCACCTTATTGGAGCGACGTCTCCCAACTATGCGCCCGGCGCCGTCGAACTCTCGGACATTGCCACGAAGCCCTACGTCCCCGTCAAGATTATTCTCGCTCGGGGTGGAATCATCTCCGGACGAATCACGCTCGATGGACAGCCACAGTCGGGGTGGCCCGTCGAGGTTTACTGTGGGACCACGCCTTCTCACTCCACCTGGAGAGCAACGCATTATTCCGAATCCGATGGCCAATTCCGATTCGATGGATTACCCCAAGGCGAAGTCTGCGTCGTTACCCAAAGACGCTGGAAAACCCCGCCTTGGCACAAATCCATCGCCCACTCGAAATCGGGTGGCTCGGTATCCCCATTTCGTTCGCCAGATAACACAACCCAGAATTGGACTGACCCCAACGTAACTCAAGATTTCGTCGTAAAAGCGTTCGTCGAGAACGAACGCGAGACGGTGGTAAACTTTGACATAACCACCGCCGGTGCCGTCCTCGAAGGCGCGGTCAACTTTCAAGGCGCGCCGGTCACCGATCTACATTACGAGCTTCTCCTTGAAAACGACTCTGGCAGTGCGTACCGAACCGATCTCGCCTACGACGGGCGCTACCGGATAGAAGGGCTCCCCGCCGGAACGGGCATACTTCGGTTTACAGTCTATCTGCCGAGCGGCGCCCTGATGTCGAAGACTTTTGATATTGAGGTAGTCTCAGACGCGCCCTCTGTCAAGGACTTCGAGCTATCCGAAGGCGCCTCCATATCCGCCACATTTGACGGCCTAAAGTCAACCGAACTGGCCTACGTTTGGGTGGTCGCCGACGCAGCCCAACTCAACATCGGAGATACCTACACCCCGTACGAGATTGAAGGCAGGTCCGATGACGAAGGCCGATTCATCCTTCCCGGAGTGCCACCGGGTTCGTATACCCTCTATGCGGTTCGTACACCGGCCGCCGATTTTCCCAGCGGCCCAACGGTAACGCGTTCGCCTTATTCTCGAGAACTGATAGGCAGAGTTCATCCTTCCACCTCACGATCCTCGGCTCAGACCCTCCAAAGCGCCCATATCCCCGGTCGCCTAGTCCACGGCCCCTTCGAAGTACCCGCCAACGAGGCAGTAACACTGGACCTTTCCTTTTAAATAGGGACAGCCACCGTTTATTTGCTTCGAATAAACGGTGGCTGTCCCTACTTAAAGATTCACCGCGCTTGACTGCGGGGCATCCGATCACGAAAATCAGGGGGTGTCCAAATACCATGTCATCAGTTGTCACGTCTTGTGGCGCGAACTCTGTTACTTCGCGTCGCAGTCCAAGAACGTCTTCAATTTCGACTTCCTCAAGCAGGGTCTGCACAACACCCCGGAAATCCTGCGGCAGGAACTCCAACTCGCCGTTGACCGGGTCCCGGACAACGAGTACGACGCGATCTTAGTTGGCTACGGCCTGTGCAGCCGGGGCATCGAAGGCATCGTCGCGCGCAAACACCGGCTGGTCGTCATGCGCGGGCACGATTGCATCACCTTCCTGCTCGGCTCGAAGGAGCGCTACCAGGAATATTTCGAGCAGCATCCGGGCACCTATTGGTACAGTCCCGGCTGGATTGATTGCAGCCTCATGCCCGGCAAAGAACGATACGAGCATTGCCTTCGGCATTACACCGAAACCTACGGAGACGAAAACGCCCAGTATCTGATGGAAGCCGAACAGGGTTGGTTCCAAAAATATTCGAACGCGGCCTACACCGACTTAGGCTGTGGCGAGACCGAGCATTACCGGGAATACACCCGCCGCTGTGCGGATTGGTTGGGCTGGAACTGCGACGTTCTCCAAGGCGACCCGCGCCTCATGGTGGATTTTCTCGAAGGCCACTGGAATGAAGAAAATTTTCTGATGGTCGAACCGGGAGAGACCATCGTCGCTTCCCACGACGGCCGCATCATCGAAGCCCGCCCCCAATCGGACCTCGCACTTCATCGGGACTCCCCCATACAATAGGTCCTATTGCTCCCATAAGTCCTAATCAATACGCCCCATACTCCTCCACCGCATCAATGAACGCGAGGATATTCTTCCACGGCACCTCCGGTTCGAGCACATGCGTTGGAGCGATCACCAATCCACCGTTCTTCCCGACGATTCGGATGCGGTCTCGCACGGTCGTTCGGACCTCCTCGGGTGTCCCGAAAGGCATCGTTGACTGCGTACCGACCGTGCCCCAGAACGCCAGCCGATCACCAAACTCGGCCTTCAGCGCCACGGGGTCCATGCATTCCGGCTGCACGGGGTTCAGCGCGGTAACCCCAATCTCAATCAGGTCGGGAATCACGGCCTCACAGTTTCCGTCCGAGTGGTAGAACACGTGTAAATCAGGCTTGACTTCGCGCGCTGCGCGTATCACCTGCGCGAGGCGCGGCTTCAGATAATGCCGCCACAATTCCGGACTCATGAGCATGCCATGCTGCATGCCGATATCATCGCCCAACCGCAAAATAGCAACGCCGGACTCGGCCAACTGCCGCGCCTGTATTACGCGCATCGTGGAAAGTCGCTCCAGAAGCGCCTCCGCCATCTCCGGCCGCAGCACAAAATCCGTCAGGAGGTTCTCCATGCCGCGAATGCCCCAGGCCGTCTCGAAAATCGTGCAGTACAAATCTCCTTGGGCGGCCAAGCCGCGCCCGTGGAGCGCCGCGACGGAACTGTTCAAATGCGCGTAGCCCACCGGCTCGGTTGGGTCCGGCAATGGAAATTCGACGATCTCGGCCGTGGTCGTCGCGTTGCGCAGCGGATGGAGTCCGCGCCGGAAATGGTAGTAGGTACCCGGAAGGCTTACGATGCCGAACGCGCTGATGGTGGCGCCCACCGGCAATTCCGGAGGATAGAACGCCGCATACTTGCGCCACAGTTCGTCCGAGTGGTCGTACCGGTAGCCTACGGACCGGACGGGAAAATTCCAGTACTCAGCCGGATCAGTCTCTCCGGTTAACGCGATGAAACGGGCCATCAGGGCAGGAGTGAATGCGCCAAAGCTTAACTCAAACGGCACGCGGTCCGGCCTCTCCCGATTCAAGGCGGTAATCACGCGTTCACGTGGAGTCATCGCGAGGTACTATAGAGGCATACGCGGATGGTTTCCAGTTTGGTGCAGAACTTGTCTGACAGCTAGACTGCAGGCACTATGAGTCAAACAACACTCGTGTCAGGTTCAATGGGCGAATGCGGAGGGACTTGGAAATGTTAAGACGGAGAATCACCGTGATGGCCGTGGTAGTTGCATGCGCCATTTCAATCGGCGTTCACGCGCAGGGACGTGGCGTCGCCTCGCTGGAAAAGAAGCTCATCGAGTACGGTTGGGACGTGCCGACCCCGGACTTTATACGAACGCATATCCAGGAAATGGAACAGCGCCCATTTGACGGTCTAATCTTCAAATTGAAGGCGGGCGGCAACGTCCTCGAACCGACCGCGATGCCCGAAGAATCGTTCGCCGAGGATTACGAGAACGTCCGGAACATACCATGGAACAAGTTTACCGACAATTTCGCGATCATGTGGGCGGCTTCCGCACAGGATTGGTTCGACGATAGCCACTGGCAGGCCATCGAATCGAATGTCCGGCTAGTCACACGCGCCGCCCGACTCGGGCGGTGCGTCGGCATCTGCTTCGATCCCGAACCTTACGGAAAGAACCCCTGGTCGTACCAGGAGGTTGTACATCGCGATGCCAAATCGTTCATTGACTACGACGCCAAGGCGAAGGAACGCGGTGGCCGATTTGTCCGCGCCATCCAACAGGAAATGCCGTGGGCCAAGATTCTGATGTTTTACCAGATGGGTTTGTTTGCGGAGTTCTGTGTGCCGATGTCGCCGGAGACCCGCGCCGAGCGACTGGCCCAACATGACTATGCGCTGTTCCCGGCCTTCCTGGAAGGAATGCTGACACACGCCGGCGCCGGCGTAATGCTCATTGACGGCAATGAACCGGCCTATTATTACACCGACCGCAACCAATACTTCGACGCGTACCACACCATCACGCAGCGCGGCCGCTACCTGTTTCCCGCCGAACTCCAGGAACGCTATCGCGCACACGTTCAAGCCGGTCAGGCACTATACATTGACCAGTATTTCGGGCTGCGGACAAACAAGACTCCGGGCCGTTACATGACCCCGGAAGAGCGACCCAAATGGTTCGAGCATAACGTGTACTGGGCGCTGCACACCGCCGACCAATACGTCTGGTGCTACAGCGAACGCATGAACTGGTGGACCAACACCGACGTCCCGCCCGGCTGCGAAGACGCCATCCGCGCAGCGCGCGACAAGATCGCATCAGGTCAGCCGCTCGACTTTGATTTGGCCCCCATTATCGAAGCCGCACGCACCCGCGAACGCGAAGAACAGGCCACGCCCCCGGAGCCCGCCACAGCGCCCTGAGGAGTCATCGCCCCGCGAATTCGAACGCGCCAATATCGTACCCAGTGCCTTGAGGCCGGGTGGTCCCGTCGAAGTCTTGGGCGGGCGCGTCCGTGGCCCTTCCTTGATCAATTGCCGCCGACGACGCCGTCAAATGGAAGTCTCCGGAAGCCGCATTCACGAAGGCTGCAGAATCTTCAACGTAACTATCACCGCGTACTTCGTCCCCGTAGTCTCTGAATGGATCAATTAGATTGTAATCTATCGTTAATTGATTCAACGGAATTGAATAACCCGAATCAATCTGAATCTGAAAGACCACATTCTCGCTGCAAATGTTGTTCCGGATGACAATACTCTGAATGTCAGGATTCTCGATGGATATCCCGCCGCCCCAGTCTGCGGAACCATTCTGGTAGAAGGTATTGTTGACGATCCAGACGTTGTGGATCGGCCGCAAAGGCGCAGGCAGGCCGTTGTAGCTGATCGTTATACCGTTCATCGCGCAACGGTAGGCCACGTTGTTGAATATCCGAATGTTCTCCAAAAGGCCGCCCACTTCCGAAGCCAGCGTGAACCCGTCCGCGCCGAAAATATCATGCACCCGGTTGCGGTACACCTCGATGTTATACGTGTGCTTGTCCCAAGCGTCCAGATAAATTCCAAGACGAGAATTCAGATTGTAAACGTCGTTATCGTGGATTGAGCCGTTGTAGGACCCGTCTTTGGCGTCAATCCCCTCGCCGCCATTCGTTCCAGGCCCACCGTCGTGCACAACGTTGTTACGCACCTCAAATGCGCTCACCCCGGCCAGTGTGATGCATTCCTGTTGTCCGTCATTGCAAGCCAGCACTACTTCGTTGCCGTCCACGAGAACATCACTGCTCTCCCATACGCCGATGCCGGAGGAAACCGTGTTGTTGGTGTAGTTATTCTCTATCGTGACGTGATTCGATCGCATCACGAGAACGGCCGTGTTATCGCCATTCGGACCCGCGTTTACGATGCGTAATCCGGAGATGCGGATGTACGCACGGTCGGCAATCTCCACCAGACCCGCCTGGTCATCCGGGAGCACGATACTGGTCCCGTCTATCGTAACCGTCTCCCCCGGATAGCCCGAGAAAACTATGTAGTTTCCATCGCCGCCCGAATTCTGCGGAATCAGCCGCTCAGCATAGGTCCCCGCGCGGATGTACACGGTCTGCCCGGCAGTCGCAGTCTGACCCGCATATTGCAGCGTCCTCCAAGGTTGCGCCAACGTGCCCGGATTCGAGTCCTCGCCAGACATCCCGTCAACGTAGAACGTGTTCGGTTCGCCGCCCCCACCTTCGAGCGTCTGCTCATAGTATTCCTGCAAATCACCGATATCGTCGCCATCGGAATCCTGTGCTTGCGGGTCCGTACCCAGCCGCGCTTCCGCCGAATCGCACAGCCCGTCGCCATCGGAGTCAATCGTGAGACCGAGCGCGCTGTTGATCACCAGTTGCACGTCCACGGCGTCTATTGAACCTGACAGGTCCACGTCGCCAGCTGTACTGGTGGCAAACTTCACCGAGGACAAAACGCTTGGCATCGTGAGAAATGCGCCTATGACCGCCACCAAAGCGGCAAGGATTAGCAGTCTCCTCATCGCCGGTATTCCCCAGAATGCGTTAAGCCGTTGGCCAAGCAAAGATGCGGGTCGTATTGATCGGTTTATGAAGCGATACCGACTCATAAAAAACTTTCCCCATTCCCAACTCCTTACACTATGCCGGGACCGCGGTTTTGTCAAGACCTCACGAAATACTCCGGCTCGACGGCCAAGGTGTCCTCGGCGAGCGCCGCGAACGCCTTCACACGCTCGTCGAAGGTCTCGTAGTCAATATCGGCCATCACGATGTCACAGGGACTTAATTCTCGGCGAATGCGCCGCAGATCTTCACGCAGCGTTTCAACCGACTTCGTCATCAGGTCTTTCGGCGGGTACATCACGGCCCGGCGGGTATCCGGACAAAGCCGCTTGACCCGCCGCAGGTCCGATTCGATCCCCATGTCCACGTAGCCCAACTTCCGAATTCCAGCATAATCCGCGATGTAGGGGTCTACGTTCCATGCGCAGTTATGGACGCCGAAATGCTCGAAGGCCTCGCTGATCCTGTGATCGTAGGGTAGCAGATGCTCACGATAGGCGTCTGACGACACCAGATTCACCAGGCAGTTACTAACCGTGGCATGCCTAACCACCACGCCGGTTTCACGTTGCCGGGCGTAGACCGCGCGCATCCCGGCAATCATCGTGTCTGCGATGACTTCGAAGAGGTGGTGTGCCAGCGGAGGGTCCGTCGCGAGATCGGTGAAAATATCCGAACCTCGGAGTCGCAAGGCGTTGTTCAAGACGCCTTGCCAATTGATGTATCCCTCGATACGCCCGAATTCCCTTTCAATGGCGTCCATCTGGTCCATGAGTTGCGCGAACGGCGGTGACGAAGAAAGTTCCGGCGACGCCAAGCGTCGTATCGCCTCTTCACTCAAGAAACAGTGCTGCGCCGCCGGCCAGTTATCGGGATAATACTCGACCGGAATCCCGAACAGTTTCGCCACCATCAGCGCCCCGTGTACCCCATCAATCGTCCCGGGACAATCGTCCGGACTTATTCCGCCGAGACTCAATTCGGGAAAGGAACGCTTCAGTTCTCGGCGCATGGTCACCAATGTCTCGTAGCGGTAGAGCGGATCGAGATGCCAGCGCTCCTCAAAACCAATCCCGCAACGTAGGTGGTACCAGCGTGGCGTAAAGCCGAATTCGACGCGCATTTCGGATTCGGTTCCATCGCAAGGTGTCCGGGTGGCCGGCGCCGCTGGGGCGATATAACTCCGCAATTGATGCATATTCATCGAGTCCCAATCCCCACGTTCCCACATCATGCACCGGACCCCAGAAGAGTCACGTCAACAATGGCTTGCCTTATAATATTCAATTCTGTTAGTATAGGCATCGCTGGGGGACTGAATCCACCTCAGCTACTAGGAGAGCCGCTGAGCGCACCCTATGCGCCACAGCAGAGGGGATCAAGGCTCATTCCTGGATTTGGGCATGTTGTTCAACTAGCGAAAGGAAAGGGAACTGACATGTTTGAGAACATTGATATCCACAGCAGCGTACCCGTCTACGAACAAATCGAAAATCATGTGCAGTTCGGGATCGCCTCGGCGCAGCTCAAGCCCGGCGACCGCCTGCCGACCGTGCGCGAACTCTCCGAACGGCTGGGCGTCAACCCGAACACCATCGCGAAGTCCTATCGCGACCTCGAGGTCATGGGATTGCTCACCGCGCGGCGCGGTATGGGCGTCTTTGTCCGCCGCGACATCGAAGAGTCCTGCCGCGAAAACTGCCGGCGCCGAATCATCAGCCGGTTGCACGAAGCGGTCCAGGAGGCCAAGGCGGCCGGTATGCTGCCAAAGGAAGTCAAAGAGGTCGTTGACAAAAGCTTCACGCTTGAATCGCACGTGTACGGCGAACTCCCGGAGGCCCTCAAAGGCCTCATAAAAACGCCCACACCGAAGCCGTCGAAATCATCGAGCTAGGGTATTGGCTCACCATCAACGCATCTGACATCGTCATTGCTTCGTCGGTCCGCCGCGGCGGTCCGACGAAGCAATAAT
>JACQVH010000273.1 GCA_016209895.1 Candidatus Hydrogenedentota bacterium | reverse complement strand
GACCACGGCCACGGTTGCCGTGGAAGAGTCCGGCAATCATTATCTGGGTATCCAGGGCGAGGCCGGTGATGGCATGGCCACGCTGTATAGCGTGCCCACGCGCAACCAGGCGCGCCGGGGCTACCTGTTGGGAGCGCGGGTCAAGTCGCTCGGCGCCAAGGGGTATTTCGGCTTCGAATGCATGGATGATCGCGAGTTGATTGCGTTCGGCAGCAACATCGTAAATCAGATAACGTCGCCGGATTGGACTTGGGTATCCGGCTTCTTCCGCAGCCAGTTGCATTGGGAGGCGCTACGGGTGACCCTCGGCATCTATAAAGATACGGGGGCCACCGGTTATGATGGTGTTTTCCTGGTGGAACTTTCGGAGCCGCAGTGAACCGATGACCAAAGGTCGCCCAAATCGGCTGTGCGCTGCCAGTGTGTGGCGGCACTGGCTGCTCGTGTGGATGTTGGTACTCAGCGCCATTGCTGCAGGCGGGACCGATTCCTTCATGGGGCGTGTCCAGACCGTGCTCGATCCTGTGACCTTGCGGATCGCCGACGAAGGTGTGGGACGGCGTGTGCGCCTCGATGGGGTGACTTCTTCGAATTCCGATGCGGACGTATTGCGTCGCATCGAGCGCTTCATCGAACAGAAAACACTTGGCCGGCCAGTCACGGTCAAAGTCAGGAATACCGATCAATCCGAGACGATCACCGGTGAGGTCTTCTTTTCGGACGGAAGGAATCTGAGCCTGGAATTGGCGCGGGAAGGTCTGCTGGAAGTTCGCCCCGGCTTTTTTCGAAATGAAGATTCGGCCCCTAAAACGCCTCGGGAGTTCCAGGGGATTGCCGCGTCGGTCTTGGCTTGGAACGTGATTAAGGTGGTCCGGCCCGGTTCGGCGGAAATCGTCCGGCTGGCCGACATCGAACTTCGGAATAGCGATCCCGATTTGCTGGAGCGCGCTTACACCCGCATGGTGTATGACACGCTGAACAAGCAGGTGACCGTTTTGATAGAAGGCAAGGACCGTGACGGATTGCTCTTCGGCCGCGTGCGGCTGGCCGACAGTACGACGTTGAATGACACCCTCGTTGAAGACGGTTATGCGCGGGCGCGGCCGGAGCAATATCGGACGGAGAAGACCGGTCTGGGAAAACCACCGGTCATTACGGGCCGCGTGCTCAGCGTCTCCGAATGGAATACGTTCAGGATTATGCACGCGGGGAAACCCCACGTCGTTCATCTCTATGGGATTGAGATTCCTAATGGCAAGCCAGAGGCAATTCCACCTACGCGAGTCTTGGTGGCAGAACGTCTCTTGGGTAAAGTCGTTACCGTCAGAGTCTTGGAATGGGGACGCCAAAATTCAATTCTAGGTGAAGTTGTTCTCGCGGACCGGGGCAGCCTGAACGCGGAGTTATTGAAGAACGGTTTGGCGGCCGCGATTTCGGGTTTGCCCGGCAGCCGTGGCGAGCATTTCACGGATATGGAAACACTGGCGAAGACGGCGAAGATTGGTCTATGGGCCGAACCGCCGCCACCACCGCCCAAGGCGGCGCCGGCAGCGGCGGCACCGAGCGCTACACAGGCGGCCACCGGTGAGACCGCCGTACCGTCGGAACAAGCGACCGGAACCACGACAGAGACTCGATGATTTGCGGCGTCGAATTAGAGTGCCCGACGCGCAAGAGTTGCGTGGCGTCAACTTCATCCCTTGATACGGCGTTGTCGGGATTGATACCCTTGATTCTCTGCATTGGTTGCTGAAGGAGTAGGCTTTGTCTCAAGAACGTTCGCAGTTAGCCGAGTTGGTTCGGCTGGGGGTCCAAATTCGGCCATACTTGTGGCTAATCCTCTTGGGGTCCGTTCTGGCGGCGGGCGCGGTCGGGATATACTGCTATGGATTCTATGAGCCGACCTATACGAGCGAAGCGATCGCCATGGTTCGGCCGCAGGCCTACGTCGAGAACTCGAAACCGGAAAAAGAACCCTCGCAACAGAACCTCAATCTGTTGCCGAAACCCCTGGATGTGACGGATTATGTGCTCTTGCTCAAATCCGACGGGATACTCGGCGCGCTGGCCGAAGCGTACAATACCTACTATCCAGAGACCGATCTGGCCAAACGATTGACCGTAGAGCGGCTGCGCCGACAACTGGTTGCGCGAGAGCGGCTGGAGCTTAAGACCGCCTACGCGGTGTCGTACTATCCGACGGTGATCATGCAGACCCAGGCGGCTTCGCCCGAGGAAGCCCATCGGCTCGCCGATCTCTGGATGCAGGTGGCGCGAGGACGCACGCATCGTATCACGTATTCCGCCAAGGAAGAGACGTTTTCTTACGTAGACACGCAATACCAGCGCGAGCGGGAGGAATTGCGGGGGGTCGAGACGCTGGTAAACCGCGTGAAAGACGAAGGGGGCGAACTCATTGACGGACTCAAGCTGGAGCGCGCGAATTTGGAGAAAGACTACGAAGTCGAGACCCTCGAACTCCTGCGGGCGCTCCGTGAGGAATGGGATAGGAAGATCGCCGACGCTTCCGCCGAATACAATCTTCCATTGTTGCAGGCCCGCATCCAGGCTCTGACCCACGAGTTGGAATTGACGCAACTGGCGCTTTCCGAAAAGCAGCAGGAATTGGCGACCGCGCAGACCCGCCTGGCCGAACTGACCAAAGAGCAGGCAAACCATCCGGATTTCATCGTGGTCGGCAAGGCGATCACGGACGAAGCGTTATGGTCGCTC
Organism: Candidatus Hydrogenedentota bacterium; assembly: GCA_016209895.1. Classification (GTDB taxonomy): domain Bacteria; phylum Hydrogenedentota; class Hydrogenedentia; order Hydrogenedentales; family SLHB01; genus JACQVH01. The sequence continues at coordinate 29,770 of JACQVH010000273.1, read as the reverse complement.
GAGGCCAAAGAAGGGAAAGGCGGCGGCTCGAACAAGCTTAACGAATTAACCTTGAAGTCGCAGGAGATCAACCCCGTCGCCCGGGAATTGAAGTGGTCCGTGGCCGAAACGAAGGTTCGGGTCGCCGCCATCCCCGCGGAGATCGCGGAGACCGAGAAACGCCTGGGTGAACTCAAAGCCTCGATACAAGAACTCCAAGCCGACTACTTCCGAAAAGAGACTGCGCTGATGGGCGTGGAACAGGCTAAAGAGACCGAAGTGAAAACGAAGGAAACGGAGCGCAAATACGGGTTGGAGGATGTGAAGCGCCGTACGGTATTCGACGTGGACAAACTCACACGCGAGCGCGCGACGATTGAAGCGCAATTGGATCGCGACCAGAAAACACAGGAAGACATGTTTACGAGTTTGGCCCGGAGCCGACTTCAAGCGAACCTGGCGGTGGCCAATACGATTGACGAGTTTCAGGTGATTTCCGAGCCGACGTATCCGGAGAAGATTACGGGCAGTCACTTCTTGTTCTTCGCGCTGGTTTCCTTCATCGTAACTTTCGGCCTGCTGTTGGTGCTGGCGTTCGTGGTGGTCATCCTGCGCGAAATCTTGAACCGGCTTAAGGAACAACCGTCGGCGGCCTGATCGCACCCGACGCATGGGCAGAATACTCTGTTGCGAATCCTGATCGAGCGCGTCCTGCTGTTGGCAGCGTTTTTCGGTACCGGGCTGGTTGGGCTTTTTCACGGATCGCTTGCAGCACAGGCGCCGGACGCGACCGGGCCGTCCCCAGCACCCGTGAAGACCTTCCCTTCCCAAGTCCTGGACGACATTCGAGCCCGGCCGTCCGACTTGGCGATATTTTCCCGCGAGGACGTATGGCGGCACGTGAAAGTTTCTCAGGATTTATTTCCAAACGGCCGGCTCGATTTGCCTTGGCTGGCCGAGAGCCCCGCGACCTTGCCGCCGGATGGGGAGTTTCGTCCCGGTTATACGCCGTACTGGTGCGCCGAAGTACCGGGGTGGCTGGAAGTAGATCTGGGACAACCGTGTTACGTAGCCCAGGTTGTAGTCTATCCGTTTACCGACACCTTTGGGCTGACCGAGTTCCAGGTCAAACTACTCGGCAATAACGGTCAGGAAATTGACACGAGACCGCCGGCACAAGTTTCCGAGGCCACCCGCGCCGTACCGGGAAGCGTCGCCCAGGCGCCGCCTTTCGTGTTGTCGTTTGAACCAAGGGCCGCCCAACGGCTCAAGTTTTTCTTCACGGGCTCCGGAAGCCCCGAAAGCAATAAGTTGTACGTCAAGCGCATCCGGGTTCTCGGAAGGCCGGTACGGGCGCGGCACGTGTGCGAGGCCGCAACGCTTACCCCCGATCAAAGCGACGAATTGCAGACCCATGTCCGCAATTTAGCGGCGTTCCCTCGTGACGGGGTGAGCAGCCATGTGCGAGTCTCGGGCGACCAGTCGCCCCATGGAAATCTTGAGATACCCTGGACCGAATCCGCGTCTGAGAAGGCACCGACCCCCTATTGGTGTGCACCTGCGCCGGCCTGGGCGGAAGTTGACTTGGGCCAGGCGTGCCTGCTGAACGCAGTCCAGATTCAACCGTGGTCGGCCGTCTACGGCGTGTCCGCATTTTACGTCAAGATATACAACGACCGTGGCGAAGAGGTGGACACCGTTCCCCCGTGTCAAGGTGAAGCCGCGATCGGCGACTCTGCGGATTTCCGCGCGAAGCCAGATCCCTTTTTCGTCAGTTTCGAACCGGTGCGCAGCGACAAGATTAAGTTTTACTTCACTCGCGGCGGCGCTAAGCCCGAATTCGTCTACGTCGAAAACGTCCAAGTCCTGGGTGTTCCCGCCGAATAATGTCTGAACCGGCAGCGTAGGTGTGCGAGATGTTTCGCTTACGCTCAGAATAACGATAGGGACTGTCATGCTGAGCGTAAGCGAAACATCTCTTCCACCTACGACTCAGATATCCAATATCCGTTTTTCTTCTATTCCCATATTCATTATAATCGCCTAAAGTTGTCTTCTTGATTCTTCAACTGCGGAAGGGGACGGATGTGAAAGCGGGTATTAATCAGTGGGCATTTCCGCAGGAGATGCCTACCGTCGAAGCTATCTCTCTCGCCAAAGAAATGGGGTTTCAAGCGTTCGAGGTGTGCGTGGATGAAGCGGCGCGGGTACGCCTGGACGCGACTGAGTCGGAAGTCAAAGCCATTCGTGCACATGCGGAGGCGGCCGGCATACGGCTTTGCAGTTTGGGCTGCGGACTCGGTTGGAAATATCCGCTGTCATCACCCGACCCCAAGATTCGGGACCGTGGCAAAGAAGTGATTGTCAAGTCATTGCAGATCGGCCAATGGCTGGGCGTAGACGCGATGCTCGTCGTGCCCGGCATGGTGGACGCCAAGACCCGATACGACATCGCACTCGAGAACGCGTTGGCGGCGGTGCAGGACCTGGTACCGGAGGCGGAGAAGCGGAAGGTCGCCATTGCGATCGAAAACGTCTGGAACAAGCTGTTGCTGAGTCCGGTGGAGATGCGCGATTTTATAGACCAGTGCGAGAGCGAGTACATCGGGGCTTATTTCGATACCGGCAATATTGTGTTGTACGGCTACCCGGAGCAGTGGATTCGCATCCTGGGCCGACGGATAAAGATGATCCATGCCAAGGATTTCCGTTCGTCAGTGGGGACGTTGTCTGGGTTCGTCATGTTGATGGAAGGGGACGTGAATTGGCCCGAAGTCGTCCGCGCATTGCGGGAAGTCGGTTATGACGACGCATTGATTGCCGAGTTTGGGCCGTACCATCATTCGCTGGAGGTGATGCTCCGGCACGTGGCGACGAGCCTGAACACGATCATGGCCCTGTAGCCGGCTGAAAATCGAGAGTGGAGAGAACGAGAATGCGGGTAGGAATTATCGGTTGCGGCGGCATGGGATATCATCATGCCCGGATGGCCACGAACTGCGGCCTGCGCGTCGCGGCCTGTGGTGATACCGTGCGATCGAAAGCGGAGGCTCTGGCGCAGGAGTATAGTGCAGAACCGGTATCGGATTCCTTGGCGCTCGTCCGTCGCAACGACGTGGACATTGTGGCCGTATGCACACCGACACCGAATCATGCACCCTACGTCGTGGCGGCGGCGGAGGCCGGTAAGCACATCTTCTGCGAGAAGCCTTTCGGCCGCACCGTTGAGCAATGCCGCGAGGCGATTGCCGCCGCGAGGAAGGCGAAAGTGAAACTGTTCGTCGCCCATGTCTTGCGTTACTTTCAGGAATTTGAGGCTATCAAGGCCCAGATTGACGCCGGAAAAGTCGGCAAGGTCGGATTCGTGAAGAGCTACCGCGGCGGCGTGTATCCGCGCGGCGAGGCGAATTGGTTTCGCGATTATGCCCAGAGCGGCGGCGTCACGCTCGACTGTATCATTCATGATTTCGACTGGTTGCGCTACGTTTTCGGTGATGCGGAGCGCGTGTTTTGCCAAGCGTTGCAGCGCAGCGAGCCGGACGTGTTGGACTACTCGCTGGTGACGTTCCGAATGAAGAGCGGCGTGATCGCGCACGTGATCGGCACGTGGGCGCATCCTTCCGGATTCCGCGTGAAGGTCGAGGTCTGCGGCGACGGCGGCATGCTGCAATTCGACAGCGCCGACGCGCCGATTTCGAGCATGATGCGCGAACAAGCGGGCGGCACGCCCGGTATGATTATTCCGTCGAGCCCGGTGCCCGTCAGTCCGTATCAACTCGAATGGCAAGATTTTGTCGGATGGCTCGAGGGCAAGCACCCGCCGCGCGTGAAACCAGAGGACGGACTCAAGGCGGTCCGTATGGCCTTGGGCGCGCTCGAATCCGCGAAGACGGGCCGGCCGGTGAAGTTGTAACAAAATGGCGCTCTTGCATTTTGAGGCGATGGAGATGGAATGATGGCGAAGATAGGCATGATGAGCTTCGCACACATGCACGCGTATAGCTATGCGGCGTCTGTCAAACAACTCCCGGATGCGACTCTCGCGGCAATCTGGGACGACAATCCGAAGCGTGGTCGTGAGATGGCCCGGAAATTCGGCGCACCGTTCATCTCGAACGTGAAGAAGTTTCTGGCCGCGGACGTCGACGCCGTCATCATCTGTTCGGAGAATGTAAAGCATCGGCCTATGGTCGAGTTGGCCGCGGCCGCCGGCAAATGGATTCTCTGCGAAAAACCTTTGGCTACCACCGTGAAGGACGGGGAGGCCATGGTCGCAACCTGCAAGAAGGCCGGCGTCGGATTGGGCACCGCCTTTCCCTGTCGCTATGCGCCCACGCTGATCGAAGTTAAGAGTCAAATTGCGGCGGGCAAGTTCGGCGAAATTTATGCCGCCTCGTGCACCAACAACGGCTCGTACCCCGGCGGCTGGTTTTCAGAACCCCAATTGTCCGGCGGCGGCGCGACGATGGACCATACCGTCCACGTCGTGGATCTGCTGCGCTGGATGACCGGCAAGGAATTCACCAGGGTCTACTGCGAGAACGGCACCTTGATTCACAAGAAGCTCAAGACCGACGACGTGGGCGTGGTCCACCTGGAAATGGAAGGTGGGCTGATGGTATCGCACATCGCCAGTTGGAATCGGTCAAGAAGCTTCCCGACGTGGGGCGACGTGACCCTCGAACTGATCGGCGAAAAAGGCGTGATCAGCGTGGACGCGTTCAACCAGAAAGTCAACGTTTACTGCGACAAAGTCATGCGGGCGGAATGGGTCTGTTGGAGCGGCAACATGGACCTGGGTCTCGTGAAAGATTTCGTCGCCGCGGTTGATGCCCGCCGTGAACCCCCAATTACCGGCGTTGACGGCCTCAAAGCGGTGGAAGTCACCGTCGCCGCCTATGAAGCTGCAAAGAGAAGGAAGCCGGTGCCGCTGACCACGTGATGACGGATGGAAGACGCCGAAATCACTCGAAAGTGAGTTTCGGATTGGGCCGCTCTCGGGATAGAATTACAGGGAGAACAACGGAGGTCGAGCGAAACACAATGGGTCGTATCGCTGCTCACGTATGGATTCGCAATCTGCTCGATCCGCGAGAGGGCCTCGAGTGCGATGCTCTGGTAGACACGGGCGCCGCATACCTGATTCTGCCCAAGGCGTGGCGGGAGAGACTCGGGAAACTCACGACGATTCGTGAAGTGGACTGCGAAACTGCCACCCAGCAACTCGTGAAGGGGGAGGTCTGCGGGCCTGTCGAGATACGGTTGGAAGGTTTCCAGCCGGTATATGGGGAGGTCATGCTCCTGGACATGGAACCGGAAGATGGCGTGTACGAACCCTTGATTGGCTACATCGTGTTGGAGCAGTCGCAAGCCGCGGTGGACATGCTCGGCCACCGACTTGTCCACGCCAGAAAAACGGACCTCAAGTAGGTCCAGTGTGACTCCTGGTACCGTGTTTCCAAGGTAATGCCGGGCGCGCCACGTGCCACTTCTGATCTTGCCTTTCCAGTCTGAGGGGAGTAGTACGTGTTCAACGATTTCATAAATGCCGATACGTCGTGGCTTGTCTTTTGGCTCTTTGTCGGCGTAGCCATCATCATTCAGGGGATCAGCAAATCCGGTTTCGCGGGCGGGGCGGGGATTCTGTCGTTGCCGTTGATGATGCTGGTGATGCCGGTGCCCAAAGTTACGGCAGCGCTGCTTCCGTTGCTAATCCTGTGCGATTTCAACGCCGTTTACCATCATTGGCACAACAAGAAATGGCGACACGTTCTGGAAATCTTCATTCCGTCCGTGGTTGGGATTGTGGCTGGCGCGGCAGTCTGGTGGTGGATCGGCCGGCACGGGATGGACCAGTACTCCGGCCACATCAAGAAATTTGTGGGCGTGCTCGCGGTGCTATTCGCATTCTACATCGCAGCCCGAGATTTCACTCTCGCGTGGGCCGAGCGCTGGAAGCCGGGCACGCGCGCCGCGTGGCCCCTCGGGATTGCCGCCGGGTTCTGCTCGACGATTGCGCACGCCGCCGGGCCGATCGTCGGTTTCTATCTATTCGCGCAGGGTATGGGGAAAACGCTTTTCGTCGGAACCGTGGCCTGGACGTTCACCCTGATCAATCTCACCAAACTGCCGTTTTACGCATACGTCGGCCTTATCCAGCCCGACGTGCTGCTCTTTGATTTAGTGCTGGTGTGGCTGATCCCCATCGGCTCCTATCTGGGTAAGTGGATGCATTACCGCGTCCCGGAACGGCCCTTCAACTACGTCATCATGGTGCTCACGCTGCTCTCCGGTATCCAACTCATCTTCAACCTATCGTTCACGCCTCATTTCTTGCGAGACCTTTTCTAACCACTAAGACACCAAGGACGCCAAGAAACACAGTGCGGCTATGCTGCGCGGCGCTCTTCGTGTCTTTGTGGTAGCGAATCTTGTCGTTGGGTTTCTAATCTACGTCCGCGACGTACTGCGGCGTTCGGGGACGGATGCCGAGCGGGGAAACGTCAATGAGCCGTATGGCTCCGTTGATCGCGGCCGGCGTGACGACAATGGGCGTGGTGCCCCAGGGGACTTTCTTTTCATCTTCGCGGTTAGCACGGTGCCAATGGCCAAAGATGAAGTAGTCGAGCGGATCGTCTACGAAAAGCGTAAGCTGGCTGCGCATACCCATGTCCGGCTCGTAGCGGTGGCTCAGTCCGATGGACCAACGGCAGGGTTTAATGGCCCGGCGGAAGACCTCGAGATCGGCATTTTGCGGACCTAATTCGTCGGCGACCACGGAATCCTTGGTGTCGAAGGAAATATAGCCGTCCTGGGCGAATCGGAAGAGGTACGTATCCGGCTCGAAGAAGCGTTCGTAATTCAACGCTTGTCGGTCGTGGTTTCCGGCGCAGACGAAGGTTGGCAACGTGCAGGTGTCGAGGATGTTTATGAACGCGCGAAACTGCTCGATCTCTCCACCGTCCGTCACATCGCCGGTGACCAGCACCAGTGCGGCCTGGCTGGTGTTCACGGCCTTGATTACGTTGCGGAAAATGTCTTCAGAGGCCTGGGCATTGCGATTTGAGCCGACGTGCGTGTCCGTCACGTGGGCCAGCACGTAGTACTCCGCGAACTTATCCCGCACGAATACAGCGCGGACGGTGCGGTCCTGTTTGGTATCGGTGCGTGCTTCGAGCACATATGATCCGGGCGGAACGTCTAAAGGCACGGTGCATTCGGCTTGCCATTTCCCGCCAAGCAATGGCTGCCCCGTCACAGCCAGGGCAACGCCTTTGTCACCGTCAACCAACCGCAGTTCGGCCTTCTCGGAGAGAACGGCGTCAAACGTCCCGCCGGGAAGAATGACGGCCGGGAAGCCGTTGTGCGGCGTACGAATAAGTGCGAGGGCATCCTCGGCGTCGCGGGCCGCGGCAGACACGGTGATCAAGAGCAGTACGGCCGGAAAACTACGCTTCATGGTTTGGCCTTTGGTTGCCAAGCCGGCGCGTAATCGTGGCCGGGGTGGTTGGTGAGTTGACGGACCGCTTCGCCTTTGATATCGGCGACGTAGATTTCCGGGTCGCCGGTACGGTTGGAGACGAAGGCAAGCCAATCGCCGTCCGGTGAATAGGTCGGATGCCAATTGTCCGAGTCCTTGGCCACGGCCACGGGATAAACGCGTAAGGTGTCCGGGAATACTCGGTACACACCGCGCCGGCCATCCCGAAAGGATTCGAATGCCAGCCATTTGCCGTCCGGCGCCCAGATTGGATTCCAGTCCGCGGCGCGGTGATTGCTCACATCAAAGGCGCCCTTCTTTGCGGAAAGGACGAAAATCTCGCGGTCGCCGCCGTCGTTGGATTCATAGCTGATCGCCGTGCCTTTTGGATGGGGTTCGGCCGCCCATTCCACGTAGTCTTTCGGGGCGGGCGGGGTCTGCGTGGGAAGCGGATAAATCCGGTCGGGAGTCACGGCGCAAATATCCGTGGACATCTTCCCCGGGCTTCCGGTTAAGGCGATGGCGATAAGTACCTCCGAGGAAAGATTCTCCGTTGCGGGAATCAAACGCGCCGCTACCAATGATTCTGTCCAAGTCCAAACGGGTCGGACCAGTTTCACGTCCGGTCCGCCCCACACGGTCTCCCGCTCCTGAGCCAGGTCGTAGACTATAATGTGCTGATCCAGTCCATCCCCGCCGGAGTAGGCAATCTTGGTGCTGTCCGCCGACCAGCGGGGACGCGCATTCCAGTCATGGGTATGAGTCAAAAGGCGACCTTCGGCTCCATCGGCGCGGACCACGTAAATACCCCGGCCGCCGGGAGCGTCCGACTCGAAGGCCAACCGAGAACCGTCGGGCGACCAACACGGCGCACCGTCGCGCCGGCCGGGACCAATGGGCGTAACGTCGCCCGTCGCGGCGTCGAGCAGGCACACTCGGTGGTCGGGCTGTTCGGTTCCGGAGAGGAAGGCGATGCGGCCGGCGACGTTTTCGCTGGCCGCGACGAACACGAGGCACGCAGATACCAAGATCATGGGACGATTGTAACAAACAGCGAACCGTTCCGCATGGTTTCCGACACTTGACAGGACACGGCACCGTTGCTAGGCTCAACTCTCGGCAAGTTTCCGCTAAGATTGAACAGAAAGGGAGTCCAATCATGTGTAAACGACGCGTGATTCTTGCGAATGTATTGATGGCGGTGGTGGCCGCAGCCGCGTTCGGCCAGACCGACGTCGTATCGGTCACTACGGGAGAAAAGCGGGACAGCGATCCGATGGTGTCGCCCAACGGCAAACATCTCGCGTTCGCGAGCAACCGGACGGGCAATTTTGACATCTATGTCTTGACCTTCGGCCAGGCGGGTATTTCACAATTGACCCAGAGCAAGGAAGACGATCGCTATCCGAACTGGTCCGGGGACAGCAAGAAAATCGTGTTTAATTCGAAACGGACGGGGACGGGCGACCTGTACGAGATGAGCGTGGACGGCGGTTCGGGCTATCTGCAACTGACCAGCCGGGAAGACATTGACGAATATGCCTCCTACGCCTCGAAAGGTGACGGCCTCCTGTTCGCCACGTGTCCGAAGAAGATGATTCAAGTGCGGCCGAAGATGTCCGTCGTGTATGCCGAAGAAAAGGGCCGCGCGGATAGCGCCCGAGTGCTCGCGGAGGGGGATGAGGCGCGCTTTTCGTCCGATGGGAAAAAGATCATATTTGTTTCGGCGCGCACAAAGAACGACGACATCTGGATTATGAACAGCGACGGGGGGATGCAAACCCAACTCACTACCGATCCTAAGGACGACAGAAATCCTTGTTTTTCACCGGACGGCAAACGGGTCATATTTGCTTCACGGCGGACCGGCAATTTTGATTTGTGGGTGATGGACGCCGACGGCGGAAATGTCCGGCAACTTACCACCGACCCCAGAGATGAGACGCAGCCCTGCTGGAGTTCGGGTGGATATCTGTACTACACGCACAAGAAGAGCGAAACGCAGTCGAACATACATCGCATCAAAGCTCCCTAAGCGGCGGAGGGCGGCATGGATGCCGGCCATTGACAGCCGCTGCCACTCCGCTTAGAATGCCGTTTGGGATTCAGTGCCGAACGGGAGGGCAATGCCCGGCGATGGAGCGGAAAGAAGAGGATATCTTACGGCGGCTGGAAGCGGCGATTGCGGAATGGAACGCGCAAGTCACGGATGCGCACCTGGACCTGACGGAGCAGATCGTGAAGGCCAAGGAACGCATAGACGCTTCGATCGAGCCGAAGGCGACCCAGAAAGGGGAAAACATGGATTGGTCACAGGTCCGCGACGAATTTGATGGATTCCGCAAGCTGCTTAACCAGACCATTGAGGTGGTCGGCGTTGCGGCACAACAGATTGCGAAACTGGAGAGCGGAGTGGCGGCGCTTCAGCGCGAAGTCCAGTCCCTACGCAGTCAGCCCGCGACCGGCACCCAGGATATGAGTGGAATGTTGGCCGGACTCCGCGCTGAATTATCGAGTATGCGGGACCAACTCACAGAGGCCAAGGCGGTCGGCGCGAAGGTGGACGAGCTGAAAGGTCTGCTGCGCAGCGAACGGGCTCGCGTGGAAGTTATCGGGAAGCTCGCGGCCAGCGTCGGCGGCGACAACGCGCAAGGCGTCCTGGCCCAGGAACTGGCGGAGGCCTTGCGGGACTTGGACGAAGCGCGCGAGGAAATCGTTTCGCTCCGGAGCGACATGGACGCTTTGCGAAAAGGGGCCGCGCCGCGTCCGGCACCGGCTCGGCCTAAGATGAAGGTCAGTATCGAGGCTTTTGATTCCGAGGGGTCGCGCCGTCGTTTAGGCGAGATTCTGGTGGACGCGGGAATTATCACGCGCGCGCAATTGGAATCGGCCTTGGCCGAGCAAGGCAGCGCCTATCACAAACAATTGGGTCACATCCTGATTGAGAAGGGTTTTACCGGCGAAGACGTCATTGCTCAAGTCGTCGCCAGCCAACTCCAGGTACCCTTTATAGACTTGGACGAAGAAGATATCGATCCGGCTGCCGCCCGGATGATCAGCGGCCGGGTCGCGTCGGCCCGCAAGTGCATCCCGCTCCGTACGACGCCAGAGGCACTTCTGGTGGCAATGGCAAATCCGCTGGACCTCATCGCCATCGAAGACGTGGAGTTGGTGACTGGACGGATGGTCGAGCCGGCGGTGGCCACCAGTAGCGACATCATGGCCGCCATTGACCGCGTGTACCAAAGCTAGTGCTTTCATACCAACTCGACGCGCAACCTTCGCAGTTTGGCGAATGCCGACGAATCAAAGAATGTTTTCATACCGGCGCTCTTCCAGGATGGCTGCGGACAGGCTAGAACCTTTTGTCACCAACTTCAGGCTGGGACGTTTCCAGGAAGGGACGGCGTGATTTGGGGTTGAAACAGGCGAAACCTTCGCGATGGGTCTGCCGTGCCGTAAGATCAGAAGTGTCTCGCCGTTTTTAACGAGGCCCAACAGGGCCGACGCGGATTTTCTAAACTCGGTGATTGTGACAGTCCTCATGGCCCGGCTCCCGTGGTGCACGTCGGTGTACATTACTTTGAGCACATTAACACGGGGACAAATCGGCGCTTGACCCCGAACCGGTCCTTCACACCGCATTGTCCCTTTGGTGAAAGGGTGCTATATTGCCGCCGAATTTATCGGCGGGGCCGTGAATCCTCTGAAAATGGGCGGTCAATCGGTCACGTTACGACAGTACGTTCACAGGGTTCAAGAACCAAAAAATGCTGTTACAAGAAGTCTCCTTTGTTGCGTTGTTCCTTTTTGCGGGGGTTGCTCCGGTAGCACCCCTGGCGGAATGGTCGTTCGACACGGAAGCGGACCGGGCAGCGTGGGTGCCCAATGCCCACTTGGAAAAGGTCCGTCTCAAGGATGGTGTACTCGAAGCGGAGGCGGTGAACTGGGATCCTTTCTTCATTTGCGAAGGACTGGAGATTGCCGCGAATCCCTGGCAATTTGTGCTAGTGAAGATAAAGGCGAATCGCGGGGGCGTGTGCGACGTATTCTGGACGGGAACCAGCGAAGGGCCGTACGGTGGTTTTTCGGAAGAGAAGAAGTGTTCCATCAAGGTGCCACACGATGGAGCGTGGCATGAGTTGGCTGGGTTCCCGGCCTGGCACGCCGAGCGGACCATCCGCAAGCTTCGGTTCGATGTATACGACGGCGCTCATTTTGAGATTGATTCGATCCGCATCCTGCAATGGGGTCGCGATGAGGCGCCGGCCGGGGATACGTTCTCGTGGGAATTTGGTCGGAACCCGGACCAGTGGCATATTCATCCCGCCGTTACAGAAAAATTTGCGCCGCCGCTGCGGCTCGCGGTGGCGGAACGAGGCTGGGTCACGGTGCGGATGCGCTCACAACGCGACGGGATCGCGAGTATTCTGTGGAGCGGCCCGAGGTTGGTTGGACTTCGTTCGGAGAGCTTCCCGGTTCGCGGCGATGGCACGCTGCATTCGTACAACCTCGAATTGCAGGGCAATCCGGACTGGAATGAACTCGTACTGCTGGGATTGCGCCTGCCGCCCGATACTCCCGAGATGCAGGTCGAGTCGGTACGGATCGCCGCTCGCCCTTCCGGCCCGCCCGAAATCACCGCGACGTATTTCGGATTTGAAAACGCGGTCAATCGTGCCGGGTCTTCTGCGCGAGTTCGGGCGCAGTTGACCAACTTGGGCGGCGAGGAAGCAACGCAGGTCACGGTGAAGCTCCGACTGCCGTCTGACGTGCAACTCCGTGGCAGCAATACGGAACAGACCCTTAACGCGGTGGCCCTCGGAGTCCGGGAAGACCTGACTTGGGAAGTCGTAGCCGAGCGAGACGGCGCTTACTCCGCCACGCTTGAACTCGAAGGTGAGGGAGCGCCCGAACCGCTGAAGACGCAACTCCATTTCACGCCGCCGTTGAATTTGGCCCCGACCGACTACGTTCCCGAACCGCGCCCCGTGGCCACGGATCTCGAGGTTTGCGCCTTCTACTTTCCAGGATGGGACTCGGCGGCGAAGTGGGACTGCATCCGCCGGATTGCGCCGATTCGGAAGCCGCTATTGGGTTATTACGACGAATCCAGTCCGGAATGTGTGGACTGGCAGATCAAATGGGCGGTCGAGAACGGGATTTCCTGCTTCCTGGTGGACTGGTATTGGACCCAAGGCCAGCAGATACTGACGCACTGGTTCGAAGCCTACCGCAAGGCCCGTTACCGCGACATGCTCAAAGTGGCCATCATGTGGGCCAATCACAACCCGCCGAACACGCATTCCGCGGAGGATTTCCGAAAAGTCACACAGCATTGGATCGATCACTACTTCGGGCTGAAAAGCTATTATCGAATTGACCACAAACCCGCCGTGTTCATTTGGGATCCGGAGAATATCCGGAACGACCTGAAAGGGTCGGCGGCGGTCAAGGCCACTCTGGATGAGTCCCAGGCCATGGCCCAAGCGGCAGGCTACGATGGGATCGTGTACATCGCCGTGAACCGGGTCGAGTCGCCGGCGCACGTGCGCATGTGCATAGAGGAAGGCTACTGCGGGGCTACGAACTACCACGAGTGGGGCAACGCGGTCGAGCGTGCGCCCGAACCCAAGCGGTTCCGATATGCCGACGTGGTCGAGACCTGTCCGGCGGTTTGGGCGCGACGGGACGCTATGGATGGAACGCTCGTGTACTATCCCCTCGTGGAAACGGGCTGGGATTCGCGGCCTTGGCATGGCGACAAGTCCATGGTGATTGATGGGCGCACCCCGGAACTTTTCGAGCGATTGCTACGGGATGGGAAACAGTACTGTCGCGACCACGGCAAGAAAATGATGGTGCTGGGTCCAGTTAACGAGTGGGGTGAGGGAAGCTATATCGAGCCCTGCGCGGAGTTTGGATTCGAGATGCTGGAAGCGGTCCGTAAAGTGGTGGCAACCGGCGACCCGAGTTCCTGGCCCGTGAATGTGGCTCCCTCCGATGTTGGACGCGGGCCCTATGATTATCCTCCCGTGGCAAAGATCACGGCCTGGACATTCGACCAGGACGCCGGCGGTTGGAAGGCGATGATGAACGTGGGCGAACCCGTGTGCCGCCAGGGAGCGCTCCGGTTTCGCACCACGTCCGAAGATCCCGCGCTGATGGTGGACACGCCGCGTATGGAAGCCGCCGAGTTCTCGGGCGTCGAGATACGCATGCAATTGACCGGCAACGTCAAAACCGGCTCCGTGGGTCAACTTTTCTGGTCGCCGGGTGGCGGCGCGATGGTCGAGGCCACGAGCGTCCACTTCCCCCTAGCCGTGGACGGACAGCCGCATCATTATCAACTTGACCTGAAAGCGAATCCGCGTTGGCGCGGCCGGATTTCGACGCTTCGGCTCGACCCGTGCGAATCGCGGGACGTGGAAGTAAACATTGAGGAAATTCGTTTCGTAAGACAGTAACATTCCCAAGGACAAACGGTGAAGTCTGAAAATCGGAGTGACAAGAAATGAGTGAGTTTCCGCACACCACGGTCGGCGGCGTCAGCCTGTCCCGTATGATCATCGGGACCAACTGGTTCCTGGGGTGGTCCCATCAGACGGCGGCGAAGGACAACTTCATCAAGAGCCATCAGGACGCCAAAAAGATCGCGGATATCCTCGAAGTCTATCTGGCGGCCGGTATAGACACCATCCTGGGGCCGGCCCCGGTTCCCTTGATGATGGAATCGGTTCGAGAAGCGCAGGAACGCACCGGGAAAGGCATGATCATCGTGGACACGCCATGGGTGCCATTGGCCGCAGGCGGTGTGGACTTCGACAAAGCGGCTGCCGTGCTCGACGATTGCGCAAAACGCGGAGCCCAATTCTGCCTCCCGCATTCGAGCGCCGTGGATGCGCTGGTGGACCGAACCACGCGGACCATTCGCGACATGGACAAGCTCTGTGCCCTGATCCGCGAGCGGGGCATGACTCCCGGGCTGTCCACCCACATGCCGGAGACGCCCATCTACGCCGACGAGTCCGGTCTCGACGTGGAGACTTACATTCAAATTTACAACGCGGCGGGTTTCCTCATGCAGGTCGAAGTCGAGTGGGTGCACCGGATTATTCAGAATGCGAAGAAGCCGGTCATGACCATTAAGCCGATGGCCGCCGGACGGCTCTCGCCGCTGGTGGGATTGGCCTTCGTGTGGAGCACGATACGCGACCAAGATATGGTGACGGTTGGCGCGCTGACGCCCGACGAAGCCAAGGAGGACATCGAGATCTCGCGGTCAATCCTCGAACGCCGAACTCCGGAAGTCACCCTCCAGCGCACCCGCAGCAAACGGTCTGTGGAAAAGAGTACCGCGCCGGCCGGCTTAATCTCCTAAGCCGGCGGGCCAACGCGTAACGTCACATCTCGTCGCCCGGGAGCGGCTTTCGATGCGGAACACGGTCAAGAACTTTCTTAAATGCGCCCTTCCTCGCTCTCTTCGCCCGATTTTCAAGGTGTTCCTCCGTCATTATCGCAGAGATCTTCTCCGAGACCGCCGTCGAAATAAACTGATTAATGGAAACCCCGTCACGCTTGGCGATTTCTCTAATATGTCGGTGCACCGATTCTGGTAACCTCAGATTGAGAGCACTCATTTCAATTCTCCTATCATCTCGAATGGCCTGATAACTCGAATGCCAATTGGGGGGGGCGCTACTTTTCCCGAGCACAGGACTCTTGCTACGAACCGCTAAACGTGGCCCTCTTGACACTTCAGTTCTTCCTCGACTTCTTTTTCAATTTGCTCCAACGGTATCGCACCCTGGCCCGCCATTCTCGTGTCCAGGAACGATTGAAAGCGTTGGCTATTGCGCAGAGCCTCGACTTCCGCGTCAAAGTCGTCGGCCTCGCTCAGGATAAATTCGTGGCCGTCCTCAGTTACGAGCAGAACAGGTTCTTGCTCGGCATAGTGAAGGAGTTGGCCCAATTCGACCTTTTCCGTTTCCAGATTGATACTCTTCATATTCGGATTTCCTTTCCTCTGATATAAAGCAAGTTGTGCGCCTTGAATCCGATTGCCACAATGGAAACTCTGGAACTCCGCTTTTCTACTTGATAGAACACCCGATACTTCCCGATTCTCAATACCCACGGGGCCAGCGGGTTTTCCCTTAAAACCTTCCTATTCCTAGTTAGCATAAAGGGTTCCTGCCCCAATTGGGCTGAGACCTGATCAAGGATTGCCTTTCGTTCGAACGCGGTGAAATAGGTGAGGTCCTTTTTCGCATCGTCGGTGAACTCAATTCGATATGTGGTCATCAGTGGTCAGTGTACCACATTCGTTTACCCAACAAACCATTTGTAGACTACCGAGAGCGAAGACGAAAGGGTGCGAGTCAGTGCTTTACATCCATCGGATCGGTCATTATTATGGCCGACAAACCGTGTGTCGGCGTCCTAATCCGGGCCATGCGAGAAACGGCAGGCAATTTGGCATGATCGTTGACTATCGAGTGCGTCTTCGCGGTCTGTCGGGCGCACTGGACCATTTCTTCGAGATCGCGGCACAAAAGGTCCGCACCTTGCATCGCGACTGGGACCCGGTGCAGGGCGCCCCCGTTTTCACGCGGCGCGGGAAATACACCACGCGCGGCTGGACGGAGTGGACGCAGGGGTTTCAGTTCGGCTGTCAGATTCTTATGTATGACGCCACCGGCGACGACGAATTCCTGGAACTGGGCCGCACAAATACGATGGCTTACATGGCGCCGCACGTCAGCCACGTCGGCGTACATGACCACGGCTTCAACAATATCTCGACCTACGGGAACCTCCGTCGTTTGGCGCGCGAAGGGCGTAGTGCGGAGAGCGCAGATGCGATTCGATTCTATGAACTCGCGTTGAAGGTTTCCGGCGCCGTTCAGGCCGCACGCTGGACGACGCTAAAAGACGGGACCGGCTTCATCTACTCCTTCAACGGGCCTCATTCCTTATTCAGCGACACCATCCGCTCGTGCCGTGTCCTGGCCGTGGCCCATCAACTCGGCCACTACTTGATGGGCGAAGATGATCGGAAGATTTCGTTGCTCGGCCGTGCGATAGAACATATCCAGAACACGGCCCAGTACAACGTGTATTTTGGCGAGGGCCGCGACGCCTACGACGTTCCCGGACGCGTCGCGCACGAGAGCATCTTCAACATTACGGATGGCAACTACCGCTGCCCCAACACGCAGCAAGGCTATTCTCCGTTCAGCACCTGGACCCGCGGGCTGGCCTGGATTCTCCTCGGCTACGCGGAACAACTCGAATTTATCAAGGCTCTCCCGAATGACCAGTTGAAGCTGTTCGGTGGGCGGGCGAGCCTCGGACGCATTATGCTGAGGATCGCCCGGGTGACCGCTGATTACTTCATCGCAAACACCGCGGCAGACGGTATTCCCTATTGGGACACCGGTGCGCCGGGTCTGAACATGATGCCTGATTATCGGGAACGTCCTTCGCAGCCGGATAATGACTACGAGCCAGTGGATAGTTCGGCGGCGGTCATCGCGGCGCAGGGGTTGCTGCGTCTGGGCCGGTTTTTGGGCGCAAAAGGCTCTGGGGAAAAGTATTATCAGGCCGGGTTGACAGTGGCGCGGACAATTTACGCGCCGCCGTACTTATCGGAGAGTCCGCATCATCACGGACTGATCCTGCACTCGGTCTATCATCGTCCCAACGGCTGGGACTATGTTCCGAAGGGCAAGACGATGCCCCAGGGCGAGTCGTCCATGTGGGGTGATTACCATGCTCTGGAACTGGCAGTGTATCTGAAGAGACTGGCCGAGGGCGGGAACTATCTCGCCTTCTTTGATTAGTGAGGATATCTCATGGTTCGAAAGATTGGAACACCGACGCGAGTTGCGGCGGACGGCACAAGAGGGAAAGTGATTGAGGAGTTCATTGGCCGGGTCAACACGGGTACCGGGGCGGTCAGCGTTGCCCACATGATTTCGCCGTCCGGCTGGTCGGAACCGTTTCAAGCGCCCGAATTCGATGAGGTTACGATAGTATTGCGTGGACGACTCCGCATCGAGCATAGCAACGGGACCACTGAGGTCGGACCGGACGACGTCGTGCTGGTGTCGGCCGGGGAACGAATTCGCTATAGTACGCCCTTCGATGGCGAGACGGAATACTGGGCGATTTGCGTCCCCGCGTTCAGCCCGGAAACCGTTCACCGGGAATCGGCCTAGGCGTGCCGTCGGACCGGTCCGACTAGTCGGATTTGTCGAACCGGTGAGACTATGCCGGACGACAATACTGTTGGTGAGAGACTCTAAACCAAGGAACTGGAGACCATGAGCACTCACACGGTTGGCATCATCATGAACGGCGTGACGGGCCGGATGGGCATGAATCAGCATCTGCTCCGGTCCATCCTGTCGATCCGTGAAGAAGGGGGTATCCGGCTGGAGAATGGCGACGCCATCATTCCGGAGCCGCTACTGATGGGACGGAACGTCGAGAAGCTGGACGCCATCTCCAGCGCATATGGCGGGTTACTCTATTCAACCGACTTGGACACGGCGCTGGCTGACGAACGTTATCTCGTGTACTTTGACGCGCAAACTACCCTGCGCCGTTACGAGGCCGTGAAGAAGGCCATCGCCGCCGGCAAACAGATTTACTGCGAAAAACCGAGCGCGACCAATTCCCGCGAAGCCATGGATTTGTATCGCCTTGCCGAAACGGCGGGGATCAAGCACGGTGTCGTGCAGGACAAACTGTGGCTGCCCGGTATCCGTAAACTCAAGTATCTTGTTGACACGGGGTTTTTCGGCAAAATTCTGGCGGTGCGCGGCGAGTTCGGCTACTGGGTTTTCTCCGGAGAACATCAGCCGGCCCAGCGCCCTTCCTGGAACTATCGGACGATTGACGGGGGCGGCATCATTCTCGATATGTTCTGCCACTGGCGCTACGTGATCGACAACCTTTTCGGGCGCATCAAGACGCTGTGCGCCTTGGGCGCAACGCACGTCTCGCAACGCTGGGACGAGCAGCAGAGTCCCTACCTTGGCACGGCGGAAGACGCGGCCTACGCGATGTTCGTGACCGACCGGGGTGTGGTGTGCCAGTTCAATTCTTCGTGGTGCGTCCGTGTGCGCCGCGACGATCTCCTCACCATTCAGGTAGACGGTACCAACGGCTCGGCCGTGGCGGGGTTGCGCAATTGCGTGGTCCAGCACGATGCGATGACCCCGCGGCCGGTGTGGAATCCCGATATTGACAACCCGATAGATTTTAACGGGAGTTGGATAAGAATGCCGACGAATCAAACGTATGACAACGCGTTCAAGGCGCAGTGGCAGCTTTTCCTCAAGCACGTGGTGTTGGGCGACCCTTTCCCGTGGAATCTCAAGGAAGGCGCAAAAGGCGTGCAACTGGCCGAACTGGGCTACGATTCCTGGCGCACCCACAGTTGGGTGGACGTGCCGGAGTTACGGTAGGGAGCGTAGATTGCGTTATGGCACTGCCATTGCAAGACACCTCACGGCTCTGCATTCATACTATGACCACTAAGCCATGGTCGTTGCGGGAGGCCATTGCCGGTTACGTTCGGGCGGACGTACCGGCGATTACGGTGTGGCGGCAGCACGTCGAACCGGTCGGGGCGCGCGAGGCCGCCAATCTGCTCCGCGCTTCGGGTCTGCGCATGGTCAGTTTGTGTCGTGGCGGCTTCTTTCCTGCGACGACCGCAAAGGCGCGTCGGGACGCAATAGATGACAATCGTCGCGCGATTGATGAAGCGGCGGAGATCGGTGCGCCGCTGGTTGTCTTGGTTTGCGGCGCGTCGCCGGAACTGTCGCTCAGTGAGTCGCGCAAACAAATTCTCGACGGGATCGCCGCGGTGCTACCACACGCCCAGGCGGCGGGCGTCAAGCTTTCTATCGAGCCGCTGCATCCGATGTACGCCGACACACGTTCGGCGGTGAACACGCTCCGTCAAGCCAATGACATGGTGGCGTCGCTAAGCAGCGAGCAGGTGGGTGTGACCGTGGACGTGTATCACGTGTGGTGGGACCCGGACCTCGAATCGGAGATTCAACGCGCCGGGAAATCTATAGTATCGTTTCACGTCTGTGACTGGCGCACACCAACCCGCGATCTACTGAATGACCGCGGTCTGATGGGCGACGGCTGCGTCCCAATTCGACAGATTCGCGGCTGGGTGGAAGCGGCGGGATTCTCCGGAGACATCGAGGTGGAGATCTTTTCCGATGCGTGGTGGGCGACGAACCAGGCGGCGTTTCTAGAAAAGACAAGATCGGCGTTCATTGCGCATTGTTGATAAAGGCACATTATGCCGTTTGTAGGGGCGGTCCCGCGTCGCCGCCCATTGACGTGACGGCCTGGCGAAGGTTGGTAGGGGCTATGGGTATGGGAATGCACAACCAAACAAGACTAATTCTGTGTCTGGCCGCGGCCTGGAACTTCCTGGCCAGCGCGAACGCGGCGGAGCAAGCGGAGGAACCGGCAATCATGAAGGATCGAAGCGCCTTCTATACACCCGAGATCGTGCGACGTGCGCAGGAAAACGCGGCGAAGTTTCCCTGGGCGGCCGCAATGCAAAAAGAATTGGTGGACCGCGCCGCGCCGTGGCTGAACCGGTCCGACGATGAATTGTGGAACAGTATGTTCGGGCCGAATATCACCCGTTCTTGGATGGTGTGGTCGGACGGCTATTGCCCGGCCTGCAAGAAGGACGTGAAGATGTATACCTGGGAGATGGACCCGCTCGGGCTCCCGTGGAAAGTGCGTTGTCCGCATTGTAAGGAGACTTTCCCCAAGAACGACTTCGCGGCGTACCATCGTTCCGGGCTGGATGAACACGGGGTCTTCGTTCCCGACCGGGCAGACCGCAAGCTGTTGTTCAACACCGAGCACCCGGACCCGAACGATCCGGTGCATCTTTTTGGCGTAGACGACGGGGAAGGCTACGTCGCGGATGGTCATCGCTGGCGCTTCATCGGCGCCTATCTCATCTACGGCCAGTGGAAACGGCACATCTATGCCGGGATTGTGAATCTAAGCGCCGCCTACATAGCGACCGGCGACGCACGCTACGCATACAAGGCGGCACTGCTGCTGGACCGGGTGGCGGACGTCTTTCCAGGATTTGACTTCGGCAAACAGGGCTATGTGTACGAAACGACGCAAGGCACGCGGGGTCAAATCTCGACGTGGCACGATGCGTGCGAAGAAGTGCGTTATCTGGCGCTGTCCTACGACCGTGTGTTCACTGCTGCGCAGTCGCAGGAATCCGCTCTGGTAGGCTTCCTGTCCCTGAAAGCTGCCCAATACAAGCTGGAGAATCCTAAGAAATCCTGGGCCGATATTCGGCGCAATATCGAAGAACGAATCTTCGTGGACACCCTGGGTCATCGCGAGCGAATTGAATCGAATCAGCCGCGAACTGACCTCGCGTTGCTGGTAATCAAGACCGTGCTCAATTGGCCGAACAACCGTGAGGAAGTGCTTTCGTTGCTTGACGACATCGTGGCGAAGGGCACGGCCGTAGACGGTCTCAGCGGCGAGAAAGGGCTGGCGGGCTACACGACCATTGCGCCGCGGGCAATTTCCGAGATTCTCGCCCAGCTCAGCCGCCTTGAACCGGATTTCCTTCGCACGGTGTACGAGCGCCATCCGGTGCTGCATCAGACCTATCGTTTCCACATTGACACCCACTGTCTCGACGAGTACTACCCGAACTCTGGGGATTCGGGCGCGTTTGCCGCGAAAGTGCCGCAATACGCCGGCGTGGATTTCTCGAGGAATCCGGGCACGGAACCTTCGATGTTCCGATTCCTATGGGACATGTACGAACTTACCAAGGACCCGGCGTTCGTGCAGATGCTTTACCGCGGCAACGATGGGCGCACGGACGGCTTGCCTCATGATCTCTTCGCAGAAGACCCGGCAGTATTTCAGACCAACGTACAGGCCGTTATTGACCAAGTCGGAACCGCGATTCAGGAAGGCAGCGTGAATAAGCAGCAGTGGCGCTTGGCGGTTCTGCGCAGCGGCGTGGGCCCCGACCGGCGCGCGCTGTGGATTGACTACGACGCCGGCGGCCGCCATAGCCACATGGACGGCATGAACATCGGCTTCTTCGCCAAGGGTCTGGACCTGATTCCGGATTTCGGCTACCCGCCCGTGGGCTACGGCGGCTGGGGCGCGCCCAAAGCCCTATGGTACAAGCGCACGGCGGCGCACGTGACCGTCGTCGTGGACGGCCAGGATCAAAAAGCGGCCGATGGCAAGACGCTATTATGGGCCGATGGGCAGCGTTTCCGCGCGATCCGCGTGTCCGCGCCGGAGATGATCGGCAGCGCACGTTACGAACGAACGGTAGTGTTGGCAGACATGAATGAACGCGATTCCTACATCATTGACGTATTTCACGTGGTCGGGGGAAAGGACCACGCGAAATACTTCCATTCCCACTTCGGTTCCGTGGAGGTTTCCGGACTGAGCTTTGCGGAGGCCTCACCTGTTGGCAACGAAACCGAGATGCGGAATTTCCGGCGAGCCACTGCCCAGCAACCCGGCTGGAGCGCGGACTGGAAGATCAACGACTACTACAAATACGTGGCGCCGGAGCGGAACATCCACCTGCGTTATACGGATTTTACGCCGGGGGCCGAAGTCTACTTTGCCGACGGCTGGATCGAAACGACGTTCTACGGCGGGGCACCGGAATGGATTCAGCGTCTCATCGTGCACCGGCAGGCCGACTCGCCACCGCTCGATTCTACCTTCGTCAGTGTCATCGAGCCGTATGAGAACGAGTCCAACATTGCGACCATCCGTCGGCTTCCGCTGCAGGGTACGGATGGACAACCCCTGCCAAGTGACGCGGTAGCACTGGAGATTGGACGAATAGATGGTCTTTGGGACGTATGTCTTCTCGCTGATGTGGAGCATCCCGTCGAAATGGTCGATCCTACCCGCAACGTTCACCTGGACGGACAGATTGCGTGGTTGAGCTTCAACCCCCTGGCCATAGAACGAATCGCCCTGTGCCAGGCACGGTCCGTAAGAGTTGGCAACTTAAGCGTCGTCTTGAAGGAGGGCACTGACTTCGTAGAATTGGCGTTACCAGAAGCCGGCGCGAAGATCGTTTCCGGGTCCAAAGACGCCGTCGCAAGCATCGCTCGGGATGGAACGCCATTGGCGGTAGTGAATGATTGAGGCGTATGCAAGTAGCCGGCATAGTCACAGGTATCGCACTCAAGACTGCGCACGGCGGTTCCATGCAGGAAGTGCACGAGGCCACGACCATAGTACATGGCGGGCTCAAAGGCAGCGCGTCCGTGGGTACAAAGCGCGGGGTCACATTCTTATCCCGTGAGCAATGGGAGGCCACATTGCGCGAAATCGGGACGGAGTTGCCCTGGTATTCGCGCCGGGCCAACGTACTGGTCGAGGGCGCCGACTTATCTTCATGGATCGGGCGCATCATCCGTGTCGGCGAGGCCGAGTTGCGGATTCACGGTGAGACCCGACCTTGCCAGCGCATGGACCAAGAGTATCGGGGTCTGCGCGAGGCATTGAGTATCAACTGCCGGGCCGGGGTCTACGGTCAAGTCCTGCGCGGCGGCAGAATCCGTGTAGGCGATTCCATCTCACTACATTGAGGAGGCATACCGTGTCGCATGAAAAACTGCGGGACTTGCGTTGCCGGCTCGGCGAGATTGCCGATGTCAGTGCGGCGATTAGTTTGCTGCGTTGGGACCAGGAGACCTATATGCCGCCGAAAGCTGCGTCGGGCCGCGGCCAACAACTGGCGACGCTCTCGGCCATCGGTCATCGGCTGTTGACTGCTCCTGAACTGGGCCGAATATTGCACGAGTTGAACGATTCTTCCGACCAACTCGATGCCGATGATGCCAAGCTCGTCTCCGAAACGCTTTACGATGTAACCCGCGCGGCGAAACTCCCCGAAAGTTTCGTCAAGGAATTCGAGGAGACGAGCAGTCAAGCGTATGAGGCGTGGGTGACGGCGCGCAAAGAATCGCAGTTCGCGGTTTTCCAGCCGCACCTCGAGAAAATCGTCGGATTGGTGCGGCAGAAGGCCGATTACCTGGGATACGCGGACTCTCCCTACGACGCACTGGTCGAGGACTTCGAACGCGGGATGACGGCAAGTGAGTTGCATCGTCTCTTCACCGAACTCGCCCCGCGCCTGAGCGCGCTCGTGGCACGGATCGTGGCAAAGCCCGAGGGCGACGATCCGGAATGGCTCAAAGGAAATTGGGAAGAGTCCGCACGATGGGATATGTCGGTGCGCGTGCTACGCGACATGGGCTACAACTTCGCCGCGGGCCGGCAGGACCGGTCCGTGCACCCGTTCACGATGGAAATGGGCCTTGAGGACGTGCGCGTCACCACGCGCTTGAGCCCGGACAGACTTTTCGACGGTTTGACGGCTTCGCTGCACGAGGGCGGCCACGCGCTGTACGACCAGGGGTTCCAAGAAAAAGATCGCCGCACCACGCTGGCGGCCGGACCTTCACTTGGAATCCACGAGTCACAATCGCGTCTCTGGGAGAACATGATCGGACGAAGCCTCCCGTTCTGGAATTACTATACGCCGATGCTGCGCGAGCACTTTCCTTCACAACTTGCCGGCGTGGAAGCGGAAGACGTGTACCGCGCGTTGAATCGCGTCCATCCGTCCCTCATCCGCGTCGAGGCGGATGAATGCACCTACAACCTGCACATCATCGTACGTTTCGAGATTGAGCGAGCACTGATCGAAGGACAGGCGAAGGTATCGGAAATTCCGGAATTCTGGAACGCCAAGATTACGGAGTATCTCGGTCTGGCCGTGCCGGACGACGCGCGCGGTTGTCTGCAGGACATCCACTGGTCCCATGGTGCTGTGGGCTATTTCCCGACGTACGCCCTGGGCAACCTGTATGCCGCCCAACTTTTCGAGGCGATACTGCGCGATATCCCCGACTTATGGAGTCACGTCGAGCACGGCGACTTCCGGCCCTTGCTAAGTTGGCTTCGGACCCACATTCACCAATACGGCCGGCGCAAGACCGCCGGCGAACTCGTTCGCGATGCCTCCGGCCAAACGCCGAGCAACGAGCCGTTCTTGACGTATCTGACCGGAAAATACGGCGAATTGTACGGCCTCTGAAACGCATTTGGCCACGAGCAGACGCCTCCGATTGCGGGGAGACGCGCATGGGCGGGCGCGCGTCCTCGCGTGCCTTGCTCGGCCCTTTTCCCAGAACGAGGATCACGGCCTATTGCTTTTTTGCCGAATGCATTCGACCAGGGCAATGGCCGCGCTGACCGACGCGTTGAGTGTTCGGATCGCGCCGACGAGCGGGATGCGCAACCGCATATCGCAGCGTTCCCGCACGAGGCGACGGATGCCTTTGCCTTCGCTGCCGATGACCAGCGCAGTTTTCCCCGTAAGGTCGGCATCCCAAAGCGTCTGCGACGCGGTGGCTTCCAGGGCGGCGGTCCAAAAACCGGCGCGCTTGAGCGCCTCGATACTGCGTACCAGATTTGCCGCTTGCACCAAGTCAACGTATTCCATCGCGCCGGCCGCGGCCTTAACTGCGGCCGTCGAGATTGGCGCCGCGCGATCCATTCCGAACACGATGCCACGCACACCGCAGGCCACGGCCGAACGCACGATCGCGCCGAAGTTGTGCGGGTCTTCTACGCCGTCGAGGACCACCACGATCGCGTCGTCAGGAAACGGCTGCGCCTGCCATTCGTGAACGTCGAAAACCGGTAAGGGATCGGCTTCGAGAACCGCCCCCTGATGGACCACGCCCTTGGCCAGACGGTCCAGTTCAGCGCGGGAACACTCCGTAATCGGCAGCTCGGCCGCAGCCGTACGCACCGGACCGAGGTCTCTCGCATCGCGAAGTAGAAAGAGCCGGTGCGCCTTCCGACGACCCGCCCGCAGGCTTTCGATGACCGGGATTCGACCGGCGACCCGCTCGAGCACCGGAAGCGGCCCCCCTTTACCGGATTTCACCCAACTCATGCACCTCGATCAGCTTGTCCCGGCGCAGTTTAAGGACATCGTACTGAGGGACTCGGTCGTCCTTGTCGTGAGCGCCCATATACATCAGGTCGCGTAAGATATTGGAGGACTCGGCGTAGCGATCCATTTTCTCGTAGCACTTAGCCAAGCGATAGTAGTTGTAAATCCGGTTCGGTCCATTGGGATAGCGTTCAATGGCCACCTCAAACACTTTCATCGCCTTCTCGTACCGGAAGGTGTACATCAGGAAGCCGCCCAACTTGGAGAGTCCACTTTCGTCCGCGGCGTCGCGCGCGGCATCCTCGCCAGGCGTATTTTCGGTAAAACTCCGGAACATGTAGTCTACGCCCCCATTGCTCATAAGCCATAATACGACTACGACCACGAGAATAATGACCGGCCATTTGAATTTGCTGAGGTCCATGAAGCCTCTCCTCTCATCCGAAGGCGACGATCAACAGGCGGGATTCCCAATCGGGTAATTGGGGTTACGACGCCTCTCCTGTCAACCGAATGCGGCAATCAATCGCTGGACAATATCGCTCAAGATGGGGATACGAACGCCGAAATTCGTAGCCACCAGTCCAAAGAATAAGACCACGATAGCGTAGATGACCAGCTTGCCGATCAACCGCCCCAGCCGGCGCGAAATTCCGATGGAAGGCCGGCGCATTCGCTCCAACTGCTGGGCTCTTTGTACAAATTGCTCATACTTGTTCTTGCATTCTTCGCTGCAAAAGAACCCGCTGCCCGCGGAAATGCGACACGCGCCGCACACGGGCGTATTGCATTGTTTACAGCGCGCCGTGGCCTCAATACTGGGGTGATTGATGCAGGCGGAACTGGTGGCTCGAACCAT
This sequence comes from Candidatus Hydrogenedentota bacterium, assembly GCA_016209895.1. GTDB lineage: Bacteria > Hydrogenedentota > Hydrogenedentia > Hydrogenedentales > SLHB01 > JACQVH01. The sequence goes on along the minus strand of JACQVH010000273.1, from coordinate 3,403 downwards.
ACGTCAGACCTCCTCCTGATCGGTGTGTCGGCGCCAAGGGGCTTCGATATCTAAATTGACTGGAACAGGGCCAGTTTGTCAAGCACGGCGAGAATCCCGATTCCCAGGTCACTACACAGCGCGCAAGGGCGCGCGCTCCCACACTCACACGTCTAAGCCCCAACTCCACACTCGGAACTCGGAACTATCTACACATCGAGGGCGCGGGTTGCTACCTCGTTTTGCAGAAGTGCGATGTACTCCTCGAGCGGCATCCCACCGAGGTCGCCCTTGCGGCGATGGCGAACTGCGACCGCACCGGCGCTGCGCTCCCGTTCGCCCACGATCAGCATATAGGGCACTTGACGGGTTTGCGCCAGCCGAATCTTGTATTTCATGGACTCGGTGCTCAGGTCCGCTTCGACCCGCAATCCGAGTTCGAAGAGACGTCGAGCAACCGAGTGCGCATAGTCGCCGTAGGCGTCGGAAACTGGGATGACAACGACCTGTACCGGGGCCAGCCACGTCGGGAAAGCGCCCGCGAAATGTTCGATGAGAATACTGAGGAACCGCTCGATCGCGCCGTACACTACACGATGAATAATGACCGGCCGATGCATCGCTCCGTCCGGTCCGGCGTATTCGAGTTCGAATTTGTCCGGCATCCCATAATCGAGTTGGATGGTCGCGCATTGCCAGGAACGCTTCAAGGAATCGCGGACGTGGAAATCAATCTTAGGGCCGTAAAAGGCCCCGTCCCCTTCATTCACCTTGTAAGTCAGACCTTTGACGTTCAGCGCATTCCGCAGCGCGGTCGTGGCATGTTCCCACATCTCGTCGGTGCCGATGGATTTTTCGGGACGCGTGCTCAACTCCACCGTATATTCGAGTCCGAACACCTGATACATCGAGGCGACAAAGTCAATCAGCGAGACGACCTCGTCTTGAATTTGGTCCACGGTCAGGAAAATGTGGGCATCGTCCTGGGTAAACATGCGGACGCGGGACAGTCCGTGCAACACGCCGGATTTTTCGTGCCGATGGACGGTTCCCAACTCGGCGAGCCGCATCGGCAGGTCGCGGTAGCTGCGCAAGGCCGTCTTGTAAATGAGCATCGCCCCCGGGCAATTCATCGGCTTAATGGCGAAATCCCGCTCGTCAATCTGCGTGAAGTACATATTCTCCCGGTAATGGTCCCAGTGGCCGGACTGTTGCCACAGCGCTTGGTCGAGCACGATCGGGGTGCGGATTTCGCTGTAGCCGCGCTTGCGGTGTTCTTCCCGCCAGAATTGAAGTAGCTCGTTGAGAACGATCATTCCCTTCGGATGGAAGAAAGGAAAACCCGGACCCGCGGAATGAAAGCTAAAAAGGTCCAGTTGCTTCCCGAGCCGGCGGTGGTCGCGTTTCTCGGCTTCGGCCAGACGATGAAGGTGCTCGTCCAAGTCCTTCTTGCTGGGAAACGCCGTCCCGTACACACGCTGGAGCATCTGCCGATGCTCGTCGCCGCGCCAATATGCACCGGCCAGGCTAAGTAACTTGAAAGCTCTGATGCGGCCCGTGGACGGCAGGTGTGGGCCGCGACACAGGTCCACGAACTCGCCATGTTGGTAGTATGTAATCGTGCCGTCTTCCAAGCCCTCAATGAGTTCCAGCTTGTACGGGTCTTGACGCTCGGTGAAAAACTCAATAGCCTTTTTTTTCGACACCTCGTGTCGGAGAAAGGGCGAATCTTCGTGGACAATCCGTTCCATTTCCTGCTCGATGGCCGGAAAGTCTTCTTCGGTCAGCGGCGGTTCGGTTTCGATATCGTAATAGAATCCGTCTTCGATCGCGGGGCCAATGGCCAGCTTCGTGCACGGCCGCAGGCGCATGATGGCCGAGGCCATCAGGTGGGCTGCGCTGTGCCGAAACACGTCCTGGCCCTCACGCGAGTCAAACGTCAGGATTTCGACGTTGTCGCCATCGCGGAGAGGCGTCGTCAAACTCAGCACTTGACCGTTGATCCGCGCTCCGGTCGCTTCCGTGGCGAGACGGCGGCTAATGGCTTCCGCCAAACTAAGCGCGGTAGACCCGGCGGCCAATTCGCGCCGCGCCCCATCCGGCAGTTCTACGTGTATGGTTCTCATTGAAGCTCCTGATGACGTTGGTGCCTGAGCGTCACGCGTTCTCGAAAAAAAGACAACGCCGCCACGTATTCCGACCATGAGGGGTGACCCCTGGGGAGAGGCGGAGTTTCCGGTTGCGTGCGGTCATTATTGTGCCACGAACCGCCCGTGAAATGAAAATTCTCTAACCATGAATTGACATCCATTCCGTATATCCCCAACTATTCGAGATTTCGTAATCGTGATCGGGATTCGTAATCGAGGCTTTGCCGCTTGTGGCGGATTCGTGATCGAAGCTCGGGCTTGCACTCGATCGCGCCGGTCGGGAGTACAATACGGTTAACCACTATGAAATTGAACTTTCTGGAGAAGGCGGCAGTTAATAACCCGCTACGGGCCCGGATGCTCTCGCGCGTGGTGCGACCGCTGCTACACGAACGACCACACGGTCTCGCCGGGCTTTCTATCCTCGAGATCGGCTGCGGTCAAGGCGCGGGGACGCAAATCCTTCTGGCCCGTGGCCATGCCGACCGTGTCTTTGCTTTCGATTACGATCCGACACAACTAGCCCGCACCCGCCGCCGACTGGGGCGGCGCCAGAATGGCGCCGTGTCTCTGTTCGTCGGCGACGCGGAACACTTACCGTTCCCGAACCGAAGTTTCGATGTTATCGTCGAGTTCGCAGTTCTACATCATTTGAACGATTGGCGCGGCGCGCTCCGTGAGATCGCCCGTGTCCTTAAGCCGGGCGGGACGCTCCTTTACGAAGAATTCCTGAAAGCTTTCACAACGGCGCCGGTCATCCGCCAATTGTTCGATCATCCGACTACGGGCTGGTTCACGGCCGACCAGTTCACCGGCGCGCTACGCGACACGGGATTTGTCAGTTCCGGCCCGCAACGGCGCTTCTACCACTGGTGGCTCACCGGCACCGCCACCCTCCCGTAAGTCCGCAATCCACAATCCACAATCGTCTTACTCTCCCATTGCCTTCACAATGACCCGCTTCCGGCGCTGCCCGTCGAATTCGGCATAGTAGATTTGTTGCCAAGGACCGAAGTCGAGCGCGCCGTTCGTAATGGGGACGATCACCTCGTGGTGGACCAACAGGCTCTTCAGGTGTGCGTCGCCGTTGGTCTCCCCGGTCTGGTGATGGCGATATTTCGAGTTGAATGGCGCCAGTTTTTCGAGCCATTCATCAATGTCCCGGATCAATCCCGACTCCGCGTCATTCACGTACACGCCGGCGGTGATGTGCATCGCACTTACCAATACCATGCCCTCCCGCACTCCGCTCTTCTTGACGATCTCCTCGACCT
>JACQVH010000277.1 GCA_016209895.1 Candidatus Hydrogenedentota bacterium | reverse complement strand
TAGAACACAGCATAGAGTAATGAATCTGCCCGCTCGTTTCAAAGATGCCATCGGCGCATCGCTTGGTGGCCGTCGGTTCTACCGAAAACGCCTGACGGCGTCACTACGAACGAGGTTTCCGCCGAGGATGGAGTTCGTAGTGTGCCCGTCAGGGCATTAGGTGGTAGAGGCCAACTTGACGCATTCTGACATCCTTCGTACGGATTGACCCCCTATCCTGCCGCCGATATAATCGCGCCACGTTTTCGCAGTCGGTCACGCGGAGGGACGAAGGACTATGGCGAATGGCGGCGCAAGAGACCGCTGGGTGACCCGGTTCGGGCTGGTCATGGCAATGGCCGGAAACGCGGTCGGACTGGGAAACTTTCTGCGGTTTCCGGGCAAAGCGGCGGCGGCCGGCGGCGCCTTCATGGTGCCATACTTGCTCGCGCTTGTCTTGCTCGGTATTCCGCTGATGTGGATCGAGTGGTCTATCGGCCGGCACGGTGGGCGCTACGGTCACGGTAGCACGCCCGGCATGTTCCATCGGCTCTGGAAACATCCCATTTCCAAATACCTCGGCATCTTCGGCGTCGTTCTGCCCGCGATTATCGGCATTTATTATATCTATATTGAATCGTGGTCACTGGGATACGCGTGGCACACGTTGATGGGTGACTACTGGGGCAAGACTTCCCGCGAGGAGATGAAAGCGTTTGCTGACGGTTATCGCGGAATCGGCGCCGGCACGTTCGCGTTCAGTCCCGACGCCTACCTGTTTTTCTTGATAACCTTCGGAATCAATATACTCGTTTTTGCGCGGGGTATTTCCAAAGGCATCGAGATTCTATGCAAGTATGCCATGCCCACGCTCGCCGGGCTCGGCGTCGTCTTGGCCATCCGGGTGCTGACGCTGCCGCCTCTCGACGGACGAACCGTGAGCGACGGTCTGGCGCAATTGTACGTGGTGGACTGGTCAAAGCTGGGAGACGCCGGGGTCTGGATTTCCGCGACCGGACAGGTCTTCTTCAGCTTGAGTCTGGGATTCGGAATGATCCACACCTATGCCAGCTACCTGAAGAAGGAAGACGACATCGTGGCGAGCGGGCTGACGGCCGCATCCACCAACGAGTTCGTCGAAGTAATCCTGGGCGGCACCATCGCCATTCCGGCGGCGGTGATCTTTTTCGGGGTGGCGGAAATGCGCACCATCGCCCAGAGCACCTTCGACATCGGGTTCCAAACCATGCCCGTGATCTTCCAGCAGCTGCCGTTGGGCCGGGTCTTCGGTGCGATGTGGTTTGTCCTTCTGTTTCTGGCCGGCCTGACGTCGAGTGTGGCCATGTTTACTCCGCTGCTGCAATTTCTACAAGACGAGTTGGACCTGAAGCGACGGACCGGCGTCATCATTATCGGCCTCGGTTCGTTTCTGCTGATGCAGCCGGTCGTCTTATTCCTGCACCATGGGATTCTCGACGAGCTCGATTTCTGGGCCGGCGATTTCGGACTGGTGCTGTTCGCCGCCATCGAGTTAGTGGTCTTCGCTTGGATTTTCGGCATGAAGAAGGGATGGGAGGAAATCCATTTCGGCGCCGACTTCCGCGTTCCCGGCATTTTCTATTACGTCATGCTAATCGTGACGCCGCTCTACACCCTCGGGCTGCTCGCTTGGTGGCTGTGGTACAGTTTTCCAGGAAAGCTCTGGATGACGGATGTGAACCCGGCCGACGTGCCCTATCTATGGCTGGGCCGAGGCATGATCGTGGTCTTGCTGGTCCTGGTAGCCTTCGGGGTACGGTATGCGTGGCGGACGCACCCGAAGTACTTTGAGGAGAAAGTTCAAGAATGACACGCGGCAGTTGGCTCTACATGATCCTGGTCTGGGGCGTCATCATCGGCATCAACGTCTTCTGTTTCTACCGCCTCTTCCGCAAGAGAGACTGAGTTCACGGCGACGGAAGAAGGAAAATCGGCCAACACGAGATGGTCGGCAGATTACGGAGCGACGCGTGCTTCTCCTGACTTCTGTCTTCAGACTACTGCGCTGGCGCCGATGTCCCCGCACCGCCACCGCGAGCGCCGCCGAAGTAACCTCCGCCGAAACCCCCGCGTCCGCCGGCGCCTTGGCCGGGCGCCCCGCCTCCGAAACCCATGCCCATGCCAAACATGAACATTGGCGACCGGAAGAACGGGCTGGTTTGTGTCTCGCGCAAGGAGGCCACGAAGTTGGCCTGCTTTTCGGGGTCGGTGATACCATATTGACTGGCCAGTTGGCGCATCATCGAATCCTGCTGTTCTTCTACCAGACCGCGCACGACGTCCCGGGTCTGTGAAAACTCCTCGCGCAGCGCGTCTCGTTCTTCGTCGGTCTGGGCGTCGCGCAGTTGCCGGCCGACGTCCATCAGTTGATCCGCGTATTGGTGCAAGTTGGCGAGACGTTCCTGAGTGGCTTGGTCCGGCGCGCGCTGAAGTTCCGTACCAAAGAAGTCCTGGACCCGGTTCTGCATTTGTTCCTCGAGCTCCCGACGACGCGCCTCGCGTTCTTCCCGACTTGGCCGTTCACGATTTCGCCTCGAGTCATCCCCTTCTTCCGCAGAGGCGTCCGCGGTTGCGGCGGAAGGTTGCTCAGGAGCCGCATCGGGGTCCGCCGCCGGCTCGTCAACCGCCGCGAACTCTGAGGACAGGGACAACTCTTCGGCCAACGCGGGCGGCATGGTTGCAGCGGCCTCGGTCAAATTCTTCAACTCTTCCTGCAGCGAGGCCACCTTCTTGTTCAGTGACTCGGCAAGTTGCGTGGAATCCTGCGCCTTGGCCCGCGCCACGGTGAGCTCTTGGGAAATACGTTCCAGGTCGGTTTGAGCGGCAACCAACCTCGGCCCCAGACGGACCTGCATTGCCGCCACCCCGGCGACGGCACCCAATGAGAGTGCGACCAACCCCAGAATGACACCTCGTCCCATATGCATAGTAACACCGCTCCTCTCGAAAGGTTCCGGGTCCGCCTTTGTGACCCACAATCACATTCCTACGTAGACTGAGACTCCGGGCGCGGGCTGATGGTTTCCGTGGTTGACTCATTGTCCGGCGGTGGGTATCCTACTTTCCTCTCTTGGCGCGACCAAATGCAGGAAGGAGAAGAAGTATGCCCAAAATACGCGGTCAATATCGGTTTTCATGCGGCCCGTGGAACGTCAGCGAGGGGGCCGACCCCTTCGGTCCGGAGGTGCGCCGCACGGTTCCATTGACCCGGAAGATCCGCGAGATCAAGAACCTTGGATTCGACGGGGTCCAATTCCACGACGACGACGTGGTGCCCGACCTGGATGCGAAATCCCACGCCCAAATCATGAAGGAGGCCAGGCGGGTCAAACGCCTCCTGGACAGCGAAGGACTCGAGGCGGAATTCGTCGCCCCGCGCCTGTGGTTTTCGCCGCAGACCATTGACGGGGCCTTCACCAGCAACGATCCGAAGTGCCGCCATTACGCAATCGAACGCACGAAGATTTGCGTGGACATCAACAACGAGTTGGAGGCTTCATGGATGGTGGTGTGGCTGGCGCGGGAAGGGACCTACATCCGGGAGAGCAAGAACGCGCGAACTCAAGTACTGCAGATTCGGGACGCCCTGGACGCGCTCCTGGAGTATGATCCCCGGCTCCGCATACTTATCGAACCCAAGCCCAATGAGCCCATGGACAGCTCGATCATCTCTACCATCGGCCATGCGGTCGGTATGACCTACATCACCTGTGACTCGTCGCGGGTGGGGGTGCTCGTCGAGACCGCGCACTCGATTCTGGCGGGCCTCGATCCGTCTGACGACATGGGTTACGCCCTCGCGCACGGCAAGTTGTGGAGCGTCCACCTCAACGATCAAGGTGGCCTCAAGTTCGACGAAGATAAGAGCTTCGGGTCATATAACCTGCGGCACGCATTCAATCAGGTGCGCGTGCTGGAAGAGTATGGATACGGTCGGAATGGCGAATGGGTGGGCCTGGATGTAAAGGCCATGCGCACGACGAAGCAAACGGCGTCGTATAAGCACCTCGCCAACAGCCGACAGACCTTTTTGAACCTCTTGGAAAAGGTCTCCACGCTGGACCGGAAGCTCGAAGCGCAACTAATCCGCGCGCGCGACTACGAAGAACTGGACCGGTATATCCTTTGCCATTTGATGGGCAAGAAGTAGTAGTACCGAGTTCCGAGTAACAAGGCCAAATCATAGCCGGAAACTGGAAACCGGAAACCGGAAACCGGAAACTGGAAACCAGGGACTGAGAACCAGGAACCAGCAATGTCAGCATATCTTGATTTGTCGGGAAAAGTTGCGATTGTTACCGGGGCGAGCCGTGGGATCGGCGAGGCGATTGCGCGCGGAATGAGCTCGAGCGGTGCCACGGTCGTGCTGGCGTCACGGAAACAGGAGGCGCTGGATGCCGTAGCCGAGGCGATTCAAGGTGCCGGCGGACAGGCCTTGGCAATCGCGTGTCACACAGGTCAGGCGGCCGCCATTGATGCGTTGTTTTCGCGGGTCGAGCAGGAGTTGGGCCGAGTGGACGTCCTGGTCAATAACGCGGCGACCAACCCGTACTTTGGGCCGGTCGTGGAAGCTACCGAGGCAGTCTTTGACAAGACCTTCGAAGTCAATGTTAAGGGATACTTCCTGATGGCCCAGCGTGCGGCGAAATTCATGGTGGCGCAGCGCAGCGGTTCGATCATTAACATCGCCTCGATTGCGGGCATCTCGCCGCCGCTGATGCAGGCGATTTACGCCATGACCAAGGCGGCGGTGATCATGATGACGAAAGCCTTTGCCAAGGAGATGGGCGGGGCCGGCGTGCGGTGCAACGCCATCTGTCCGGGGCTTACGGAAACACGTTTTGCAAAAGTTCTGATTGACACCCCGGAAATTCTCCACGCCTTCGTCGAGCGTACCGCCCTGGGTCGCCACGCGCAGCCCTCGGAGATCGTAGGCGCCGCCCTGTATCTCGCCTCCGACGCTTCGAGTTACACGACCGGGGCCGTCATCACTGTGGATGGCGGTTATCTGGCCTAAGTATGAATGTCGCGGGTGCAGCACCCGTGCGGCGGGAGGGATCGTGATGCAGATTCAGACGGTAGCGGTAGTTGGCGCGGGTTTCATGGGGAGTGGGATTGCCCAAGTCTGCGCACAAGCGGGACGCGGCGTCGCGCTGGTGGACGTAGATGAGGCGCGCCTGACGAAAGCGCGTGAGGGTATTGCTTGGTCCGTCGGCAAGCTGGTGTCGGCGAAGCGGATCGAAGATTCCGTCGAAACGGTGCTGGGCCGCATCCGCACCGGAACGTCGTTGGACTTGGTTCGTAGTGCGGACCTGATCATCGAGGCCGTATATGAAGAGGTCCCGGTGAAGCAGGCGGTGTTGAACAAACTGGAGCCGTACTGTGCGCCCCACACCATCATTGGCTCCAACACCTCGACGATTCCGATCACGGTGCTCAGCCTGGCTACACAACGGCCGGACCGGGTAATCGGTACTCATTTCTTCGGGCCGGTACCGCTCATGCGCCTGGTCGAGGTCATTCCCACTCCGAAAACATCCGAGGAAACACTCAACACCATCCTGGAATTCACCCGAACCCTGGGAAAGAATTCGATCGTAGTGAAGAAAGATGTCCCCGGATTCCTGATGAACCGCGTCTTCGGCGTGATGCTTACCCAGGCCGTTCATTTGCTCGAAATCGGGGCGGGCTCCGCCGAGGACATTGATCGCGGCATGTGCGACGGGTTCAACATGCGGATGGGGCCGCTCGGCATTGCGGACTTGGCGGGGCTTGATATCGCCCTCAACGCTGCCCGCGTGATGCACGAGTATGACCCGCAAGGAATGCTGCCGCCGTCGCCGCTGCTCGAAAAAATGGTTAAGGCCGGCAAGCTCGGGAAAAAGAGCGGAGAAGGATTCTTTAAATACGATGCGGAAGGGAAAAAGGTGGGAAGTTAGAAGTGTGAAGTATGAAGGCTGAAGGCCATTACCATTCACTTAAGCATTTCCCAGCGAATACACTTTGGCAAGGCACGCGAGCCGGTCTTTGGGGGGCCCGGAAAGGGGTTGACCCTTCGTTTGACGC
>JACQVH010000288.1 GCA_016209895.1 Candidatus Hydrogenedentota bacterium | reverse complement strand
CGACTTCAGCTACAGCGGCCTCAAGACCGCCGTGCTCTACGAATTGCGCAAAGGACACCCGTCGGTTCCCGATGTGGCGGCCAGCTTTCAGTATGCCGCCATTGATATACTCATGATTAAGACCAAGCGCGCGGTGCAGCAACTCGACGCCCCGCGGCTCGTAGTGGCCGGCGGTGTGGCCGCAAATCGCTTGTTGCGACACCGTATCGCCTCAGAGTTGGATGTACCGGTCAGCATTCCGCCGCTCGCATTGTGCGTGGACAACGGCGCCATGATCGCCGCCGCCGCCGATTCACGCCTCGCCCGCGGACTGGTCGGCGACCTCCGTTCCAGCGCCGTGCCCACCGTTCCACTGGCCTGAATTGCCCGGTAAGATTTACTTTCGCGCGGATGGTGGCCCTTGATATCATAGGGTCCACGGCCGAGCGGCGGCCGGGTGGCGCCCCCAAACTTGATTTGGGGGATATGCACCTACGGCGCGGCCGAAGGCGTGACCAGGTCGGCAAGGAGAATCGCTCATGACGATGCAGGAACTGATGAAAGGCGCATTGGATCGAAGGGCTTCGGATATTCACCTGAAGGTAGGCTGCCCACCCATTTACCGCGTGGACGGCGATCTCATTCGTCTTCCCGGTGAGCCGCTGACGGAACGCGACGTCTCTGAGTTGCTTCAGAATATCGCCGCGCCGAGCGACGTCGAGAAGTTCAAGAAACTCATGGAATTGGACTTTTCCTACATGCTCGAAGGCACGGCCCGGTTTCGCGTGAACGCCTGTAAGGACGACGGCAACACGCGCATCGTTTTGCGCGTAATTCCACTTCACGTGCAGAAAGTTGACGACTTGGGACTACCCAAAGTGTTGAAGCGCATCTGCAACAATGCCAACGGTTTGGTTCTAGTGACGGGGGTCACGGGGAGCGGAAAATCCACCACGCTCGCCGCGATGATCGAAGAGATTAATGAAACCCGGCCCCTCCACGTGGTGACGATCGAGGACCCGTTGGAATTCGTGCACGAAGATAAGAAGGCCATTATCACCCAGCGTGAGATCGGCCACGACACGCTTTCTTTCCCCAATGCCCTGCGTGGCGCATTACGCCAGGACCCCGATGTAATCCTCATCGGAGAAATGCGCGACGCCGAGACGGTGCGGACCTCGCTGGCCTCCGCGGAAACCGGCCACCTGGTGTTCTCGACGCTGCATACCGTGGACGCGGTCGAAACCTTGAACCGCATCATGGACTTCTTCGAGCCGCACCAGCAACTCCAGGTGCGGAAACAACTCGCCAGTGTGCTGCGCGCGGTCGTCTCACAACGGCTGATGCCCATCAAGGACAGCGAGGGACGTTGCGTGGCCGCAGAAATTCTTATCGGGAACCGTACCGTCCGCGAGTTTATCGAGCAAGGCAAGGGATTCAAGGATATTGTCAAGCTGATCGAGGACGGGCATGATCAATACGGAATGCAGACGTTCGACCAGGCGTTGTACGAACTCTACAAGGAAGGTCGAATCTCGGCCGAAGTCGCGCTTCAGAACGCCACGAGCCCGAAGGACCTCAGGCTCCGTATTCAAGGTCTGCGCACCAATTAGCAATGAGTCCGCCTGTGGCGGAAGTACCGAGTGACGAGTGAATAGTAATGAGCAACGAGCAATGAGTCGTGCCAAATCCCGAACGCCATTGGATACTCGCGTTAGGGGCGCACGAGGAATCAGACTTGTGTTCAGTTGCAGGCGATGGGGGTTGGGGTTGACGATAACGGCGTGCCTGGCGGCAGGCGCCGAAAACCTCCTCAAAAACCCCAGTTTTGAGGAAGTCGAATCCGGTTACCCGGCGCATTGGCGACAGTCCGTTTCACCCATGGAAGGCGCTTACGCCCGGCTCGACGATACGGGGGGCTTCGAGGGCAGCCGCTGCGTCGCCCTTCATAACCCTAGGAGTTATGAGAAAGAACCGGCCAACAATTGGAGTCAGAACCTCGTTTCGGACTACATCGGCATGGAGTTGACTCTGTCCGGCAGTGTCAAGACCACGGACGTCACTGAAGCCGCCCTCTGGCTACAATGTTGGCAACGTGACCCGGCCCGCATTCTCCGCGTCTTCTCAACCGGCGACAATTCCCGGTTGACCGGTACCAAGGATTGGACCACCGTGACCACTCGCGCGAAAGTGCCCGTGGGTACCGATTTTCTGGTCGTGCGTTGTGTCCTCAAGGGACAAGGTACGGCCTGGTTTGACGGAATCGCTCTTGCCGCCACGGACGAGCCCCCGCCCAAAGGCAAAAAGCCCGACACGTCGGACACGTCCGACCGCTCCGACAAGTCCGACAAAGCTAAAAGCGCCGGGTCCAGTGCTTTAGCCGGCACCGAGGACTCAATCAAACGGCTCCGCGAAGCCAACGAGGCGCTCGTCGAGACTAACCGGGCACTGCGTGAAAGTAATTCGGTACTTTCTGAGCAAATCAAAGTGCTTCAACTGGAGCTTCAATCCCTTCGCGAACAACTCCGACAGGCGGTGCCTGCTCCTACTGCCCCGGCCCAGGAACCGACGAAGGAAAACGTGCCGCCGCTGGTGCCGCACGGTGACGACGCGGAGGAGTGACGACGATGCAGACCGCTCTGATGCTTCTCATCTCGGCCTTGGCGGGATTCGTCGTGGCCGGCTTGGTCTGGTACGGCTGGGCGATGCTCGAGAACATCATCTTCTTGCGAGCCCAACGTCGTCCGGCGCCTGCGGTTCCGGCCTCGGAACCACCGATATCGGCGGGCTCAGTGGCGAAAGCCGAGTCTCCACCGACTCGGAAATAGGTTCACTTCTTGCCTGCGTCCGCCCCTGCAACACGGCCGGATTCGACGTGACATACAATTGATCGTCGTAATACTGGATGAAGTCACAATCGCGTAGCTGCCCAAAACAAAGGATGTTCAGGGCAACTAGCAAGAGGCAAGCTGGGATTGCGGAGCGATTCTCTTTCGTGTCTCGTGGCACAATGGCCTATAAGCTTAACTCCACCAGGCCAAAATAACCCAACGGAGCATAGGCCGCGTCAGCGCCGAAACGGAGCCGCATGGGCGTGCCCATAACTTGGACGATCTCCCCGAGCGTCGGCGCGCCCGAGACATCGTAGCGTACGATGGCCCCGCCGCCAATCGTCAAGTAGGCACTGTTCTCGTGGCCATCCAAAAGGCTGCCCCACTGGTCGGTGACGAGCACACCTTCGCTCAAGCTGAGGTCGCCCGAGGCGGCCACGGAGACGGCGTACAACCGATAGCCGGAATCGTACGCGTCAACGTAGACCTTGCTCGCACGTCCCAAGACCTGGCTGGTGCCCGGCGGCAGGCTCACGCGGTCTATGAGCGTAACAGACCCCGACCCGTTCCAGGACATGCTCCGCAGACTGGTGTCCACCACACCGCCGAATTCCCATTGCTCATCCTTCACCACCAGCAAGTCGCCAGCCGGATCGTATTGAACAAACAGACCCGGCACGTTTACCGAAGGCCCGGCACTCGGCCCCGCCACGTCAATTTCCGTGAGGTATAACGAGGCGAGCGGGCCGGTGAGATCGCGCCCTGCGCTGTCTTTCGTGCCAAGATAAAGCTTGCTTCCCGCCGCATCGAGGCTCTGAATGTTTTCGAATCCCAACCCGATCGTTGAATCCCAAGCCGGTGTCGCTAGATTGACCACGGCCAACCCCTCGTACGGGGTGCTGTCTCCGAACACCGTATCGAAATGATCCGCCACACATCGCAGAACCAAGCGATCTCCAAACAGGAACGTGGATTCCTGGGGAACGACCGGGAACCACCAGGGCGCGAGTAGTTTTCCACTGGATGCATCGGGCGCGACACCGCCACTGCTACCGACCGCGCCTCCGCCCATGTCTACGCCGCCCGGTCCGGCCACGGCCACGTCATAAGGCAAAGGCCACCAGTAGCCGACGTGCGGCTGGACGTCAACTTTCACGGTGCTGGCTACCGCGGGAAGGGCCGGGTCCGAACAGTCTATAATGGCCACGAAATAATGTGGGGCTTCGTTCCACACCGCACCCACTACGACGACTGTGTCGCCATAGGTATATGTGTCCACCATGCTCCCCACGTTGACTTCCACTTCGCCTAACGACTTCAGCGGAAGGCCGACGGTCTTCACCAGGGTGACCCCGGTGTCGTAGCGAGTAATAATCTCCGCGCCGAGCGTCGAGGACAATTCCACGAAGTCGGTCACGTTCTCGGCGAGCACGAGTCGTCCGGTAACGGTGGGCTGGTCCAGATTCGCGCCGTCAATCGTGACGAGTTGTTCCGACGTGACGCCGTAGAAAGCGCCGTCGTATTCGAACGAACGCAATACGGCGCCATTCACGTCCACGTAGCCGCGCGACGCCAAGTCTTGCGCGGTGTAGGAAACGAACTGCAGACGCTCGTACCCACCGAAAGTGTCCGTCCAGCCGCTGAACGGCACGATAATCACGTCGTCCAGCACCGTGAATGCTTTCACATCGCTGTAAGCCGAGGACCAACTCCATTGATCGCCGAAACTCACGCGGTCCACCAGCGAAGGATTCGCCGGGTCGGCGACGTCAAACAAGCTGACGCTTACCCTCCGACCATCGGTGACATCCACACCCAGCGCGATCAGCCGGTCGCCCTGCGGCTCGATATGCGTGGACCAGCCCGGCACTTCCAGCACGCCCGACACCTGCGGATTGGCCGGATCGGACAAGTCGAGCACAAACAATGGGTCCACCATGAAGTACGTCACGACATACGCGCGGTTTCCATCGAATCGCGTGGCGAACAGCGCATCGCCGCGCGCCCGCTCGAAGTCGGTTTCCGCCAGCACCGTCAGTTGGTCCGGATTACTCAAGTCCACGGTCGTGATGTAGACCAGCCGCGTGTCTTCCCAAGCGCTTGAAACCACCCGCAGCACACCGTTGTACACATCCATCTTGAATCGGTCCGCGATCTGACCCCGCACGGACACGGTCCCGCGTACCGCCATTGTGCCGGCCGGGTCGCTGATATCCACGTACGTAACGGACGAGTCCCCCGCGTACCAATCCGCCGCTGCCACAAAAATGGCCGACGAAGTAGCCTGTATGACGTTGCCGGTGCCGGGGAATGAAATCTGGTCCGCCTCGAAAATATGGCTTGGATCAGCAACGTTGACACTGGTGACCCACGAGTTGCCCATCACCTTGTTCACTGCCGGTTCGGCGCCCCCGACGACCGGTTCGATCCAGTACCACTGATATTCCGCCCCCACCGCATACAACACATCCCCCACAAGCCGGCTGTCCACCAAGTCGCCTTCGAGGGCAAACGTCCCCAGAATTGCGGCCGCTTCCGGCTGCGAAATGTCTACCACGTACAAGCGCGACTTTATAGAAAAAGATATTGTATTACCCTGCGTGGTGTAATCGGTCGCGTAGGCGACCAGCACGTACGCGCGCGTACCGTCCACGTAAAGGTCGCGCGGATACCCGTAGGTCGGCAATTGGGCGACAATCTGCTCCGAATTCAAGTCCACCAGTGTCAGTCCCCGATATTGATTCAGGACGAATAGCAGGCTGTCCACCCGTCGGGTGACGTCCGGCTCGACGACTTCGCGTGGTGCCGTCGCGCCCCCGTCCGTTCCCTCGGCTGGAGCGCCGCCAATCCCGTCCAACTGGTCTCCGTACCGCCACCCCGCCGACCGATCCGCATTCGTGAACTGCTGCTTGCGCGGCTGAAACCACCAAGGGCATCCCGACATCCCCAACGCGACCAGCGCTAACGTCGTAACAAACCAGGATTTACGCATGTCCGCTCCTCCCGTCATACCTGCCCGGCAACCGGACTCGAAAGATGGCAGCCACCCTGAAATTCACACGCCTCTTCCGCAGGATTTATGGCTACTTTGGACTGATAGAAGTCTCGCACGTGTCCACCATAATTACCTTCCTCGGCGTTTCCCATTACGTCCTCATAACGCGAACGCCGGCCCCGACCTCGCCTGATACTTCATCCCTGCACGAAGTATATCATACCAGCCCCGGGGTTCCGTGGCCCGCAATGTCAATATCCTGACGACAGGGCGCGAACGGCACCGTCCCAGGTGGTACAGACGTATCCGGCGGCGCCGTCCATTCCGGCCATGGCTGCAATACCTGTGATTGGTACGGGCGAATAGGTGTCGTTCCATAGAATATCGCCTTCCGATGAGAGACCATACAGTGCTCCGTCGGTACCAGGAACGAGGATTACGGTGCGCTCTCGGTATTTTTCCGCCACCAACCCACCAGTGGTGGGAATTCCTGCGGACCAGAGCGTAGTCCCGTTTGCCGACAGGCAATAGATGCCTGCGTTCGTGGCCACCAGCAATTCCTGTCCTTCCGCAGCGGCAACATCTGCGCTCGTGACGTCCAATGCGGTCGTCCCCACTGGCAATGAAGTTGTGTTCTGGACGCTCCCACTCGAGGCGTCCAGAAGAAGCAGCCCGCTCCTTTGGATTCCAACCACGACTTCTTTCCGTCCGTCCCCAAGTATCCTCGAATTCCGATTCGGGTCCTCTTGGATTCCAACCACGATTTCCTTCTGTCCATCCCTGTTCAAGTCTGCCACTGCCGGTGGGCACGTCGGCATATCGGGAAGCGTGGTCTGCCATCGAATTGCTCCCCGCTCGTGTATACAAACTGCGGCGAATGGCGCATCATCCCACACCGATACGATCTGGTCATAACCGTCCCCCTCACCATTCGCGATCGTCATATAAGCCTTTCCGCCCTCCGACGGATGAGTCCATAGTGTCCGGCCATTCGAAGCCAATGCTGTTACACTCCCGTCCGACCGCGCGAGCACTAGCTCGTCGCCGGGAAACGAATCCAGTTGCGCCGCCCGGATTGCGCTTACGGTGCCACCGGAGCCGACGTGGGTCTCCCACCGGTCCGCACCATCAGCGTCCATGGCCCACACATTTCCACGCTGCCCGCCGACGACTACCATCGGAGTGTTCGTCCAGTGCTTCGCAACTACCGGTTGAACGCTGAAGCGGGTGGGGAAATAGCGCTTCCACAAGGTCTTCCCGTCGCGGTCGAAGCAAAATACCTCGCCAGCTTCGGACACGACCACGGTCCGCGGATTGTGGTTGTCCAGTCCAAACGACGTTGGCGCTGCAGTAATTCTCCCTACGAGCCGAGCCTGCCAAAGGAGGTCCGGCATAACCGAAGGGGAAAAATCACGGGATATCCCTTGGCTTCCGGGGAGCGATACCAGGATCCTCAGCGAAATGTCCTCGCCCAAGGAGAATCTCCCCGTAAGGTTTCCTTGAATCTGCACCGCTTCCTCAGGTTCGAGATGGAAGGGCTGACTTCGAGGGGAGACGGCCATTGGCCCTCCTGGCACCGCTTCCAGCGTTCCATCCAAGACGAAATCTGTTCGGTTTACAAACCCGAATATGACTGGTACGGACCGTTTGGAGGGAGTTAGCGGCGTGAGTGTCTCAAACCACAGTGCTGCCGGCAGCACGTACTCCCGCACGGACAGGCGTTCGATTAAGGTCGGCGCGGCGAACGGTCCCGGCACCGCCTTGCCCTGCTCGTCGGGCAGTAGCTCCAGCTTTTTGCCCGAGAGAAGATTCGTAACGCGCACCGGAGAGTCTCGCTGCGAAACCTCGACCGATCGAGGAAGTCCATCGGACAGTACAAGTGCAGCCCCCTCGTCCGAATACAACACGAACGCGTTCACGTCGCCAAAGGGCACGATGCCGACCCGCCGATAGGCGTCAATCGGCGTCTTGACATTCAGCGGCGCTGACCCTTCCGGTGAACTCGATGGTAAGTTCGTCGCGAGACTCTCAGTGTTAACCACAACGTACTTGCCGGAAAGCAGTTTCGCCAACGCAAGCCGCACTCCCGAATCCCCATCGCGTTTCCCCGAATCGCCCGACTCGACCTGAGCCGGCGATTCCTCGCTGGCTATGCGCGCCGGGAGTTGGACTGCCAGCCCCACGGTTCCACGTTCCTGCCAGCGACGCAAAGCCTTTCCGCTTAGACGAGACTCCAACAGGGAGGAAATTATGCGAAACTCCGCCTGAACGACGCCAGGTCTTGCCTCATCCCGCAATTCGCGCGTGATGAGATGCATCGAAGTGGTAGTGGTGGACGGAAGTCCTTCAGTCAACCCTGCAACCAACGGCAGCCATAGCGCCCCGGATTGCAATACCCCGTCGGCAATCACCAGGATTTCCCCGTCTGGCAACGCGTGAGCTACTTCCCGCGTGATCTGTTTGCCAAATTCCCGAGCGCCGCGTTCAATTTCCGGTGGTCGCAAAAGTAGCGAGTTATATCCGTCCCAGTCGCAGTCATAAAAAAGACTACTCGAAGCGGTGTCCAAAGCCAGCCCCCGAAAGCCAGCCTCTCGGCTCAACCTCGCGGTCAGAGCGATTGCGCGGACGGTTCGTTCGGCGACGACAGAGTCTACAAAGTAGGGCGCGTCGGGCGCCAGCCTAGTCATCAGGAAATTTGCCGTCAAGCCATTTTCCGACAGAAGGTGGACAGACTCCGATAGGGTCTTTCCGTCGGCCCCTTCTGTAACGAAATAAGGGGCTTCCCCCGCCTCGGCACCCGCGTCCGGCGCGGCGCGTACGATCACTCCCTTTACGCCTTCGGACCGCCACCGGCTAACATGTGTGGCGATCTTCTCGGCCGGTATCTCGCCGCACAACACTACTTCCGCCACCGAACTCTGGACAGGCGGCCGGGTGGCAACGGCTGCGTCTACTAGCCACCCCGCGGCCAAACACCATACAAGCACGGACTGCCCCTCGCTCGGCGACGCAAAAGAAGCCACGCGCCACGCTCGACTCGCTTCGAACAAAGGACGCAGCCTAGCAATTCGGAGAGTATCGTGTAAAGCTACTGGGCGCGGCTAACGTTGATCGCTTGCGGACCTTTGGGGCCTTCCGTTACCTCAAAGTTGACTTCCTCGCCTTCGCGCAAGGTTCGGAATCCTTCCATCTTGATCGCGCTATGGTGAACGAATACGTCGGGACTGTTGTCGCGCGCGATGAATCCGTAGCCACGCTGATCGTTGAACCACTTCACCTTGCCTCGAAATAAGCTTGCTGCGTCTTCCACTTCCGTTGCCTCCTGTCCTGCCGAGACCTCTCACCTATGCCACGCTTCCCCGGCCGGTCAGTTAACTTTCCGGCACTCTGATCTATTAGCTTACCCAGAGTCAGGAAATCTGTCAATAGGCATCAGGATAGTCGAGATTCCCCCAAAAAATCCGCTTCACAGCCAACCAACCACCAGCCATGAGTGTCTGCCTACCCGTTGGCGGCGGTCGCCAAATGGTGAATCCCAATCAATGCAACATTCGCAATTTCAATCACTTGTGCAATTGCCTCTATCACGTCAACCTGGTGTTCCATGCGCAATATTCCACTCGCGACACTGTGCTTAGTCCGTGCTTCCTCCGCCCACCCAACCCGCCATCGCTACCCGCGACCCGATACACATCACTCGGAACTCGTTACTCGTCACTCATTGCTCGTTGCTCATTGCTCGTTACTCGTTGCTCATTGCTCATTGCTCATTGCTCATTGCTCGTTGACATCTTCTGGCGGAGTTGGATACAATCATCACACGGGGCGGCATAGCCAAATGGTAAGGCAGAGGCCTGCAAAGCCTTGTATTCCCGGTTCAAGTCCGGGTGCCGCCTCCATATCCATAGCGACATGGTTCCGGGTAAGACAGCGTGTCCGGCTGCGTAGCGCTGCCGGGCGAGTGGTGGAATGGCATACACGGCGGACTTAAAATCCGCTGCCCGTGAGGGCTTGAGGGTTCAACTCCCTCCTCGCCCACCATCAGACGCAGTCCGGCGAGGGGTACAGACGGGCGTGGCCAAAATTCTGGTAATAGAGGACGACACCAAGACTGCCGAATTTGTCAGTAAACATCTGACTGCGGCGGGACATACCTGCATGATCGAAGGTTCGGGGGCTAACGCGCTAGAGGTAGCCAAACAAAACGACCTCGACCTCGTCGTGCTGGATATCATGCTGCCCGGCACATCCGGGTTTGAGGTCTGCCGTCGAATGCGCCGCGATGCCGACCTTTACACCATCCCAATCCTGATCCTGTCCGCCATGAACGAGGAAGAAGAGGTGCTCCATGGGCTCGCTCAGGGCGCCGACGATTACGTAGTGAAGCCGTTCGAAATCCAAAACCTCATCCAACGGGTAGAGGCGCTGCTGCGTGCCGGCGCCGACAGCCAAGTGTTGGACAGTATTACGCAGTTACCGGGCGCAGACAGCACCAAACGCGAAATCCAGAAACGAATCAGCCGCGGCGGTCACTTCGCGCTAGCATGCGGCGAACTGGTGCATCTCCGGGAGTTTGCGTATCGTTTCGGTCCGGACTCGCGTACCAAGGCGATTCGCCATCTCTCGCGAGCGCTGGGCCAGTGCGGCGCCGAATACCCGAGCGACCGATTCTACGTGGGTCATATGGGTGGCGGCCATTTTGTTTGCGTGCTCCCGCCCGACGCCGCCCAGGCGTATTGCGTCCACCTGTACAAGCTTTGGCGCAGCCACCTCGAGAAATTTTACGAATCGATCGGACAGTCCAAGGCGTATAACGACGCACTATCGCCCAGTCGAAGTCTGCAGACCCCGCCGCTGATCGACGTCTTGTTTTGCATTACCATGACGGACCCGACGCACGCGCCCACGCCGCATGGCATGTTCGAAGTGCTCTCCCAAATCCGCGCCAAGGCGCTCGAAGCCAAGGCCGGCGGCGTCCACCTCGACCGGCGCACGTGATTGTGGATTGCAGATTGCGGAT
>JACQVH010000272.1 GCA_016209895.1 Candidatus Hydrogenedentota bacterium | reverse complement strand
TCCGCGTGACGCACGAGGAGTATTTTCGGCGGTTTGGCTCGGATTTCGGTTCGACCATTACGCATGCCTTTATGGACGAAGCCGGGATGTGCCCGCGCGCGGGTTGGCTGCCGTGGGACATGCGTTTCAGCGAGACCTTCGAGCAGCGCCGCGGCTATCCGTTGCTGCCCCATTTGCCCGCGCTATTCTTCGACGTGCCCGGTTGCGAGGCCGTCCGCTTCGATTACTGGAGTCTCGCCGCCGAGCTTTTCCGCGAAGGTTTTGCGATTCCGATGCACGAATGGTGCACGCGCCACCACATCGCTTATACCGGCCACTACGTCTTCGAGACCACGCTTAAAGAAGCGACGCGCATGCTCGGCGCGACCATGCCGCTCTATGAATACCAGGGACTGCCAGGGATTGACATCCTGGGCAACGACTTCTACAGCCATCGTTTTGAGCAAGAGGCCTACGGCTACTACGTCGTGAACATCAAACAGGCCGCTTCCGTGAGCCACCAACTCGGCAAGGGTGGGCTCATGAGCGAGAGTTACGGCGTCGGCGGCCATGCCATGGGTCCCGATGCCATGCAGACCGCCACCAATTTCCAGATGGCGCTCGGCGTCACGTTCATCAACCAGCATGCCGCCTTTTACAGCCTCCGGGGTGACCGCAAACTCGACTGCCCGCCCGTCATCGGCTGGCAGGAACCCTACTGGCCCTTCGCGCGCAAACATCTCGATACAACCAGTCGCACTGGCTGGCTCCTGAGCCAGGGACAACATGTCTGCGAAGTGCTGTTGCTGCATCCGGCATCGAGCATGCAGGCCACGTATCGGCATTTCCGCGTGCGGAATGAGTACAAAGCCGAGAACTATTTCTTAGACGCGGACCTGCCGTTCGAGCTGGTGGACAAGCATTTTACGCTGCTGTCTGTCGCCTTGCTGGACGCCCAGATTGATTTCGACTACGGCGACGAAGAGATTTTGGCGCGCTATGCCTCCGCTTCGGACGGTTGCTTGCGCGTCGGGCAGGAATCGTACCGGCTCATCGTCGTCCCGCCGTCCATTAACATTCGCGCTTCGACCTTGGCCTTGCTCGAGACGTTCGCGCGGCCGGGCGGTATTATCCTCACCGTTGGCTCGCTGCCGAACTTAGTGGATGGACGACCATCGCGCCAGGCATCGGATTTCTTCCGGAGTCGTGCTCACCAAATTTCCGTGGGGGTGGACCTCTTCCAATATGCATCCGTGGTGGAAGCCCTCACCCGTCTCGGTGCACGAACCGCGACCCTGAAGACACTGGCCGGGGACGATGTTCCATCACTAAAAGTGCAGCGCAGAGCCTGGAATGGACGAGAAATCCTGTATCTGGCCAACGTGTCGCGGGAGTCGGTTGAAGCCCAATTGATTTGGAACGTAAATGTTACCGGTACCATTGAGGAATGGGGGCTCGACACGGGCAACTGTGTTCCCCTTGCTCCCTGCCGTGGCGGAGAACCGTTCCA
This sequence comes from Candidatus Hydrogenedentota bacterium, assembly GCA_016209895.1. Classification (GTDB taxonomy): domain Bacteria; phylum Hydrogenedentota; class Hydrogenedentia; order Hydrogenedentales; family SLHB01; genus JACQVH01. The sequence continues at coordinate 28,102 of JACQVH010000272.1, read as the reverse complement.
AATGCCGCTTCAGTGGGCGCCGCGTCAGGCCCGGGCCTTGGTGGCAGTTCCCGGCAAGGCACACCTCAGACATCCCCGCAGCCAGAAAACGCAGCGGCGAATTCACCTTGTGTGGACGGCGCAACGCAACCAAGCGAACATTCTCTTGCTCGACGAGTGCCACGTCGTGGAGAACGGTCTCCCTGGTTCACTCGTTTCGATCTATGGAGCGCAGAAAATCCTTCAAGAGAAACTAACGCTACAACAAGTACCGGCGACCGTCACCACCCGCTACGCATTTACCGTTTCCAACTCGTTTCCAATCGCGACCCCCATCGAATTGGCGTTCGAATACGACAAGGCGCCTGCAGTCTTCTTGAATGGCAAGCCCGTCGTGGTATGCCCCGTCGGCTCTATGCTGGACCCTGCGATTCGGCGCATACGCGTGCCGTCCCTCAGACCCGGGGAAAATGTGATCGATATTCAGGCCGTCCATGAGAGCCATACGCACTTACAAAGTCCTTGGCTGCTTGGCTCCTTCCGAGTCCGCTCTGACGGCCATGTTCATTTCCGCTTGGAACCGGACGCGAATGATGTTGGACTCGGTTCGTGGCCGGAACTGGGCCTGCCGTTCTATGCGGGCAGCGTTACCTACCGTGCCGACTTGGAATTCCCCGGCGCCGGCGATGGCGGGCGTGTCCTACTCGAGGCGCCGGGTCTGGTCGGGTCCGCCGAAATCCGCGTAAACGGCGTGGTCGTGGACCACATCCTCTGGCCGCCTTATGAATGCGACTTGGCCGGCCACGTCATGCCGGGCAAGAATGCAATCGAGATTGAGGTTGCCAATACCTTGCGTAATCTGCTTGGACCGCACTTTGATCCAGAGGAAGCGCTGCACACCGGATACAGTGGAAGACATTACATGGGCAGCGCCGGGCAGCCCAAACACTTCCTGCCCTACGGAATACTGACCGCGCCGTCCATTGTCTTGATAAGTTAACCCGTAGACCGGTATGCGGACGTCCGCCGCCGGGGGCCGGCGTCGCATCTTCCGGGCCGATAGGGAAAATCTGGCCACTTCGTATATAATTAGATGTGCGTGACCGACTGAAGAGAACGTAATCGTGATGACCGCCGACAAAATCATTCTGATCATTAGCGCGTTCCTGGGCATTGATGCCACTACAAGCCTGAATACTGAAGCCCTCGTGGCCCGGAACGAGACGGCAGTCGTAGTCATCGTGGGAAAGAAGAGCGGCTCCGGCGAGGAAGTGCAGAGTAGTGGTTGCTGCGTTGCGCCTTCGGGTTTGATACTGGCGACTGCCCATCAAGTCGAAAACGTGACGGAGTTGCGCGGCAAGCTGAAGGACGGCACGGAATTCCCACTGACTCAGCTTGACTTGGACGCGACCCGTGATCTGGCTTTGCTGAAGTCGAACAAACCCTTGCCAAGTGCAGCCCGTGTCGGCGATGCGCGCCGCCTGCGCTCCGGCTCGATGCTGATTGCCATCACGGCGCCGGTTCATCTCGACTTCAGTGCCGTCAGCGGTATAGTCTCCAGTACCAGCCGTACCTATCGCGGTCAACAGGTAATTCAAACCAACCTGCCGCTGTCACCGGGCTCGAGCGGTGGACCCGTGTTCGACCAGCAGGGGAACCTGATCGGTATCGTCTTCCTCCGTCTCGAGGATGTTGAGGGCGCAAGCATTATCAATCCCGTCAACAACGCGTACGACCTGTTACGCAAACATGGGGTTACCGTGCCCTCGGTCGAAACGGACGAGCCGGTCGAATACGCGGTCGTCCCAGCGGTCAATGCCAGCCAGACGGAAGTTCGGGCCATTCGCGCGTATAATCAGGGCGTACAGGCACAGTCTGCGGAAGAGAAGGTACGCTTCTATAATGAAGCGCTCTCGACCTTGCCGGGGTTTTACGAAGCCTGGTTCAACCTCGGCGTGACTTACAATAGCGCCGATGATCTGGACCGAGCCGCCGAAGCATATGCTCAAGCCGAACGGCTGCGGCCCGATGCGGTCGAAGCGCCGCGCAATCGGGGACGGGTCCTGCTCAAACAGCAGCGCCTGGACGAGGTCCTGAAATGCTTCGAGCGGGCGCGTCAACTCGCGCCCGACGACCCGTCGTCCTATAATGACGTGGGCGAGGCTTATCGGCGGTTGAAACAGTTGGACCAAGCGGTAGCCGCCTTTGAGTCGGCGCTGAAACTCAGACCCGACTATTCCGCGGCCCACTATAATTTGGGACTGACGTATATGGAAATGAACCGGAACCGGGACGCCATCGCGCAATTCCGGGGATACCTCGAAACGAACCCCAACGCCCCGGACGGTGATCAAGTGAAGCAATTGATTGCGTCCCTCGACGGGAAGGAATAGCCTGGATCGGAACAGCGCCCAGGTGTGGCACGGTAAATTTGATGGCAGAAGCAACCGGTACGGAGCGACAAGGGAAAGTGGCGGAACAAAGCATACCCGCGAGACTCGGGCGGTATGAGATTCTGCGCGAACTGGGCAAGGGCGCGATGGGGGTCGTCTACGAAGGCCGCGACCCGAACATCGGCCGCCGTGTCGCCATCAAGACCGCCCGGCGCGACGTCATGGCGGCCAGTGGACGCGCCGAGGAGATGATGGAGCGCTTCCTGCGCGAAGCCCGCGCCGCCGGGGCGCTCAACCATCCCAATATCATTACTATCTACGATTCCGACGAGGAAGACGGCATCGCGTACATCGCGATGGAGTTTCTCGAAGGGACGGACCTCTTTCACGTCATCAGCGAAAAGCGTCGGTTCGGCCCGGAGCAGATCGTCGAGATCGCCGCCACCATCTGCCGCGCCCTCGCGGAAGCCCACGGCCACGGCATCGTCCACCGGGACATCAAGCCGTCCAACATCATCATGCTGCCGAACAGCGTCATCAAGGTAGCCGACTTCGGGATCGCGCACGTCACCGATTCCAACCTCACCCAAGAGGGGTCTATGGTCGGCACGCCGCATTACATGAGCCCGGAACAGTTCATGGCGCAGAAGGTGGACGGCCGCTCGGACCTTTTCTCAGCGGGCATCATCATCTACGAACTGCTCACCGGGGAAAAGCCTTTTCCCGGCGAATCGCTTAGCGCCGTGATGCACAGCGTCCTCCGCCAAACGCCCATCGCGCCGCGCGAACTCAATTTTGCGGTCAGCGAGTGCCTCAGCCGCGTCATCATGAAGTCCCTGAACAAGGACCCCAAACAGCGTTACCAAACCGGCGAAGCCATGGCCGCCGCCCTCGAAGAAAGTCTCAAAGACAACCCCGACCCGGCCATCGTCATGGTGCCCGTCGGCGACGCCCAGGAAGCCGTTCAAGCCACGGTCGTCACCGGCGGCGCGGGCATGGCCGCCACGGTCCTCACCGCCGCGCCACCTGCCGGCGCGTCTCTCGCCGCTGCGGTCGCCCAGACCGTAGCGAAGCCGGGCACGGCTTCGATTGCGGTGCCTGACAATGTAGCCGGGGGAGTAGTTGCAGCACCCAAATTCGGCGGCCGGCGAATCCCCCTGAAGGCTGTCGGTGTGGCTTCGGGCCTCATGGTGCTGCTAGCGGTCATCGCTGGATTCTATTTCCTTGGGGGCGGTGAAACAGGTGCCACGCCGGACAAGTATTACAGCAAGGCCTACTTTCATGTTTGGACTTATGTCGGACCAGACCTGAACGCAGTTGCCAACTTGAGGGCTGTCTCAGCCACAGAGAAAGATCCCAGCGAAAATGCACTATTCAAACAACTGAAGGGTCGAAACGAATTGGTTCCGGGAAGCGCCAGGATCACGATAAGCTATCCGCTCAACACGGGCTTTGAGCCGGACAAACCCATCGAGGTACCTTCCGCTGGTACGAAGTCGCATGATTTAGAGAGGCGGGCGAGCAGTTTTACGTATAAAGCTGTTGGCGCGAAGGACACCGAAGGACCGCTTGATATTCCGGCTGCCTCGACACGTGGTCAAAGCACGCATATCTACATCTTTCTTCAGGGATAACATTCCGGACCCTGGCCTCAGCAGGCTGAGGGGTCGCGGAGTTTATTGATTTCAATACATTGGACAAGAAGGCGCCAACAGTTCCAGGACATGGTATACTGAAAACGACAGATTCGGAAGGGGTGCCGGGGCAATGGGCATCATAAACCGCGTCGGGAGGGTAAGAGAATGAGTATCGGAAATTACGGGCGTTTCCTACTAGGCATTTCGCTGGTACTTGCTAATCTGTCGGCCCAAGCGCTGCCGACTCAAGGCAGTGAGCCGCCGAACTTCACCGCCAAAGACATCAACGGCACCGAGGTGAATTTGTATCGGCTCCTCGACACCCAACCTGACTTTGCCATCCTGCACTTTTTCACCAGTTCGACGGGTGAGGAAATCGCTTTACGTCTCCAAGCGCTCGATCAACTTTACGGCAAGAAGCGCCTGGGCATCATTGCGGTAGGCGTCAAAGAAGACGAGACAGCCCTCAAGAAGTTTGCCGCCGATCTCAGGGTCAACTACTACATTCTACCTGACCAGCCCGAAGTGTCTTCCGCCTACGGGCCGATTCAGCGGCTACCGCTGACTTTCATTATTTCCAAGAATCCTGCCGGCAAGTGGATGGTGGAACGGTTATTGGTCGGCGGTGGCGAACGCGAGGCCAATATTATCAGCGAAGTAGCGGATGCCTATTTCGTTCAAAAGAAGCTGGATGACGCGCACGCTTTGGCCGACGCGGCTCTCAAGGCCGGTGAAGACCCGAAGGCCGTGGGCGCGGTCAAGGGTTACGCCTTCGTCGAGCAAGGCAAGTTGGACGAGGCGCAGAACGAATTCAACCAGATTCAATCCAAGGAAGGCTTGGCTTCGGTGGCCCTGGAGAAAGGTGAATTGGACAAGGCGGTCGAGTTGGCTTCTCAGGCCGGTCCGGACAGCGGGTATGCCAACACCATTAAGGGTACCGCGTTGATGCGCAGCGGTAAGCTTGATGAGGCGGCGCAGGAGTTCGGCGCGGCGGCGACCAAGGACGCGCGCGGCTGGCAGAAGTCGGAGGCGGTGGCCGGGAAGGGCCGTATCGAGCAGGAGAAGGGCCAGGTAGACACGGCGATCGCTACCTATGAGCAGGCTATCGCCCTCGATCCCTACAACGTGGTTGCGCTGAGCAACGAGGGCGCCGCCCACCGGCAGAAAGGTGACTTGCAGAAAGCCGCCGACGTTCTGGATCAAGCCCAGAAGGTCAGCGGCGACGATACGCTCGTGGCCATTATGCTCAAGCAGGTCCAGGAGGAAATGAAGAAGGCCAATGACACCAAGCGGAGCGAACTCATCCGCCAGCAGATTGCGGATTTGCACAAGCGTTACGAAGAACAGAAAGCCGCCGGCAAACCTACGGACGACTGGACTTCGCGCCCGCTGGTAGTCGCGTTTCTGCCGTCGGAAAACGCGACGCCCGCATTCTTCGAACGCGCGGGCACCGACGTGGCCCTGCGCCACGAGATTGAAGGGCGTCTGCAGGAGGATGGAAACGTGCAGGTGGTAGAGCGCGAAGTGCTGGACAAACTCCTGCAGGAATTGAACCTGGGCAGTTCGGAACTGGCCGACTCGAACACGCAACTCCGTCTGGGAAAGGTCCTCTCGGCGCAGCTCTTGGGGTTTATAGACTTCGCGAAAACCGGCGCCGACGCGGAACTTTATCTGCGCATGGTGGATACCGAGACCACTTCGATTGCGAACCAACTCCGCCGTCCGCTCAAAGCCGACAGCGATCTCGATGCGCTGGTAACTGATGTCGTCAATGATCTGCTAGGCAAGATGGTCACGAAACGCGTCCTGCAAGGGCTGATCGCTGATGCCGCTTCCGACAGCGCTGTTCTCATTAACCTGGGCAAAGCCCACGGCGCCAAGGTCGGCCAACAGTTTGCGGTGTTGCAGGATGGCGAGCCGATCATTGTCGGCGGGCGCGAAATCGGCCGCAAGCAGACCAAGGTCGCCACGCTCGAAGTGACCGAGGTCGAGGATCAACTGGCGACCTGTAAAGTGACCCAAAAAAACGACGGCGCCAAACTCGCCAAGGAGATGAAGATCAAAGTGATCGGCGCGAAGTAACAAGTGTCGGCGCGCATGGGGTGAATTGACTTCCACCGGCTTCGTCGCCAAGATTAAGCCCCGATGCGACACCGGAGTCAATGGAGATTGCCGACCAACTAAGTTCGTTGCCACCGTCCAGTGTGCAGGCTGGCGTCGCGATTAGCATCGCCGCCGGCACGCTCTACTGTTTTTTCGGATACCGCTTGCTTAAGTTTGTAATTGGGTTTACCGGTTTCCTGCTGGCCGGCGCATCCGGCGCATTTCTCGGACAATCGCTGAGCCACGGCCACGTCGTGGTCACGCTCGCGGCGGCGATCATCGGGGGCTGCGCGGGCGCCTTCGCGCTGCTGTTTCTCTATAAGGTAGGTATCTTTTTCATCGGCGTATTCGCCGCCCTGCTCGGCGCTTTGGTCGCCTTCGGAGGACGTACCGAGGACTGGATTCCCTGGGCAATCGTCGGTACGGCAGTCGTGGGCGGGCTAATCGCGCTGATCATGGAACGTCCCATTATCATGCTCGCCACCGCCGCCATTGGCGCGTGGATGCTCGTTACCGGTATTGCCTATTTCGTGATCGGACCCACGTTGATAACGAATTTCGAAGACCTCATCCAACTCGGAAACGAGCGCTTCGTTGTGATCGTGTCGTGGGCGGTGCTCACGGCGGCCGGTACCCTCAACCAACTCGCCATGTACCGCCGGCGACCCAGTCCGCCCGCGCCGCCCAGGCAATGATCACGTCAAAGTTTTCGAAACGATGCGACCAACGACCTGCACGATAGCATCCTCGACCCTATGAGCGGTTTTGTGTACCCGGCACCTTAAACCCTGTACCCGGTACCCCGCGTTTTGCTATCATCCCGTGCGTTTCCATTCTTGGGGCAGGTTAGCGGAAAGGAGCAGTTCGTATGGGTCGCAAGTATGTTCTGGGGCTGGATTTTGGCACGGAATCGGCCCGGGCGCTGTTGGTGGCGGTGGATAATGGGGAAGAAGTCTCGACCGCGGTCGAGCCGTATCCGGACGGCGTGATTGACGTGGAGTTGCCGGGTTCGGGGAGAAAACTCGAACCGGACTGGGCATTGCAGAATCCACGTGACTATTTGTCGGTGTTGGAGAAGATCATCCCCCGGGTGCTGGCGGCAAGCGGGGTCTCAGGCGATGACGTGATCGGGATCGGCTCCGATTTCACGTCCTGCACGATGCTGCCGATTGATAAGAACGGCACGCCATTGTGCATGAAGCCGGAGTTTGCCGACAACCCTCATGCATGGGTGAAGTTGTGGAAACATCACGCCGCCCAGCCGGAAGCCGACCTGATCAACGAGATGGCCCGCAAGCGACGCGAGCCATGGCTTTCGCGTTACGGCGGGAAGATATCCAGTGAATGGTTTTTCCCGAAGGCGCTGCAAATTCTCAAGGAAGCTCCGGAAGTCTATGCGGTGGCGGACCGTCTTATCGAGGGGGGCGACTGGATCGTGTTGCAACTCTGCGGCGTCGAGAAGCGCAACGCGTGCGCGGCCGGTTACAAAGCGATCTGGGACGAACGGTATCCCAGCCCGGCCTACTTCCGCGCGCTCGACCGGCGTTTCGAGAACGTCGTGAGCGAGAAGTTGCGGGACGATATTTATCCGGCGGGCGTCAAGGCTGGTGGTTTGCTGCCGGAGATTGCGGCGAAGGTGGGGCTGCGACCGGGAACGGCGGTGGCCGTGGGCGGTGTGGACGCGCACGTGGCCGTGCCGGCGGCCACCGTGACCGGCGCCGGCAAGATGGTGATGATCATGGGCACCAGCGTCTGCCATATGGTCTGCGGAAAAGAGAAGAAGCCCATCAAGGGTATTTGCGGCGTGGTCAAAGAAGGCATCCTTCCAGGATACTACGGCTTCGAGGCGGGCCAAACCGCGGTCGGCGATATCTTTGCGTGGTTCGTCGAGCACTGCGTGCCGCCGTACGTGGTCGAGAAGGCCGCGGCGCAAGGTAAAGACGTTCACGCGTATCTGAGCCAAGAAGCCGCTAAGTTGCGCGTCGGCGAATCTGGAGTTTTGGCGCTCGATTGGTGGAACGGGAATCGCTCCGTGCTCGTGGACGCCGATTTGACCGGCCTCCTGGTGGGCATGACACTCACCACGACGCCGGCCGAAATGTACCGCGCGATACTGGAGAGCACCGCGTTCGGGACGTACAAGATCATCAAGACATTCGACCAAGGCGGTATCGCCATCACTAAACTGTATGCCTGCGGCGGGTTGCCCGCGAAGAATCCGCTGCTCATGCAGATTTTTGCCGATGTCACGAACCGGGAAATCTTCGTGAGCGCCAGCGACCAGACGGTGGCGCTCGGCTCGGCGATGTGGGGCGCGGTGGCGGCGGGTGAAGCGGCGGGCGGCTACAAAAACATCACAGCCGCGGCGCAGCACATGGCGCGACTGAAGGAACAATCCTTCAAACCGGACCGCGCGAATCATCGGATGTACGAAAAGCTGTTTGCAGAATATGAGCGGTTGCACGACCTGTTCGGTCGCGGCAAGGACCGGTTGATGAAGAACCTGAAGGCGATCAAGTTGTCGGTACGAGGCATGGGAGCATAGCGCATGCGGAACGAGTCGTTGGATTTCCTCAAGAAACTTGTGACTACGCCGAGCCCGTCCGGGTTCGAGGCGGATATCCAGAAATTGTGTCGGGAGTACGTACTGCCGCACGTGGACAAAGTGTACAAGGACGTGCATGGCAACCAGTATGCCGTACGCAACCCCGAGGCGAAGGTCCGGGTCATGCTGGCGGGACACGTGGACGAGATCGCCTTGATGGTCAATCACATTGACGACAAAGGATTCATCGGCTTTGTGGCGATTGGCGGTATTGATACCGCGATACTGGGCGGCCAACGCGTGCACATTCATAATGAGAAGGGAATCGTCCCCGGCGTGATTGGGCGCAAGGCCGTTCATCTAACCGAGCCGGACGACCGGAACAAGCCGTTAAAGATGCATCAGATGTGGATTGACATCGGCGCAAAAGACAAGAAGGACGCTGATAAGGTGGTCGCGATTGGGGATCCGATCACGATAGACGTCGGGTTTGTCCATCTGCGCGATAACAAAGTCGTGGCGCGCGCCTTTGACGATCGTATCGGCGCGTTTGTCATCCTCGAAGCGATGCGGCTGCTCGCGAAACGCAAGCTGAATTGTACGGTCTTCTGCGTCACCACGGTTCAGGAGGAGGTCGGACTGCGCGGCGCGACCACGAGCTCGTACGGCTGCGACCCGCATGTCGGCTTGGCGGTGGACGTGGGCTTCGCGACGGACCACCCGGACGGCGAGGCCCGGAAACACGGGGAGGGGAAGATCAACGGCGGGCCGATCCTCCATCGCGGGCCGAACATCAATCCGGTGCTGGGCGAGATGCTGGTGCGCACGGCCAAGAAGCATAGGATTCCGTACCAGATGGCGGCGGCCCCGCGCGGGACGGGCACCGACGCCAACGTGATGCAACTCAGCCGCAGCGGCGTGGCTACCGCGCTCCTCAGCATCCCCAATCGTTATATGCACTCGCCCGTGGAACTGATCTCGCTGAAGGACGTGGAGTACGCCTCGCAACTGATTGTCGAATGGCTCTGCGAACTGAAACCGGGGATGAGTTTCATCCCTTAAGCCATTGCTGGACGAATTCGCGGCGTTTGCCGGGTTCGGAGGTGGCGAGCGGGGCTTTGCCGTCGAGGCTGACTTGGACGCCGGTGAGGCGGTTCAGTAGCCACGCGTAGCGCATCATCACGTAGTTGTCCGGCTCTTGTTCGATGCGTTTGGCCAGCGTGCGGACGTCTTGTTTCGTGGCGACCCGGCCGAGCGCGTAGGCGGCCCGTTGGCGCACGGGAACCGGCGCGGCAGCGTCGTTTAGAATTGCCAGTGTCACCTTGTGAGTCAGCTTCGCCGGCGCATGGAATTGCAGGGCGCCGATCAAGCTCTTGCGAACGCGATCCTCCAGTTTCTCATCGGCCGCCAGTTTGGCCACGGCATTGGATAGGTCGGACGGCATGGCAATCTCGAGAGCGCGCGCCGCTTCCTGGCGTACGATGGCGTCTACATCTTTCACATAAGACAGCAGCGCCGGGGCCAGGCTTTCGCTGCCGAGGGCGCGCAGCGAACTCGCGGCCGCACGACGCACCTCGACGGGCTGATCCGGGGCGAGATAGCTTAGGAGTTTTTGACCAGCGGGCGCGTAGAGCATCGCCCCGAGTTCCTCGACAGCCTTGACCAAAGCTTCGCCTTTAAGGCTGGGTAGTGACGCCAAGACTTTCGATGGGATGGACTCATCCTGCCAAATTACGTTGTAGTCAATCTGGACGGTCTTGTTCTCGACCGGCGACCAGCAAAACGTGCGGAATTCGATGCGGTCGTCCTTGCATTGGAAGACCGTGTAGGTCGGCTTCGCTTGCGTCGTGGTGTCATCGCCGACGGCGGTCCACCAATCGGGGAAGTTGGCGTTGATGTCGCCGCCCTGGACGACGTAGGTAGTGCCGTTCCGGTCGTCCCGCTTCCCCGCGCGCAAGGGGTAGAGCCGCTCATAAATATGGGTATGGCCGGACATGTCCACCGCGACGTGGTGCTTGTCCAGGACGCGGGCCAACTCGGCGAACATCGTGCCGTCTTCCTTGCGGCTCTCGGTGGGCGAGTAATATCCGGTGCAGACAATCGGATAGTGATGGAGGACGAACTCGTGCTTCTTTTTCGAGCGCGTCAAATCCTCGTCCAGCCAGGCCATGGTTTGTTTAATCCGCTCCTCGCCGGCCATCATTTCGTGGGAAATCACGGCGAAATGACTATTGCCCCAATCGAACGAAAAGAGTGGCTCTCCGGGCGCCGGCATTTCGTGGTATTTCCCGAACCAGTCGTTCTCATTATCGTTGAAAAATGATCCCTCGTGGTTCCCACGAGCCGTTACGAACATGTACTTATCGGCGAGCGGGCCGAACCTTTCGAAGTGCTCCGGCCATAGCTCCTTCTTATGGCCAGACACGACCAAGTCGCCGTTGATGACGTAGAATTCGGGATTCCATTGCAGCGTGTGTTCCGCCATGTTGGTTTCCTGCCAGCGTTTTTCCCAACGCCGGGTGTCGCCCACGGCAACGAAGGTGATGGGTCGGTCCGAGCCGGGGGCGGTCTTAAAGAAGCTTTCCGCGGCGTCTTGGCCGACGCGAACACGGAAGGAATAGGAGCTTTCCGGCGCCAGACCCGCGATCCGCACGCGGTGGATCGTCGCGGGCGCACTCTCTTTTGCCTGCTGGTCGAATGTGCCCTTGGGACCGTACTCTACAGTCCCGATACCAAGCTCCTGTGTTTCCCAGATAATGGTCGCGCCGTCGGTGGTGATGTTCTGCACGTGCGGCCGGATGTGGAACGCATCGGCGAAAACCGGCAGTGCCAGCAGCAATGTCAGAATGAGAGCGTGAACGTGTGGCTTACGTTTCAGAATCATGGACACAATCCTTTCGAGAGTCAGAGCTGTTGTTGAATCCGGACCGGATTATCGAGCAACGTCCCGCTCGAACCGCGAACTACCCGAGGGCACATTCCGCAAGACGGCGGGATTATATCGTAACGGGCTGCGAGATGAAAGCTACGGATTTCGTTTTTCCCCTTCCACGTGAAACGGTCGGTTGGGCGGGCGGTTTCGCCTACGAGTGGGTTTCATGGGTATGGCCTGCAAAGTAATTGTGAATTGTGAACGGAGAAGTATTGAGAGGAGCGGGGCGAAAGGCTGGTGGCAAGCGTATGTGGACGGCGTAAGTGTTTTCGATATAGGGGTTTATATGAATTGAACGGGAGAAATCCTGCTGAAAATCGGTACAAAACGGGTACAAAACGGGAAATTTTTCGGGCAAATCCGCACAAAATCGGACAAAAGGGGACAAAAACGGTACAAAAATGGGATACATTTTTGTAGGAAGTGATCGAATGTGGAATGCGGAGTGCGGAATCCGCCTGAAGCGGACAAGTGCGGATTGCGGGAAGCCCCTTGATACGAGCCGATGGATGGCGCGGACATAGTAGACCGGATGGACGATATGGACGGTGGCGATGGGGTCTCGATGTATGGACATTGCAAAAGTCCTCCTATATATATAGCTCCCGGCGTTGCACTCGGTAGGTAAAAGATACGAACATAGCGAAAACTGTCGAGTGGAGGAGTATGCGAGCACTCCGTCTGTGCGGCGGAGAGGTGGAGTGGGGATATCTGGGTGTTGATTGGCCGGGCCCGGCAGCGCGATGCGCCAGACGAGTTCGGCGTGGTGGAGCATCGAACGAAAGGTGGGCAGACATGGTACCGATTGACATCGGCCAAACCATGTGATAGATGTTAGCGGGTAAGGCGTGCGACCTGAGTGGCATGTCATACTCAGCGTCAAGCCGATGAACAATAATTGCGGGAATCCATTCCTTAAAGTGACATCGAGAGCCAAAAGTAGAGGAACCGAATCCGCCGGCATGCGTGAGGGCACACTATGCGGCTCTGTCTGATCAATCCATCGAACCCGCTGGTCAGCATTGTCAACGTCAAGGAAAGCCGCTGGAACCGTTACCGCGTGTGGAAACCGCTGAGCCTGATGGTTCTCGCGGGCCTTACGCCACCGGAGTGGGAAGTTACGATCGTGGACGAGAACCTCGGCGCGCCCGACTACTCGGCCATGCCTCGGCCGGACCTCGTGGGTATCACGGCGTTCACTTCCCAAGCGAACCGCGCCTATGAGGTAGCCGCTCACTTCCGGCGACTGGGGGTGCCGGTTGTCATGGGCGGGATCCACGCCACCATGTGCCTCGATGAGGTTATGGAACATGTGGACGCGGTTGTCACGGGGGAGGCGGAGGGTGTCTGGACGGAGGTTCTGGAAGACGCACTACATGGCCGCCTAGAGCGCGAGTATGACGGCGGCATCGCCGAGATAAGCGACGTGCCGCCGCCACGTCATGACTTACTGGCTTCGGGCTATGCCTTCGGCGCCGTTCAGACCAGCCGGGGCTGTCCAATGAACTGCAGCTTCTGCAGCGTGACGGCGTTTAATGGGGCTCGCTACCGGCAGCGACCCATTCCCGACGTCGTGCGGGAATTCCGGTCGTTGCGCGAGAAACATGTTCTGGTAGTAGACGACAACCTAGTCGGCACGCGCCCCGAACACATCGCCCGCGCCAAGGATCTGTTCCGTGCTATGGTACAGGCGAACCTGCGAAAGGAATGGATTGCTCAGGCCACCATCAACTTCGCAGATGACGAAGAACTCCTGACTTTGGCCGCGAAGGCCGGGTGCCGCGGCGTCTTCATCGGCTTTGAATCCCCCACCCCGGAAGGGATTGTGGGACTGGGCAAGAAATTCGACCTGCTGATGGGCCGGGATTTCCGCGCCGCCGTGCGACGCATACAGCGGCATGGCATATTGGTCGCGGGCTCCTTCATCATGGGTTTGGATATTGACGAGCCGGGCATCGGCAAGCGTATCGCCGAGGCGGCGATCCAGTACGGCGTGGACAACCTCAACGTGCTGTTCCTGACGCCCTTGCCCGGTACCCGTCTGTGGAACGAGATGAAATCGGAGGGCCGCATTGCTCTGGATGCGTTCCCGGAAGACTGGAAATACTACACGCTGACGTACCCGGTAGCCCAGTATAAGCATTTGTCGCTGGACGCCATCATCCAGGAGATGATCGCGTGCAGCCGGGAGTTTTATTCCGTGCCGCGCATCCTGGCCAGGGTATGCAGCAATTTGTGGGGACGCCGCAAGCCACTCATCAACTTGGTGGGCAATCTTTCCTACCGGAGCAACATCCGCGTGGAGTGCGCAGCATATGCGGAGTTCAAGCGTCAACGGGGTCATAGGCACGCTTGAGCCAGTGGTGCGTAAGAAGGCAGGAACCCCAACCGTATCTGCGCGCTGACGGGAATGGAAACGGTTGACCCGCGCCACTCGCCGTGGCACCCGGTCTTGTTAGGACACCTTAACTCCCCGGCCTAATTCGCGCGCGCTTCCGACGTTCGATGGCCCCGATCCGACCTTTGATGGCGAGCAGCGCCAGCCGGCGAAACGGTCGGGCGAAATGGCGGTGTGCCCACAGCAACAGCTTGGCGTGGCCGGTGATTAACACTTCCGGCTTGCGGCGGTATAGTGCCCGGACGATCTGTCTTGCGGCCTTGTCGGTGGGGTAGGTGAGGAAGCGGGGCGCCTGCTCGATGGCGTCGGGATGCAGCACGCCTTGATTGTCCACGCGCCGGATGTTGCTCTCGACGATACCGGGGCAGATGGAGGTCACGCTGACGCCGGTGGCGGCCAGTTCGTACAACAACGTTTCGGCCAGTCCGCATAGGGCGAACTTGCTGGCGCAGTAGGCGGAGGAAGCGGGCAGACCGATATGACCGAGCAGGCTGGAAACGATGCCCAATCGGCCGCGCGAGGCTTCGAGATGGGGAAGGACCGCGTAGACCGTGTCAATCACGCCGAAGACATTGGTTTCGAATTGTCGCCGGAAATCTTCCGTGTTGAGCTTGGCGAAACGTCCGGTCACGCCGAAACCGGCGTTTGCCACGGCTACATCAATTCCACCGAAGGTCTCGACGGCACGCGCGACCGCGGCGTCGAGGCTACGGCGGTCGGTCACATCACAGGGTACAGAAATGGCTTTGCCGCCGGTCGCTTCGATGTGAGCCTGCACTTCGTGCAGCACCGATTCGCGCCGGGCGGCGAGGGCGACCCGCGCGCCCGCCTTGGCGAACTCGAGCGCCAGGGCGCGGCCGATGCCGGAGGAAGCCCCGGTGATGAATGCGGTGTGGTTATCGAATCGTCCCGGCATGTGTGTGCTCTCCCAAGACGGCAATTGAGACGATGTGGATAGTCGCACACGAGTGGTAAGAAAACAACCGCCCCACCCCAACCCTCCCCGCATGCGGGGAAGGAGCAAGGGACAAAAACGACCAAAGGGACCTAAACGACAAGGGACAAAGGACATAGTACAAATGGAGGGGTGGACTGCGATTCTGGGGATAGAGCCCGATTACGACTCCCGCGAAGCGCGGGACACGATTCTCGATTACGAACGACGATTACGAGCACGAACCTCGATTGCGATACTCGATTACGATCGCCGACTGGGAGGGACCGGCGGGGAGTTTAGGGAAAACCGCGGTGCCAACTGGCGAGAAGGGTTTCGGTCGGGTTTAGTGAGATCTTGCGCTACATTTCTTCGGTGATGTAGCCGTGGTAGCGGCCGAGCCAGTAGGCGGCGGAGTAGTCGTGGCCGTTGGATTCTTTCTCGGAATTCGGGTCTTTGGCGCCGGCGACGTAAGGGTCCTGGGTCCAGGCGGACCAGGCGCTGGCACGCCGGTCAATCGGGACCGGCTGACCGGGTAGTGGTTCCGGGCTGTGCACGCGCGGGTCGTTGACGAATCCTAATTCACGTTCGTACTGCTCGATCCTGACCGGAGTCCATTTCATTTCCAGGGGGAACCACTGGAGCGTCTGTATTGCCGCGGCGTCGCTGCCAGACGCGTTGAGATAGGCGTGCACGTTGAAGGTGTGGAGCGGATTCGCTTCCGGCGAGACGCCGGGATATCCGTCGGCGCCATTCCACATGCGCGCGAGGCTGGTGAGGTACTTTCCGCGCAGCACGGGATCGTTTTCGAGCCGCAGCAGCGGATAAAACGCGAGGTACAAGAGGACATCGTCGGAATGGTTGACGTCGCCCGCGACCGGATCGTCCATGATCCGCGCCATGAGCGCGACGTTGGCGTAATTCTGATTGTAGGCGTACTCCTGGTAGATCTGATCGTAGTACGGGTCGCCGGTGACTTGCGCCGTTACTTTGACATGCTGCAGGAAAAGCAGGGCGTTCATGGGCTCATAATTGTTGACATATTCCGGTTCATAGTGCCCCCAACTCGTCGGTTCGCCGTCGACGTCCACGATCCGGAGTCCGTTCTCGAGCAGATGGTCGAGCAGATTCCGGGCGTTGCGGGCGATGATGGCCTTTTCTTCGTCGTTTGCCGCTAGATCGTAGGCCAAACTGAACCCGTAGAAAACACCGTCCATCTGATCACTGCTGACGTCGCCGCGCCACCAATACTGGCCGTCTGCCGACAAGTGCATTTCCTTGGTGTCCACCGTGGGCTGGTCCAATCGCACCGCGCCGCGCGCCAGCAGCCCCTTCTTTCCGGTCACGTTGCACAGCAGGTCCAGAGCGCGAATGGTCTCGCCGGCTTGGCTACGCGTTGCCGGATCGCCGGTGACGGCGTTTTTCATGGCCAGCATGCCCAAGTAGATGCCGGTCATGTAGGCGTTGTCCGAGAGATGATAGGCCACGTAGGGTCGTGCGGGTACGGCCCGGCGTACCGCGACCACCTGTCCTCCGAGGACGGAGCGCTGTCGCAGGTGGTATTCGAAAATCTCCGACTTGCGCGCGAGAGTCAGCGGTTCGATGGCGTCATAGACGGTGGGATTCATACCGAGTCGCACCTCGTGTCCGTCGCCGAGGGCATCGCCGTCGGTGTCGGCCACGGCCGGATTACTTCCGATGCCGTTTTCCGCGACGTCGGCCAGGCTGTCGCCGTCGGCATCAATGGGCGCACCGAGCGCGGCATTGATCACGAGTTGGACGTCCACGGCGGAAGTCTCGCCGGAGGAATCCAGGTTGGTGTCGGAAGAGGTCGGGAGTCCGAGCGCGGCGTTAATCACCGTCTGCACGTCCACGGCATCCACGCTGGCCGACAGGTCAACATCGCCGGCGAGATATTGCGCGGCCAGCACCTCAGCGCCGGAAGCTATCGCGGTAGACATTATTAGAGTGGCGAGAATGCCGATTGTTCTGGACTGCAATTGCAACATACAAAGTACCCTTTCCACCCGAAACCGCCGCCGTGGATACGGCCGCAATCTGAAGTCATCCCGGATTGGGCCCCGCCCCCTGCCGATGCGTTTGGAGACGGAGGAATAGTGGCACAGCGGCGCGCGTGAAACAAGTTGTCAGCAGAAGGGAGAGGATAAGGGACCAAAAGGAGGGAGTCCACCCTGCCTGCGCTGTGAGGCGCGAATGAGCCGAGGCAATAAAGGTATGGTTGGTGATACGGTGCGCTACTTTTTTCTGAAGCGGGTGTCGAGTGCGAAGCGATTGTCTTTGGAGGTGAACCAGAGGCCGACGGCCGTGATGAGAACATAATTTAGGTTGTGCGCCACGACGTCATGTTTTCCTTGAACCGCCATGCCCATCGCGAGTGAGATCAACATCACGCCCGCGACCGCAAACGCTTCCAGAGTGAAGACGCCGAGGATAAGCAGCGCGCCGAGCGATATCTCGACATACGGCAGGAGGTAAGCGAACGGCACGACAAGGATGCGCGGCAGAAAGGTCGGTTGGAACATGTCGGCAATGCCTTGCGCCGCCCCGACTGGGCCGCCGGGTCCCGCAAATTTTCCCAGACCCGCCAAGAAAAATAACAATCCGAGGGCCAGCCGCAGGAGCAGGCCGGCGGCAGCTTCCGGGGAAAGTCCGAATACGAGGTTTTTATTCCACATGGGAAGGCCTCCTTGTCGTGAAAAGCCCAAGCTACCTTAGACTTATATAGTGAACCACAGGCGGAACGACAGTATTTCATCATTCATCCTACGCTTGACAGACCTGCGGACTGCGGCGTAACGTGTTTCTGTGTTGGTCGGGGGGCTTCCGAACCGGAACTGAAAGAGGGAAATCATGCCTCACCGAAAGATTCTCGAAAAATGGGTCCTCGGGACTCTCCTTATTGGCGCCCTGTCAGTAGCACGGTCTGCCGGCGCCACGGCGCTCGACGACTACGTGGCCGAACCCGACCCCAGTTATTCCTGGGAATTCCAAACGACGGTACCCGGCGCAGGCTATTCCGTGCACGTGGTCCGCATGACGTCGCAGACGTGGCGCTCGATCGCGGAAGTGGATGCGCCGGTATGGAAACACTGGGTCAGCATCATCCAACCCGCTGCTGCGCGGTACTCGACCGCGATGCTTTACATTGACGGCCGCGACAACGGCGACGGGCCCGAAACAGGTAATGAAGAGCTCATCACGCTGGCGTTGGGTACATCTTCGATCGTGGTGCAACTGCAACAGGTTCCCAATCAGCCCGTGACGTTTGCGGACGAAACCCGCGACCGGGAAGAAGACGAGTTGATTGCGTACACCTGGGACAAGTTTCTACGAGGCGGCGACGAGCGTTGGCCGGCGCGTCTGCCCATGACCAAGGCGGCCGTACGCGCGATGGACACGGCGCAAGCCTTTCTCGCGAGCCGGGGCGTCACCATTAACGATTTCGTGGTCAGCGGGGCTTCCAAACGCGGTTGGACGACGTGGGCGACCGCGGCCGTGGACCCGCGCGTACGCGCGATTATCCCGATGGTGATTGACGTGCTTAACGTGGAGCGTTCGATGTTGCACCATTTCGCCGCGTATGGCTTTTGGGCCGAGGCGATTGGCGATTACGAGCAAATGGGCATCATGAATTGGATGCGCACGCCGGAGTTGGCGGCGCTGATGGCTATCGAAGACCCGTACGCGTATCGCGCCCGCTACACGATGCCCAAGTACATGGTGAATGCCACCGGCGACCAATTCTTCCTTCCCGACTCGTCCCAGTTCTATTTCAGCGCGTTGCCGGGCGAGAAATACCTGCGCTACGTACCGAATACCGGTCATGGTCTCGATACGGAGGCCCTTTACAATGTTGCGGCCTATTACGCGGCGGTCTTGAACAACGTCGCGCGACCGCAATTCTCCTGGGTAAAGGAGCTTGATGGCGCGTTGCGGGTGAATGCGGTGACGCCGCCGGCCCAAGTCCTGTTGTGGCAAGCCACGAATCCGGAGTCGCGCGACTTCCGCATCGAAACGATTCAATCGCTCGATGTTGCCTGGACCAGTTCGCCACTGCTGCCCAACACCGACGAGGAATATCTGGCGCAGATACCGGTTCCCGTGCGGGGTTGGACCGCGTTTATGGTTGAGCTGACCTATCCCAGCGGTGGTGAACTGCCGTTCAAATTCACGACGGAGGTCAGCGTGGTACCGTTGGGTCTGCCCTTCGGCCACGTGGAGGGCGACGTGAACCACAGCGGACAAATGAACGCCGTGGACGTGCAACTGGTGATTAACAGCGCGTTGGGGCTACCCGGAGAATGCAATTGCGACATTGACAATTCCCAAACGATCGACGCCACTGACGTCCAATTAGGCATCAATGCCGCGTTAGGACTATAAGTATCCGCCGGAACTGAAAACCATTTGACTTGGGTTTGTGGTCTTTGCTACCGTAGATGTCAAACTGGCTGTGAGGGGGTGGCAAAGGCATGGATAAGCTAAAAGTGCCGGTGTCCCTTATCACGGAGAACGGGCTCGAGATTGCCGTTGAGATGTCCGGCGCTGAGCTTCAGCCCGAAGGCACGCCGGATTCCACGATCAGCGCTGTTTCCCTTACCGGAAGATTTTTTGAGGTGTGTCGTGAGTACCTGTTCAAGGGAAAGCTTTCCGGGCGGTATTGTCACGACTGTGACCGGTGTTTAGCACCGGTGAGGCGCAGTTTCGAGACGGAAGTGCTCTGGTCCTTCGTTGAGGGACCGCCCCGCGCTGCGCCGCAGGACTTGAGCGAAGGCGTCAAGGAATCGGCCGAGGAGGCGTGCGCCTCTTACAAGTTTCAGGGCCATGAAATTGACTTGGCGCCGTACGCGTGGGAGGAGGCGGTGCTGGCCGAGCCCGGCAAGTTTCTATGCCAGGAGGACTGTGCGGGCCTGTGCCCGGTCTGCGGTGTGAACCGCAACCTCGAGAAATGTGCGTGTGTGGCGGAACAGGAACACGGGAAATTTGCCAACAAAGGCCTGGCGACCCTGGCCGAAATGTTTCCCGATTTGAAAAACGAGAAGTCGGAGGATTGATTGCGTGCCGGTACCTAAGAGAAGATCGGGTAGAACGCGTCGCGATCGGCGGCGCGCCCATTTGGCCCTGAAGTCGCTAAACTTGGTGGAATGTCCCAGTTGCGGCGAACGCGTTTTGCCGCACCGCGTGTGCCCCAAGTGCGGGCATTATAAGGATCGTCTCGTCGTTAACCCGCCCGGCGATTAGTGTGACTCAGGGGAGGCCCCAGGATCGGCTATGCGAATTGCGCTCGATGCGATGGGTTCCGATGGGGCGCCGTATCCTGAAGTCGAGGGGGCCGTGGTCGCGGGCCGGTCGCCGGACATTGAGGTCGTGCTGGTTGGCAACGAATCCCAGCTAAACTCGTGCCTGGCAACTTATCCGCGAAACGGGAAGGTCAGCGTCGTACACGCCTCGGAAGTGATCACGATGCATGATTCTCCGGCGCTGGCGGTCCGTCAAAAGAAGGATGCGTCCCTCCTGGTGGCGCTGCGCCTCGCCAAAGAGAGGACGGTGGATGCCGTTGTTAGCGCCGGCAACACGGGCGCAGTGATGATCGCGGCGCGTACCATTCTCGGGTCGATCCGCGGCGTTTCGCGGTCCGCCATCTGCCAGCTTTTCCCTACCGTGAGGAAGCCGGTACTGATCCTCGATCTCGGCGCCACCGTGGACTGTACGGCCCGCCACTTGTGCGATTTCGCCGAAATGGGGACGGTGTATTCTCAGCGCGCCCTCGGCGTTAAGGACCCCCGAGTCGGACTACTCAATATCGGTGAAGAACGGGTCAAGGGGAACGAATTGTCGAAAACCGTCCACCGAAATCTGACCGCGGCCCGCCACGTTAATTTTATCGGCAACGTCGAACCCCGGGCGATGTATGACGGAGTGGCGGACGTAGTGGTCTGCGACGGATTCGTAGGTAACGTCGTACTTAAGACCAGCGAAGCGGCGGCGTCCTTGCTGGCGACGTTGGTCCGGCGTGAACTGAGCAGCACCTTACCCAGTCGCGTCGGCGCGTTTCTCAGTATGGGCGCATTCAAGCGGTTGAAGCGCACCATCGATCCCAACGAATATACCGGCGCACCGTTGCTCGGTATCAATGGCACCGTAATTATCCTGCACGGGTCGGCGACGGCCCGGGGGGTCGAGAACGCCATCCAGGGTGCGTGTCTGGCGGTAGACGCTGAAATCAATGAACACATCCGGATGGGCGTCGAAGAGTTGCGCAGCGATGAAGCCCGCGTGGTCGAGGGAGAGGCGAAACTTTGAGCGTATTTCTTTTCCCCGGACAGGGCAGCCAGGCGCCTGGAATGGGGCGTGACTTTTATGAACGCTCGCCCGACGCGCGCGAGGTGTTTGACCTGGCCGCAGCGCATTGCGGTCCCGGATACCTCGCACGTATTTTTGACGGGCCGGGGGACGAACTTACGCGGACTTGCCATGCGCAGCCGGCCTTGCTCACGGTGGAAGTGGCTATCTTACGTTTCTTGGGCTCGCGTGGAATTCGCCCGAGCGCTTGTGCCGGCCACAGTCTCGGTGAATTCTCTGCGTTGGTGGCTGCCGACGCCCTGGATTTTGAATCGGCGCTGGCGATTGTCCAAGTCCGGGCGCGGCTGATGGCCGAAATGGCGCCGCGTGGCGGCATGATGGCGATACTCGGGGTTCCAGCGGAAGAGGTCGAGGCGCAGATACCGGAAAGCGTGGAAGTCGCCAATTATAACGGTCCGGAACAAACCATCATCTCCGGCACGCCCGCGGCCCTCGATGAGGCTGAAAATATCCTCAAAGCGGCCGGGCTTAAGCGGGTGATTCGATTGCAAGTATCCGGGCCGTTTCATTCCTCGCTTATGCAAGACGCGGCCAACGAGTTTCGCAAGGCCCTCACGAGTCTCGACCTCAGAGCGCCGCAGATACGCTTCATTTCTTCGGTACGCCCGGGCGAAGTGACGGACCCCGAGCAGATTCGCGAACTGCTCGGCGCTCAGATGTGCGCGCCGGTGTGTTGGACCGAGGTCATGCGCGTAATCGGTCCACAACGGGCGATTGAAGTGGGACCGGGCCGCGTGCTTCAGGGTCTGGCGAAGCGGGCCGAACATGGGCCGCAAGTCGAACCGGCGGGAACCCTCGAGGCCGCGCAGGCGTTGGAAGGCGGCGTGTGAGCGAGTTTTCAGGCAAAGTCGTCTTGGTCACCGGTGGGACTCGGGGAATCGGTCGCGCCTGCGCGGAAGCATTCGCCCGAAGCGGCGCACGGGTCGCACTCTGTGGACGGAGCGCGGAAACGGCCGCGGCCGTGGCCGCGGAAATAGGTGGGGAGACGCGCGGATATCCGGCCGACATGGCAGACCCGGCCGCCGTCGAATCCATGATTAAGTCCGTTGCCGCCGATTGCGGTCCGATATCTGTCCTGGTCAACAATGCCGGTATCACGCGGGACGGTCTGCTGATGCGCATGAAAGACGCCGACTGGGCGTCGGTGCTCAGTACCAATCTGACGGGGGTCTTTTACAGTTGCCGCGCGGTGATCCGCGATATGCTCAAGCAGCGCTACGGAAGGATTATCAATATTTCCTCGATTATCGGACTGCGCGGCCAAGCGGGACAGGCCAACTATGCCGCCGCTAAGGCGGGTCTTATCGGTTTCTCAAAGTCCCTGGCCCAGGAACTGGCTTCGCGAAACATCACGGTGAACGTGGTGGCGCCGGGATATATCACTACCGACATGACCGCCGGTCTGAGTGAGGAAACGCGCAAGATGATTCTCGAGCGTATTCCCATGGGACGTGAAGGCCGGCCAGCGGACGTTGCGAACCCCGTCCTGTTCCTTGCCAGTGAGGCCGCGGCCTACATTACGGGTGTGGTCTTGCCGGTGGACGGCGGGCTTGCCATGTAGAGGCGTTGGCGGGGTGGTGGCGTGCGAGTTGTGTAGCCATTGGGACTGTGGTAAGGTGATAGGCGGAGAATGCGTGAAGTTGCATATGTGTTCCCCGGTGGTTTTCAGTGAGAATTTGGGAAAGGCGTACATGCATTAGGGAGCCGACGAGAGAAAATGAAACTTTATGAAGGAGGTGCAGGTAGCGGAGGGGGTATCATGAGAACACGATGGTTATCCGGAATGGCGCTGTGTGCGCTGCTAATCGCGGGCTGTACGGGAAACACCGAGATTACGATTGAGGGCACGGGTACCGAGGCCGACGAAGGCGGTGCCATCTTCTACGCGATTCGCATGGGCGACGTGGGCAAAGTCAAGGAACTGATTGCGGCCGACGCCGGTGTCGCAAAAGCCGTAAACCAACAGGGGCAGACCCCGCTGCATCGCGCGGCGCTCTTTAATCAGCCTGAAATCGCGCGCCTGTTGCTGGATAGCGGCGCTGACGTTAACGCCAAGGATAATGCGGGCACTACTCCGCTCGCGGCCGCGGAAGAAGGCGTCAACAACGATGAATTACTCGCGCTGTTAACGGAGAAAGGCGGAGTCGCCGAGTAACTCCGCGGAGTGGTCGTCACTGGGTCGGGGAGGGGTGAAGTACCCTGTGGTCGCGTGGATCGGGGCTAAGAAGTTGAATTGGAGATCGGTTATTTCTTGGCGGATCCAAGGAGCAAGGAAACCGAGTTGCTTTTCCACAGAGCGACGGCCAGGTCGAGCGCCCCGTCCTGATTGAGGTCGCCGACGGCTAGCGCACGCGGCGCCGCATCCTCACTAAACCGGATGTTCTCACTACTGAAATCTTGGGGGATACGACCGTCCGCCGAAGTGTTGATTAGAATTGTTACCTGCCCGGAGCGGAAACATGCCGCCGCGACATCCGTTCGACGGTCCCCGTTGAAGTCCCCCAGCACGATATCCCGGATTTCGTGTTCGAGTATGGCACGGTCGGTTCCAAGGTTGATTTCCTGTGAAGTGCCGAACTGCAAATTGCCTTCCCCATAAAAAATCACGACCGAGTCTTCTGCGTGGCAGTGTGAAACAACCAAGTCCGTTTTGCCGTCCCCATTCATATCACCGGACCGAATCCGGTGCGGCAGTTTTCCGCGGCTGGCGAAACGTCCCGCGGGGACGAATTCTCCGTTCGGATTGCCTTTCCACACCGCCAATTCTCCGATTGAATAGAGAGTGGCAGCCAAGTCCGGTTCTCCGTCCGCATCCAGGTCGGCAACGACCAAGTCCCGGGGGCCGCCGGAGGCCCGCAGCGCCTTAGGTGCTCCCAGGTACCCTTCGGGCACGCCCGGAAAGACCAGCACCACGTCGCTGGTCCATCCGGTGGCGATCACGTCACGATAGGAGTCATGATTGATGTCGGTTACGGCCACCGCGGTGATACCCGGCTTTGGAAATACGGGTTGACCGTCTCCGTCCAGGTGTTTCGTGTAAGCCAGGCCGTCCGCCGTCGCACTGAAATAGATGGTTTCAAACAGATTGTCCCCGATATTTCGAAAAAGGGTGAGGTGTCGGTCGCGCGTCGCCATGAAACTCCCGACGACCACGTCCGGCGCCTTCAGCGCGTCCAGGTTAGCGACGACAATTCCGTACGGCGCGTATCCCGAACGAAGCGGCGGCTGTGAAACGTACGTGAGATTACCGGCCGCGAGCAGAAAAGATACTTCGTCGTTGGCCGGCAATTCCTCATTGGGGTCGCCGAGCCGCCCGACATTCGCCGTGAGGATTTCGGGCCAACCATCGCCGTTCAAATCCGCAATCGCTATCGTGGAAGGATTCGGTCCCACTTGGAACGTCCTACCGTATTTCTCGAAGACTGCTCCCGAGGCGGTCGCGGCGGCGAAAAGACTCGTCAGTGATAGCGAATAAAACAGCACGGCATGGCCCGTGACTGAGACATAATTGTTTCCGTGCAGGGTACGCATCAATGCTGATTCCGAAGAAATCCTTTCCGCGAGCGCATTAGCATAAGTCAATCTGCCACAAATGTCCATGGCCGCCATACGACGGACCGCGCACGAAGTGCCCATGGGGGTGTTGAATTCAGGGGCAGCGTTGGGCGGCGCCCTGTGGCGGCAATACACCGAGATGCGAAATCCCAGGAAATGTGGTATAGTCTATTTCGTTTTCGTCAATTAACAATGGTGACATGATTCCAGTTTCGCTGAAGCGCCAATTCATAATCCTTCTTGGCCTGTTGCTGTGCGGTTTGCTCCTGCTCTTGTGCATTTTGCAAGCGCACCTCCTGTGGATGCCGGAATCCCTGGGCGTTATTGGACGACCGTTGTATCGCGCCGCCTTCTTCATCATATTGCCGGTTCGCGTGATCGTCACGATATTCATCCCGCGCGCGGACTATCATTGGCCCCTCGCAAATCTGGTTTGGTCCTGTATGGGCACACCGTTCTTTCTCTGGGGCGGTACGACGTTCTTCCGGCGATTCGCGCGCACCCGGCGATCAAGACTTGCTGAAGACTCGGCAACGCTTCCGAACCTTGTGGATATGTCTCGGCGCGGCCTACTAGCGCGCTCGATGGTCGGCGTCGCGGGCGTCGTAGTCAGCGGAATGGGTGGATACGCCTCGTTCGTCGCTCCTGAGCGCCTACGGATACGTCGCTACGACCTGCCCATCGCGCAACTCCCGTCGGTACTTGACGGACTGCGCATCATTCACGTTTCCGACACCCATTATGGACCATTTACCGGACTCTCCTATCTCGAAGAGGTTGTGCAGCAAGTCAATCGTCTTCGGGGGGATCTGGTGTTGTTGACCGGCGACTATGTGCACTACACCGCGAGGGCCGTCGAATCCGGCATCGCCTTGCTGGGCAATCTCGAAAGCCGTTTCGGCGCCATGGCGGTGCTGGGCAACCATGACCATTGGGAAGGCGTCGAGCGCTGCCGCGCGGCATTCGCGCGGATCGGGATTCCGTTACTGGACAATCACCGAGTTTTTTTGGACCGCGAAGGTCCCGTCGCGAAACCCGAAGGCGGGCGCACCCTATGCATTGCGGGTGTGGGAGACCTCTGGGAAGACGAAGTGCGGATCGATCAGGCGTTGGGCGGCGTGCCCGAAGATACGCCGCGGATTCTGCTGTCGCATAACCCTGACGTAGCGGAGACATTGCGTGCGACGAATCGCGTGGATTTGATGCTGAGCGGACACACGCACGGCGGCCAAGTGTATATTCCCGGCTTCGGCGCGCTGGTCGTGCCGAGCCGATATGGCGATAAGTACGTCGGCGGCCTATGTCGCGGACCGTGCTGTCCGGTGATCGTTTCGCGAGGCGTCGGCTTGGCCGGAATACCCATCCGTTTCTGCGTACCGCCGGAAATCGGAGTCATTACGCTCTACGCGTCGTGAACGGCGCCCCACTCCAAACGCAAGACCAAATCTCCGCAGGCGGAGATCGAG
Source organism: Candidatus Hydrogenedentota bacterium (assembly GCA_016209895.1). GTDB lineage: Bacteria > Hydrogenedentota > Hydrogenedentia > Hydrogenedentales > SLHB01 > JACQVH01. The sequence goes on along the minus strand of JACQVH010000272.1, from coordinate 1,776 downwards.
TCCGCGAACAATTTTTCTCTTGCGGGTTTTTCGATCCCGTGCTATAGTCAAACTTTGTGAGAAGGAGAACGATCGCCACGCGAGACTACGGAGTCTGGCTTACGCCCGCGTGGAGGTCGTCGGTTGCGGCTTGGACAATTCATTCAGCAAGTATATGAACTCCCCCGGCGGTGGAACCTGGTCATGCTAACTCGATCCGATACTTCTGTTTCCACTTCCGCCGCGTCAGCTTCGCAGGATGCGCTGGCCGCGGCGTGGGTCGCGCAACGTGAAGCGGCGGCGGATGGTTTCGACTGGCCGTCCGTCGAGGGCGTCCTGGACAAACTCCACGAGGAAATCAAGGAGCTCCGCGTCGCGCTCGATCAAGGGAACATGCCGCTGGCGCACCGCGAGGTCGGCGACCTGTTATTTACGCTGGTGAACGTGGCGCGGTTCTTGGGGACGCCGCCCGCGGCCGCGCTCGCCGACGCGACGGCGCGCTTTCAGCGGCGTTACGCCTGGGTGTGCGCTGAACTCTCCAAAAATGGTATTAGAGTAAAGGATTGCGATATAAAAGTCCTAGACGATTACTGGAATATGGCCAAGCGTTTCGTGGGCGATGCCCCGGAAAAATTGACTTGACAAAATGTGGGATCATAGGGCAAACTCTCGTTCTCTCTGGTTGCGAATCGCCTTATTTTACGGGCATGAAATGCGAGTGTGGATAAGTTGTGGATAACTTGTCAACGGACCCGCGAGGTGGGCGATAGCGACCCGGGAAAAACCGCCCGCAAGTGGGAAAATTTCCCGCCGCGTCTAGGGCCAAAGTCGGACGTAGGGAGGCTTGCGCGGGGTTCTAAGTGTGGCAGTACTATACTAGGTATAATAATATAGGCTTGGGTTGTAGCACCACAGCGCGGAAAGATTGGGGCCTGAACGTAACCTTCGGCGGCTAGGCAAGTTTTCGAACGCGAGTAAGGTAGCCAACGGGGGGAGAGGGTGTCTTTTTTTCCGGCGCGAGGTGAGGGAGAGAACATGGCGCCGGGCGAGCGGAACCCATGGGATTTGGCGCAAAGCCGCCTTCAGCAACTTCTCGATGAGCACAGCTACAAGAACTGGTTTGCACAGACGCGGTTTGAGTCGCACCGTGACGGCTGCTTGACCCTGGCGGTGCCCAGTCAGTTCTTCGCGGACTGGCTCCGGGATCATTATTTGGATGCGATCTACCAATCGGCGCGGGAAGTGCTTCCGGGTCTCCGCGAAATTCAATTCGCCGTGGTCTCCGAGGCCGCGACTCGGACCGAGGATTCCGGGGCCACGACGGTGGCGGTTCTGGCGCGGACGCCGCCGGTGTTGCGGTCGCGATACGAGGGACTGAATCCGCGGTACACGTTCGATCGCTTCGTGGTTGGCGCCGGCAATCGGTTTGCTCACGCGGCGGCGCGAGCGGTGTCCGAGTCACCGGCGCGCGCCTACAATCCGCTCTTTCTTTATGGAGGCACCGGGTTAGGAAAGACGCACCTAATGCAGGCCATTGGACAGGACATCCTGACCCGTACGCCCGAAGCCAAGGTGGTCTTCATCTCCTCGGAAGATTTCACGAACCAACTGATCGAGAGCATCGCGAAAAAAGCGACGCAACGATTTCGCGCCAAGTACCGCAAAGTGGACGTATTGCTCATTGACGATATTCATTTCATCAGCGGGAAAGAAGCGACGCAAGAAGAATTCTTTCATACGTTCAACGCCCTCTTTGACATGCACAAGCAGATTGTGATCTCGAGCGACCGCCAACCC
>JACQVH010000274.1 GCA_016209895.1 Candidatus Hydrogenedentota bacterium | reverse complement strand
GTCCCCAGGACTGCCCGCCCCGAGATCCGATGGCCTCACATTTTACGCGTCAACAAACTCCTCTGAATCTCTCTATCTGAAACGGACAAGACAATAGCCGGCTTCATAACAGCCCTTCCCTTAAGTGACAGCCATAGTACAGTCCAATTCTTACTTTGTCAATAACTTTCCAACCCGGCCGCCCGGGTTTCCCCCAGCTTCCGAATAGTTAGACGACGCGAGTTACGAATTGCTTTTGGGGGTTTCTGGTCCCTGGTCCCCCGATCCTCGGTCCCTGGTCCCTGGTTTCCAGTTTCCGGTTTCCGGTTGCCCGACACTCGGTACTGGGCACTCGATACGTCGTATTTACTCATTGCTCATTGCTTCCCGTGCGGCGCGGGACTCATTGCTTGATTCCAGTCACTCGGTACCCGGTACTCGCTACTTATTTCGGGCAATTGTCTCCCAGATACCTTTCGACCACTTGTTCTCGCCGACTTTGGCCCTGAGAAAGTCCGCATACGAAGCGAACTCGCCTTGGCGCACTTGATACTCTTTCCTCAACCGCGCCTGGCTGCGGCGCTTGAACTCCACGCAATCGAAGGCTTTGCGATGCTCAATCTTCGTTTTCATAAGCCACCTCCAATGGGCTTCGGACGTCAATGAGTCCATATCCATTAGCCAGATTGACACTGTTATACAACTGAATACGCTGGAAATTGACCATATGTCTGAAGTTCCAACTTACAATCAGGTCCGCGCGCGCCACGCTGGCCACGGCAACATGCAGCGCGTCGTTTTTGGACGCTTCTGAAAGGATGCCGGCGGCTACGTATGCGTCGGCCAGAACTTCAACTTCGTCGGTCACTTCCAGGCGTTCGATGCAGCGTTTGACAATCATACTCCACCAATTCCTTCCCTGGAAGTTCCTGGTTTCCAGTTTCCGGTTTCCTGTTGCTCGGAACTCGCTACTCGGTACTTGTTTTGTCCTTTGTCCTTCACAATTGTTATCTTTCCGCCATGGGACTCGAGACCGTTCATTTCAAATGTCATCACTGCAACTATTGCTGTACCAAGGTCATCTGTTTGCCGACGCCGTGGGACGTGATCCGGATCGTCAAAGCGACCGGTCTGAATCCGTACCGCTTCCTGGATTTTCTGACGCCGGACCAAATCTCGGAGGTGCCGGCCAACGATCCGACTTGGCTGAAGTGCGGCGGCCAGCGCTACCTGATGGCGCTGCAGCAGCACAATCACGTCTGCCATTTCCTTAATCCGGTGACTCGGTTGTGCGGCATCTACGAGGCGCGGCCCATCCTCTGCCGACTCTTCCCGTTCAAGTACCGGGAGAGTCGCGACGGCCGATTCCTGGGATTCACGCTGCACTCAGACGTGGGCTGCCCGCGCCATCGCGATGGCGTCGTGGAGGTGCCCGAACTTTACGCCCTATATCAGGAAGACGAACAGCACCAGCAGGATTACCAGGATTTGGTCCGAGTCTTTAACCGGAAGCGCTACCTAGGCAAGAGACCGCAGGACTTTGTGGAGATGTTCATAGTCAGCAATGAGCAACGAGCAATGAGCAATGAGTAAGTACCGAGTGCCGAGTGCCGAGTGGTCAGTGACCCGTGACTAGTGACCAGGAACAGGAAACCAGCAGCAATGCCGAGTGCCAAATGCCGAAATGAGTTCCGAATGGCCGGAAACCAGGATCCGCCAGCTACAAGATATTGGGTATGGAAACGCGCCTAACCCTAAATATTGTGTCCAGGAAAAAAGAAAAGGCTAGACTTTTGGTTGACTTCGTGGGTAGAGCATGATATATTACCACCCGCTAGTGGGAACTGTTACATCATCTTGGGGATTCTTGCTTGGGTGAAGTTTTAGGCGGTACGGAGCATTCCTGAGGCACATGGGTGGAGGAGGGACGCCTCCCCATAGAAACGCGGGAGGGAATTCCACGTGAAGAAGTGGACGGTGATGCTGATTCCGCATGGCCCGGGCAGCACACGCAGCGTATATCTCTATTCATTCCAACTGTGGGTCGTGATCGGCTTACTGGTGGGTCTTTCCTTTACTTCCGCATTCCTCTATAAACGGCACGAACTCCTAAACCGGGAGATGGCTACGATTCAGCAGCATCAGCGCTCGTTGCCGCAGAGTCCGGCGGACGTACCGGCGGCAACCGGCGCCACGGAATCGGAAAAACTGCAAATTGAGCGTAGCGTACGCGCGGAATACGAGGCGCGGGATGCGGCCATTACGGCGGAACTGAACGAGTTGTACGACGTAGAAGCCCAGATTCGAGAGACGTACGGGCTGCGGCCGCGGCTGTCTACGCACGGCAGCGTCCTGGTCGGGGCCGGGCAAGGGGGGAAAGGCGGCGGGCCGAGCGTATTGGAAGGCACGGCCTTCGAGTCGGAGGATGATCTGATGCGTCCGCCGCGTTTGATCTATGGATTGGCGCGGCCTTCGGCGGACCTCATTGTGCAGGAGATCAACCTGCGGACGCAGAGTCTGCAGGACCTGTTGCAGGCCATGGAAGAACAACAGGCGCGGGTGGCGCGGATGCCTTCGGAGTGGCCGAGCCTGAGCCCGCGCCGGCTGATCAGTTCGGGGTTCGGTTATCGTCGGGACCCGTTTGCTTGGACAGTACGGCACCATGACGGGACGGACATCTCCGCCCCGTACGGTACGGAGGTGGTGGCCACGGGCCGGGGCACGGTGGTATTCGCGGCGTATGATCGTTGGTTGGGCAACTTGGTGAGAATTGATCACGGCGAAGGCATCCAGACCTGGTATGGACATTTGTCGGAGATGAGCGTGCACGTCGGCGACGAAGTCGAGCGATCAAGCCTGATTGGCAAAGTCGGCACGAGCGGCCGGGCCACGGGTGCGCACATCCATTATGAGGTGCATCTGGAAGGCCGGCCGGTGGACCCGGAGAAGTATTTACCGAATTGAGCATGTTGGACGCGAGCAAAAAACGAAACTACAGCGAGACGAAAGTTGTAACCATCATCGGTCACGGGACGACGGTGGTCGGCGAGGTCAAGTCGCAAGGTACCATCCGCGTGGAAGGCGTGGTATCGGGGCGGATTCATAGTGACGACACGATCGTGGTGCACGAGACCGGGAAAGTGAAAGCGGACCTGGTGGCGGGGCAGGTGGTGATCAGCGGGGAAGTGGAGGGGAACGTGTTCGCCCACGACCGCCTGGAAGTCAACGCCAAGGCGAGATTGATCGGGGATATCACGGCTCCGCGCGTGGGTATCGCGGAGGGCGTGCTGTTCGAGGGCACGTGCACGATGCGTCCGCCGGGGGAAATAAAGCCGCCGACGCCATCCGGTCCGATACCGGGGCCCGCGCCGAAGGCGGCGATTTAGTTGCTGGTTGCTGGTGACTAGTGACCAGTGAGGAGTGGGTGATTTCATTCCAGAGTGGGTTCTTGGGTGGTCCTTGATTATTCTGTCCGGTCTCAGATTTGAGATTTGAGATCGTCAAACAATAGGGGGAGTACGGTCGCTTCGTTTGCTCTGCCGCGCAGAGTAGGGTCGGTTCCTTTACTTTCCAACGGTGCCTCACACGGGAGTTGTCGGTTCCAACGAGAACGCCTGACGGCGTCGCTACGAACGAGGTTTCCGCCGAAGACGCAGTTTGCAGTGTACCCGTTAGGGCATAGCCGGGTAGGCACGGGTTTTCGAGCGGGAGGAGTCGTTTTCGGAGGGCGCTCGATTACGAACTTCGATTACGAACCTCGATTACGAACCTCGATTACGAGCTGACGATTACGAGCACGAGACTCGATTACGATTACGAATCCGGCGGCGGCGGACTAGTCTCGATTACAAGTTACGATTGGGAGCGTAGTCAGATGTCGAGGGGTTCATCAAAATGCTCCGATATTCAGAAGGTTTCGACGCGGACGCCGATGCGCGGGGGCGGTTCTTCGTAGTGGGTGTCGAGGTAGTACGCGAGGATGGCGCAGCGGTCGGCGTCTATGAGATGGTCGTTGCCCTTCTCGTAGTGAATCTGGCCGTGGCTGCCGACGGCGTAGGTGTGGGATGCGTATTGGGCTTCGCGGTCGGGCAGCCTTGGGAAGACGATGCTGCGTTCGAGCATGCGACGTTCGAGGAGCTCGGTCATGAACTGCTTTACGGGTCGGCGATGGGGCGAGCCGTCGGGCAGGGGTTCGAGTTCGAGCGAGGCGCCAAACTCGAAGGCGCGCACTTTATCGCACCAGTCTTCGCCTTGGGCCATAAGGTTGTGGGCCACGGCGCGTCCGTTGTTGCCGCAGTCAATTCCGATGGCGCGGAAATCGTAGGCGCGGTCGAGCGCCATGATGACGTCCTGCTGTTTGGCGTAGTTAACGCCGCGGAGATGAACGCGCAGCACGTTGGCGAAGTGGGGTTCGTCGGCGCGATAAACGACGAATTCGGAGGGGTCGCGGGCGTAGCCGAGGTCGCATCCGAGATAGTATTCGCCGGGAGTTACAGCGGTGGGCGGTTCAAACGAGTCTCTTTCGGTGAGCTGAATGTCGTCGAAATCGAGGGCTTCGTCTACGCAGGCCAAGTAATGATCGAGATTGAAGACGGCGTATTCGGGGGTGCCGTGTTGTCCGAGGACGCGGTGGAGGTAGCCCGGGGACTCGCGGCCGCCGTAGAGGAGCGCGAGTTCGGCGTCTTTCACGGGAGTGAAGTCGGGGTGGAAAGAGGAAGGCCAGTTGTATTGCTCGGCATCCTGCATCTGGGTCATGCGGTAGAAAGTATTGCGAAGACCGTTGGGGACGCCGTACATCCAGCGCCGGCCGCCGGAGTTGAGGGCTTGGTAGAGTTCGCCCCAGGCGGTGTCGGTCATTTCCTGGGCTTCGTCAATGAGTTGCCAGTCCACGTGCAGACCTTGAAAGTTGATGCCGCGCGGGCCGGCGATGCGTCCCCAGAGGACGAAACCGTTAGAGAATCGCAGGTGCCAGAAGGGGGTACGCTTGATGTCGAGCAAATCCACGCCGAGGCGGGGCAGCGATTCGATGCGTCGGACGACGCGGTCCATGAGGGGATAAAGATGGTTCTCGCATTGAGTGGCGATCAGCATCTCGGAGCGGCGGCAGACTACGGCCGCCCAGACGGCGACGATCTCGATTTCGGCGGTTTTTCCGACGTCGCGGCCATCGCAATGAACTTTGCGGGGCGCATACGACTCGAGTGACACAACCTGATAGTGACGTGGGGTCCACGGATTGCCGCGGGCATCTCGCAGGTACTTGGCGGCAAAGCGGCTGCGTTCGTGGAGGCCAAGCCATTCGTCGAAAACGGCGGTGTCGAGGCCGCGGCGGCGGTGGGCGGCCTGGGCGCGATCGGGGTGGAGTTTCATGTTTCGGGTCTCGGGTTTCGGGTTTCCAGTTTCCAGTTGCCAGTTGCCGGTCAGTCGGTAGAAACGGTCGGCGAGGACGCCGACGCTCCCACTCGGGTTCGTGGTTTACGGTTTGGGGAGAGGGGGCGTGATCAGGGGCCGAGGGATTCTTCGAGTATGCCTTCGGTGGCGTCGAGGAGGGGATCGAGTTCTTCGAGCAGACCTTTTCCATTTGGGCGTCGGGGAACTGCGGCGTCAAGGAATTTTTCGAGGTCTTTGGAGGCGCGTCGCAGTCGGTCGCCGGTTTTGGCGAGATGTGGGACGAGGGGATGGAGGCGGCTGAGGGCGATTGCAGATTGTGGATTGCGGATTGCGGAATGAAGCGATTGTTGGTCCCTGGTTTCCAGTTCCGGGTTCGTCGTTTCCGGTTTCCGGTTTCCAGTTTCCGGTTTCGAGTTTTCCGTTTCCAATTCCTCATCCCTGGTCTTTGGTTGCTGGTCTTTGGTTTCTGGTTCCTGGTCCCTGGCCGGTGGTCCCGGGTTCGTGGTTTCCGGTTTCGGGTTTCCGGTTTCCGGTTCCCGGTTCGTGGTCGGGGAAGTTTCGGGAGTGGGGTTTGAGTCGGTCTCGATTGTGGGGTGTTTCTTGGGGTGAGTGGTGCGGGGTGTCGGTTCGGGCATGATCATTCCCTCCTTTTTCAGGGTGTCGCGGATTTCGAAGAATAGTTGCAGGGTGGTTAAGAATTCTTCGAGGCGGATTTCGATGAGGGGCGTGATTTTGACGCCGGACTCGGTGATCTGGGCGAGGATTCGATTGCCGAATTCCTGAGCCCGGGTCGCTCCGGAAGTCAGGAGGTCGGTGTCGAAAATTGGGTGTATCGTTTGTTGGTCAGTGGTATGCATGGTTTTGAACTCTGTCTGTCTAAGGGACCAAAGGGACCTAAAGGACCTAAGGAACAAGGAGTAATAAAGCGCTCCAATCTGTCGTTCTCAGAGGGGACCGTGAAAAGTCCTCCCATATATATAGTCCCCGGCGTTGCACTCGGGGAGGGCGAAGAATGGCCTAGGCGGTTGAGATCGGGGCATATTGCATAAGTCCCAATTCTGCCATAGCTTAAGGCTTGCTGTATTACTTCCGAGTTTGGTGAAGCGTGGCAGTGATAGGATGCGGGTAATTTTTTTGTCAGAGAGATGTCTAAGTAACGTGCCGTCAAAGACTTATGGTGATGACGCGGCGACGGGAGACGGGGTATTGAGAATGTGTGGGAATAAAGGCAGTTCCGTAATTCCGTAACGTGGTCAGGATTGGCTTGGAATGGCCAGGGATGGACAAATATGGACAGGCATCGCGCTCTTTGCCGGTTCAGACGAGTCGGTTTCCCCCTCTACGTCTTTGGCGCTTTTTGAAAACGCGCGGCCCGGAGGCTTGGCTCCGGGCCGGCTCCACACACCCTGCCCGTTACTTCTTGACGCCGTCTTTAGCGGCTTTGGCGATACGGAACTTCAAGACCCGTTTTGCCGGAATCTTGATGGTTTCGCCGGTCGCGGGGTTACGGCCGGTGCGGGCTTTGCGATTGACGATGACCAACTTGCCGAGACCGGGCAGCGTGAAGCCGTTCTTCGCTTCCTTATATGCCAGATCGGTCAAGGTCGCCAGCACCGCGTCCACCTGCTTCTTCGCGAGGCCGGTCTTGTCGGCGAGATGTGCGATGATCTGGGCCTTCGTCTTCGCCTTGTTTCCTGCTGCCATCGTGCTCCTCCTTCCTGTTCCACTTGTTCTTGATTTTCAAACCCACCACTCGTGACGACACAAGAGGCGCCGCCACCATCATGGTGTAAACTGCTGATGAACGACATTGCGCGTTCTTCGCCCAAGCATTCAATACAATACGTTGAGGCTTTTGTCAAGCCCTATTTTCAAGGCAAAAATTTAGTACGCCGGCCAAACCCCCTGTATTTACGGGCTGAAAAGCTTGGGGGGATGCAGGCGGCGTAGGATCAGGCCCTGTTTTCAAGGGGTTTTGGTCTCTGGTCCCTGGTCGGTGGTTTCCGGTTTCCAGTTTCCGGTTTCCAGTTTCCAGTTTCCGGTTTCCGGTTGGTCGTTGGCGGGGACACCGACCCTCCGGCTCCGTAATAGGTAGTCCGCGAGCGGACCGGCAATGTTGGTCGTGGTCTTCTTTTCGAATGTGGCGAACATTGGGGAGGGATTGCATTCGAGTAATTTGAAGCCGGCTCGGAACCGGATTAAATCTACGCCGGCGAATTCCATCTGGCACGCTTGCGCCGCTGTCAACACGGCTTCTTGTAGCTTCGCACTCAGTCGCGTTGGGACGACGGTATCCTCGCCTCGCCGGTAATCCAATTCCCGGGAGTGAATCTCGGCCGCGGCGACGACGCGTTGACCCACCACGTAGGCTCGCACCGACATGCCTTCGACGCGCTCTTGAAACAACACGGGCGCACTCGATAGCAAACGCAAGCGACGCGGGCTGAGGTCTGCGGCATTGACGGCGCGAACGGTTGCGCCGCCAGCCAAGGGTTTGTACACGAGCGCGCCGACGTCGGACGCGAAGGCGCGTACCGCGTCCGGGTCGTTGGTTGCGAGCCAACGCGGAACCGGGAGTCCGGCGGCGCGCAGAAGTTCGAGTTGATAGGGCTTCTGACTGTGCTGGGCATTGGCCTCGAGACGGTTCACGGTCCGCGCTCCCCGCCGTTCGAGTGTGAGCAAGAGCGATTCCAGCATTGCCCGCTTTTCATCGCATTGAGCGATTAACCCGCGGGGCCGTTTGGGCAATTCCGATTGAAACGTCGGCGTCAAGGGATGACAACTCAGGCTGCGCAGATACACGCTGTGCGGGACCGGAAGCGGTTGCCCTTGGTAGACAAGAACGCGGTCGCGGAATGAAAGGCGCGTCGTTTCAGGAAATGCGCTGGTATTTACAAGCATCACGGACGCGCCGCGCAACTGTAGCTCATCACGCACGCGTAGCGCCTGCGGATCATTCGGGCCGGAGAAGATGAGTACGTCCATGCGGAGCACATGGTATCAGGCGCGGCTTGGCGCTTGCACGACGGGAGTTTCGGATGGAGAACGTTTGATCATTTGAAAAGCTGCGATCACTCGGACATACTGCGGCCTCGAGCAACATGATTTCGCAGCCTATGCCGATCCTGAAATTACAATCTCCGATGCCGAATGCCTTGGCCAACAGAGTACTGGCCGAGGATCGATGCGTCCATGATTGGTACCGGTTCGTGCTGTC
>JACQVH010000275.1 GCA_016209895.1 Candidatus Hydrogenedentota bacterium | reverse complement strand
GTGCTGGCCCTGGGCGTCCTGGTGCGGTATACGCGAGCCATCAACGGGAAACCGGAGGACGCGGCGCGTAACCTGAGCCTGCTGCTGATGATTATGGTGGGTACGTTGGCCTTAGGCCGCGCCGCCTGTTACTTCGAGCCGTCGGGTTTTGTGGTGCCGGTGGCGGCCGGTCCGATTCTCCTGGCGATTCTGACCAACGTTCGCGTCGCGACGCTCGCCGCGATGCTGATCCCCGCACTCGTATCGGTCCAGTTCGACTATAATTGGCGGCTACTGGTGGTCGGTTGGGCGATGTCGTTGGCCGGGGCGTTGTCCATCGTGAAAGTCCGGCGGCGAAGCGACATCACCGCGGCGGCGCTGAAAGCAACCGGCGTGGGCCTCGTAACCATTCTTGCCGCCACCCTCGCGACCGATTCGTTGTTTGATGATTTGGCGCGCTACCGTGTCCTCTTGGTCGTATTGAACGGCTGCGCGTGTCTGTTCATGGTGCCGGGACTCTTGTCGCCGCTCGAACGGCTGTTCGGGATTACGACGGACATCCAGTTGCTGGAGTACTCCGACCTTAATAACGAGGTGCTGAGCCGACTGGCTATCGAAATTCCCGCGACTTACGCCCACAGTTTGATTATGGGGCAGTTGGCGGAGGCGGCGTGTGAGGCGATCGGCGCGAACGGCCTGCTGGCGCGGGTCTGCGCATATTACCATGATATCGGCAAGATGCGCCGCCCCGAGTACTTCAGCGAGAATCAGAGCGGCGTCAATATTCATGACACGCTCTCGCCGCGATTGAGCGCCCGCGCGATTGCGTCGCACGTGACGGAAGGGGCCGTGCTGGCGCGGGAACATCATCTACCGAAACCCATCATTGACGGTATCCTCGAGCACCACGGGACGAGTCTGATCAGCTTCTTCTACCAGCAGGCGCTGGCCCAGAACAAGCACGGTGACGTCCGTAATGAGGATTATCGCTACCCCGGCCCGAAACCCCAGACCCGCGAGACGGCCATCCTAATGATTTGCGACGGGGTCGAGTCCGGCGTGCGCTCCATCAAGCATCCCAACGAGGAACGCGTACGGGAGTTTGTGGACAGGATTATCACGAGTCGGGCCGCGGACCGGCAGTTCGATGAATGCAATCTGACTTTGAAGGAATTGGACAAGGTCAAAGAAGTGGTGACGCGGTTCGTCCTTACGACGATGCACCGTCGTATCGCCTATCCCGAAAAAGCGCCGGAATCCCAAATCGCCAACGTCATTCCGCTGGCCGGGAGTAAAGAGTAATGCGTGTTACGCTGGATATCCGGCATGATTTGTGTCCGCGCGGAACGTCCGACCAGTCGGACCAGTCAGACCTGTCGGAGGTGTGTGGCGGGGCGGGGCTGCGAACGCTGGCCCGCCATGTTTGCGGGGGCGAAGGCCTGGAAACGGACGTGGAGATCAGTCTGGTCTTGTGTGATGATGCATTTATCCGGAGTTTAAACCGTCGCTACCGAAGACGGGACCGAGCGACGGACGTATTGTCCTTTGGACAATCCGCTCCGGATGCCTGCGGTCCGGCTGTACTGGGCGATATCGTCATTTCCTTGGAGACGGTGGCGCAGCGGTGTGGCGGCGATTCTGGAAAGGCGCGAGAAGAAGTGCGTACGCTGTTTTGCCACGGCTTGCTGCATCTCCTGGGCTACGATCATGTGCGCACGCGCGAACGGGGGGAAATGACGGCCAAACAGGCCGAATATCTTGCGCGACCACGACAGAGGGTTATCAAGTCGTGATTGACGACGGAAGTCCGCGTCGGCGGGTGGGCGTCGCTGCGTTACGCCAGGCGCTATTGGTTCTTACCCCCGTGCTAGCGACAGGGGCGGTGGTGGGCGCCGTTCCGAGCGAGCCGGTGGCAATACAGACCTGGATGGAATTTCTTCCTCCGGGCGTTTTGGCGGCGGTGGCGATTCTGCTGGGGTGTTCGGCGTTCTTTTCGGCTTCCGAGACGGCCTTCTTCTCCATCCACAAGCTGCGGCTGCGGAGCATGAGCGAAGAGCCGAGGTTTACGGGACGTCTGGTGGCGCGCATGATGGCGCATCCGGGGCGCTTGCTGACGACCATCCTGGTCGGAAACATGATCGTCAACACGTTGATCAGTGTATTGCTGGGCACCAGCGCGGAGGACATTTTCCAGCAGATTCTCGGCCTCCCCGAAGCGCTCGCCTATGCCGGCGCCGTCGTGGTCTGCACCGGGGTGTTGGTCTTTTGCGGCGAGATTACGCCCAAGGTATTTGCGGTGCGGACCAGTGAGGTGTTCGCTCGGTTCGCGGTGGTGCCTCTCTATGCGGTGGACTATGTGCTCGCGCCGCTGCGCACCTTGTTACTGAAGCTGACCGATTTCCTATTCGTGATCACGCGCTTTCATGAAGTACGTGCCGCGCCATTCATTACCGACGAGGAATTGAAGTCGGTGCTGGACGACGGTGAGGCGCAGGGTGTCATCGAAGAAGAAGAGCGGCAAATGATCGAGGGCATTCTCGAATTCACGGATGCGCTGCTCCGGGAAATCCTGGTGCCCAGGCCCGACATCGTGGCCTTACCCGAAAACGCCACCGTGGCCGAGGCGCTGGCGCAGTTCCGCGAGCACGAATGCCGCCGCGTGCCCGTCTATCGTGAGGATCTCGACCATGTGACGGGCATTCTCGTGATCAAAGACTTGCTGCCCAGCGTCGCCAAGGGGGAACTCGAGAGGCCGGTCCGCACCTTCGCGCGTCCGCCCTATTTTGTGCCGAAAACCATGACGGTTCAGCAATTTCTGAAGGACGCCCAGCGGCACCGCACGCATTTGGCCGTGGTGGTAGACGAATACGGCGGTACGGCCGGGATCGTGACCATGAACGACGCGATCTCCGAAGTGGTGGGCGAGATCGCGGAGGAAGACGAGCCGGAAACGCCTTCGTACCGACGCGTGCAGGAAGGGATGTACCTGGTAGAGGGCAATCTTTCTCTGGAGGAACTTGCGGAACTAATCGGCGTGAAGTTTGAAGAGGAGGGACACAGCACGGTCGGCGGTTTCGTGATGAATCACCTCCACAAAGTTCCCCAAACCGGCGACCAACTAAAGGTATCGGGAGTGCAATTTACGGTGGAGGAATGCGAGGGAATGCGCGCCTCGAAAATCCGAGTTCTAGTGGCCCCGCCAATGGCGGGACGGGCGGGCGGAGGCAGAGCGTCATGACGCCGGCGTCGGTTATTATCATCTTCGTACTGGCCGTCCTGCTGCAGGGGTTGTTCGCCGGTTACGAGACGGGATTCGTTTCCACCAACCCGATCCGCATCCGGTATATGGCGGAGGAAGAGCGGTTGAGCCGCGCCGCCCGCCTGCTCCGCCACATGCATCGGCCCGACCGGATGCTGACGACGTTGCTCTTGGGAACCAACGTCGCGATAGTGATGGGCACCATCGCACTCGCGCGCGAGGTCGGTGATTTGGGCGCGATGCTAATCGCGACTCCGGTATTCTTGATTTTCGCGGAGATCGTGCCCAAAAGCATTTTCCGCAAGCATCCGAACCGCCTGTCGTTGGCGCTGCTGCCAACGATTCATTTCTTCTACGTCGCGCTCGCGCCATTGGCCGTGCCGGTTTCCGGGATGACCCGGCTGCTGATGCGCTTGGTGGGGCACCAGGAAAAGCACATCAGCCCGTTCATGTCTTCTCTGGAAGACGTGCGCATTCTGGTGGACGAGAGCGCGGCCCACGGCAACATCGAACGCGAAGAGCAGCGCATGATTCATTCCGTCATTGACCTCCATACGACCCAGGCCAACGAGATCATGGTGCCGCGCATTGACATTCAGGCTTTGCCGGATACGGCAACGCGGGGCGAGTTGTTGGCGCTGTTCGTGCAGACGGGTTGCACACGCATTCCGGTGTATCACGAGACCATTGACAAGATCATCGGCGTAGTAAATTCCTACGACGTGATGTTGGACCTGGAACCGGAGAACGAGGATATCACCCGATTCATCGCGGAAGTGATCCATGTTCCCGATTCGATGCGGGTGGACGATTTATTCAAGGCGCTCAAAGCGGCCAAGCAGCACGTGGCGATCGTGGTGGACGAATACGGGGGGACCGACGGACTCGTCACGCTCGAGGACATCTTCGAGGAGATATTCGGCGAAATCCAGGATGAGCACGACTACGAGGAACGGCCCATCTATCAGGTGGGCACGGACGCGTACGTGATTGACGCGCGCACCTCGTTGGAGGAAGTCGAGAAAGTGGTGGGTGTAGCGGTGCGCGACGAAGAAGTCGAAACGGCCGGCGGCTGGGTCATGCACATGGCGGGGCGCATCCCAACCCAGGGCGAAGTGATCAATCACGGCGACTTCAAGATCACAATCCTCGACGGAGGGCCGAACTATATCACCAAAGTGCGTTTGGAACTCCGTCCCGAAGCAAGGAAGACCGATGATATCGGAAAAGACCGCGCCGCGACGTAGTCGGCCCCGTGTGCTACGCATTCTGCGCCTCGGGTGGCGGCAATTCTGGCGCCACCTCGTGGCCGGTTTGCTGGTGTGGATACCGTTGATCACCACCCTTTGGGTCTCCTGGTTTTTCCTCAACAAATTTGTGCTCGGCATCGAGCGCCTCATCAAAGACTTCGTGACCTTGTTGAATCATGCGGGCGAGCGGTCGCCCTCCCTCGAATTTCTACGATATGTGCCCTATCGGTTCGGCCTCGGGTTCCTCCTCGTATTTCTGATCTTCTGGGTGACGGGATTCCTGACCCGCTACATCATTGGACTCGAGATCATCGCCTTCGGGGAACGCATCGTCCAGCGCATTCCGTTCATCCGCACCGTCTACCGTGCGGTCAAGCAAATCCGCGACACGTTCATCGGGCGGCAGGGCGCCGTCTTTCAAAACGTGTGCCTGGTCGAATATCCCCGGCCCGGCATGTATGCGGTCGCATTCGTCACGTCGAGAGAAAAAGGCGTGGTGCAAGAGATGACTGACAAAGAACTCGTCGCGGTCTTTGTTCCGACGACCCCGAATCCCACCTCCGGGTATCTCGTCTACCTGCCCCCCGAAGACGTGGCCATGCTGGACATCGGCGTCGAAGACGCGATGAAGATCATTATCTCGGGTGGCGCGTATCTGCCGGGAGTGCCGGATCGAATTGAAGCCAAGTCCGATCTCGACGCGATCGAGGAAAATCGCCCTGCGATGTAGCTCCGGCGCTGGAAACCTGCCCACCACGAGATGGATAATAGTGGATGGTTTTCGAATCTAGGGTGAGCGCATGTCCAGACCTGTAATCATCGTCGTCACAGTCCTCCTCGTCTTGTTAGGCATCCAGACGATACGGTTGCACCGGCTGCAATCCGCCGCTTCCACGCCATCTACTCCAACCTTGTCGGAACGGGAACTAAGGGCCCTATCGGTGCGCGACGCCCGCAACTCTGTGGCCGCGTCAAACAAAAATCAGAAAACCTCCGACGATAGTGACGCGACGACCAAAGACGAGATTGCGAAGCTGGACGACCCGTTATCCTTGCAGGTCGCGATGGAGGCGGTGCCGTCTTCGGGCAAGGACTCCGCTTTGCCGGAAACCGCGCACGGCGCAGCGCAGAAAGGTCCGGCCGATTCGGCGGGGAATTCCCGGAAGACCAAGCCGAAATCCGACGATAAGGACGCGGAGCGGGCCGCAGCGCGGAAACATTCTGAACAACAGTTGGCGAAGGCGCGGGAATTGATACAACAAGGAAATTATGAAGCGGCCCTGGAACTGCTCCAACAGGGCTTGGCGGACGACCCGAGCAACGACCACATGTATCGCTCCCTCGCGAGCCTGTACCGCACGCTCGGGATGACGGACGAAGAAATTCAGTTGTATCAGGATTGGATGGGCGCGCTCCCCAACGACGCCGCGCCGCATTATCTGGCCGCCCAAGCGTATCAACGGTTGGGACTCAATGCCGATGCGGCCCGCGAACTCGCCCAGTTTCAGGAGATGACGCCCGGCAATCTCGCCGCCTACTCGATGACCGCCTCCTTGTACCGTCGCCTCGGCATGACCGCTGAGGAAGGCGCGATGCTTCAACAATGGACCGGCGACGCGCCCGGCTCGCTCGAAGCCCATCGCGCCTTGGCGGATTACTGGCGGCGGAGCGGGGACCACAACGCCGCACTGGCGGAATACCGCACCGCCATTGAATTGGCGCCGGGGAACGCTGATTTGCGGCTCAATCTCGCGGCGGAATATCAGCGGCTGCGCCAATTCCCGGAGGCGCAGGCCGAACTCGTGGCCGCCATGAACCTGCGCCCGGCCGACATGGGCATCCGGATGCAACTCGCCGAGTCCTACCGCCGCGGCGGCGACGCGACTGCCGCGCTTCAGACCTTCCAAGGCATTATCGCCGACAGCCCCGAGTCCCGCGAAGCCCTCCGCGCCGCCCGCGCCATCCAGCGCCTCGAACAGCAACTGGCCAACCAAAGCGCCCCGCGGGCAGCCGGGTAACCGGGGCGGCGGACCGCACCCACCGCACTCCATAGGAATCCGTGGTGATGATACGCAGTAGAGCACAGTCAAGCAGAGCTTGACCGTGCCACCCGCCGATGTACAATAGGGACTACGGCCTGTAGGTCGAGCAACGGGAAGGGGCGAGTATGCAGCGTCCGACGTCGGTAACCGTGTGTGCGGTGCTGGACATGTTTTTGGGGCTGCTAATACTCGTGTTAGTAGCGGCCGAGTTGCTCGTGACTGCCTCGGGTTTGTCTTCCGGTTGGCTTACGGCTGGCATTGAAATTGCGGACGACTTCGAGCGTTCTTGCCGTGACATTATCTATTGTTTGATCCCGTTTCAACTTGCCGCTGGTGTGCTGTTCGTGAATGCCGGACTCGGTCTTTTCTTTCTAAGAGGTTGGACTTGTCGCCGGTGCAACACACTCTGGTTCAACGTGACTGGGACTATTGGATCAATGAGCCTCTTTTTTTTCTTTGGGGGAATGATTGCAGGAATTGGGATATCCCCGAATTCAGTCGCTTTTCCTGGATGGACAGGAGTTGATGTTGAAATCGTATTACTTTCGGGAGGACTCATTCTATTCTATCTCCCTTTCCTGTACTTGTTGGCACAGGCATCTGTGTTGTCGCGACCGTATGTGCGAGCCGCGTTTCGAGTTGCGGCCAAAGAGAGGGGCGAAACGTGGAAGGAACCCGAGCGCAACCGGTTCACATGGTATTGATTGAGTGAGGAAAGAGTATGCAGCGTCCAACGTCGGTAACAGTGGGTGCGGTGCTGGCGATGTATCTGGGCCTGATGCTGCTCATCTTTTCGCTGACGCAGTGTTTCCTAACGTTCGCGGCCATCTCCGCTAACGTCTCGGCGCGGACAGGCGTTCTGGATTATGTCTTCTTCGTGGCTGGGATGGCCTTCTTTATCGGCTTCAGCCTCTTGGAAATCGCTACCGGGATTTGGTTCATCACTACCGGCGTTGGGTTATTCTTGCTCAAATCGAGGACTTGGCGCAGTTGCGTTGCTATACGATCATTTTGGATCACTTTGTTTGGAGGTTTCGCCATTGTAATGACCATAGCGATTCTGGCCCCAGCCATATCGAGCATGGATTTCGTGCCATTTACAGTCAATATTGGAGGAACGAAGATCTTTGTCAGCGGGCTTGTGCTACTCGCAATTGCGTTAGCTACGGGACCTGCGGCGTTGTATATCCTTGTCCTGCAGATCGTTTTGTGGCATCCGAAGTTTAAGGCGGCCTTTCGGGCCGCAGCCGAAGACCGGGGCGAAGTCTGGACCGAGCCTACCAATATTGATTTGCCGTGGTGGAAGATAACGTCGTAGCCGTAGATTCTTTGGAGTGCGGCTGCTTGCTGCCGCTTTTCTACAGGGGAGCTTGCTCCCCGCACCTTCGCCCATGACGCCTCTTCTTTCCGAGTAACATCACGTAGATCGCGAGCAAGCTCGCTCAGTAAAAGCGGTAGCAAGCTATGCAGTCCAAAGAAAGGAAAGGTGGTCGGGAGTTATAGCGCCCAGGCTTTGTCTTCTTCTTCGACGACTTTTTCCTGGTGGCGGATGTAGAAGAGCGGGTCGTTGGTGAGCGGGACGTTGGTGATAGGCGCGGCCTCGGCGGTGCCGAAGAGTTGGGCGTAGTCGCCGTGGAAGCCGTCGCAGATTCTGCGCATCGCACAGGACTCGCAGGCGGCGTGGTACTCGTAGTGGAGATCGAGGTCGGCGCGTTCCATGGCCTCATTACGGTAGAGGACATTCCTGCCGCGCAGCATCTGCTCGAAGCGGGCGCGTATCCGCTGATAGGCGAAGAAAAGGCGCGTTTTGATGGGCCGCTTCTCTAAGCGTTCGAAGAGCACCTTGGGCTGAATCCAGGAAATCTGGCGGGCATGCGTGCCGAGGCGGTAGACGGGACTGGTCGTCCCACCGCGCATCCGCTGCGGCTGGAGGCCGGTCCATAGCCAGCTTTGGTAGTCCCATTCGTGGTGGTCGTAGGAAAGTTGCTGGAAATTGTAGAAGTTCTTGCGATGCCTCTCTTCGGCCATGCACAGAGGTAGATAACGGACATTGACTTCGATACCCGCTTCCTCCAACAGGTCCATGGCCTCCGTCAGCTTGGGCTTGATGTCGGAATAACGTGGCACGTTATCGTGGGTGCGGATGCCGGCCTCCTGGTCCTCGAACGGATTGAACGCGATGTAATTCACGGCGGCCGCGCCGTACTCGATGGCCTTGCGCGCGATGTCCGGCAGAATCGGCGCCACGGGTTTGGACATGGTGCAGTTGAATCGAAACGGGATGCCGAGGTCGCGCATGCGCCCGACGGCAGTCTCGATTTTCTGATACGCGCCGGTGCGCCCCACGACCTGGTCATGGATGGCGCCGATACCGTGGAAACTGACCAGGAAATCGCGGATGCCCGCATCACGGAACTGTTCGAGCACGCCTGGTTGAGCGAGATGCAGTCCGTTGGTGATGAGGGTCGGATAGAGACCGATCTCGCGGCAATAGGCGATAAGATCGAGGATTTCGGGGAAGATGGTTGGCTCGCCGCCCTGGATATCAATCGAAGTGCAGCCGTAGAACTGGCGCAAGGTCTTGCAGATTTCCTTGGCCTTCTCGAACGTCATAAACTCGTGTTCCGGGTGCTGGACATTCGTGATCCGGTTGAGGAAATAGCAGAAATAGCAGCGGAGGTTGCAGGTCTGCCCGAGCCACATCACGGCCCGGCGGCTAAGGGTGCGTTTCTTGGTCTTGAGCGCAAGCCGGCCGTTGCGCGAACCCTGTGGCACCGCGATGGGTTCGCCCGCCGTGGCTAACTCAACCGTCATCAAGACCTCCTACGTTCACTACGGAACCGTCTGACCAATAAACATTCGGGCCGCGCGCGCTTCTTCCCTATCAACACCCGCCGCTGAGGGCGGGCGCTCGTGATGGCCGATTTCACAGGGTACCAACTTCTATCAGGCCCGAGAATATCAACCGTCGTCCTTGACGAATGGAGAGCAGACCGCCTTCCGGAATGTGGACCGCTTGCAAGACACGCGCGCCCTGCGAACAGCCGGCGTTGGTCGCGGTCATGCGAAATGCTGTTGCATCCAAAGTACTCCGCAGACTAACAGATGGCAGGGAAGAACTCAAGGCTTTTATGTATTTTCCGGGGGCGTAGTTTCGATTGAAATGCCGCCAGGTCTCGTCGTCGGGTTTGAAGGGCGAAAAATCGCCGGATTCGAGGTCGGTCTCCCAGCGGTCATACTCGGCGCGCAGTCCGACCGAGGTATGGTATTCCTGCACTTCGACCGTTTCCAATGCTTCGAGCCAAACTTGGAACGCGACGGCTTGTCCCTGAATCTCGAGTTGCCAGTGCTGGCGGAACGGGAAGCGGCGGGATTCGCCGGAGACTTCAATGCGGTCTCCCGCGCGGACGACGGGTCCCCAGTTGTAGCTGTGGCTGTCGTTCCAAAGGTTGCCCACTTCGACCGACGTGTAGAGATGCGTGGCGGCGCTAATCTCGAGATCCTGATGAAACAGCCGCGCATAGCCACGTTCGAGTTGCAACGACCAAGGGCCGCAACGCAACGTCCGCGCTTCCATCCGCGATTGAACCTGCGCGCGCACGCGTTCCGGGGAAGCAGGTTCTATTTCGAGAGTCATCAGTTCGTGCCGGCCGCGGCGAATGGGCAATTCCGTGTCGGGAATCCGCGCCCCGGCGAGTAAAACGCGTGCGCCGGTGATGTATTCCGAGTTCGCCCAACGGAATCCCATGTAGGCGCGCTCGGACTTTACGGTGAATACCAGAGGCCGCAAGGGAGAATCCTCGACGGGCAACGCGGACGT
This sequence comes from Candidatus Hydrogenedentota bacterium, assembly GCA_016209895.1. Taxonomy (GTDB): domain Bacteria; phylum Hydrogenedentota; class Hydrogenedentia; order Hydrogenedentales; family SLHB01; genus JACQVH01. The sequence continues at coordinate 2,417 of JACQVH010000275.1, read as the reverse complement.
TTCTCGGCAGACATAGTCCGGAGACACCAATATGGTCCAGTTGAGATCGCCGGGCAGGATATCCGGAAAAGTTCCGGATAACTCACCGTAGATCCAGAATTTATAGATGGCCGGCAGAAAGAGATTGGCTTGGATCAGTTGGAGCGGCAAGTCCTGTTCGCATTCGATGGCAAAATTCCAGACGACGCGCCCGTTCTCGACGCGGATATCCCAATGATGGGTGACCGGCAGCCGGGGCAATCGCCCGCGCGCTACGCAACGCGCGGGTCCGCGTTCGATGACTTCCCAATCGCCCGCGGCGGATTCGTGGGACTGTCCCATACTCATGATCTGCATCTGGAACCCCGGGACGGCGCTCGTCTCGCGCTGGTCGTGGAACAGGGAGAGGCGGCCGTGCGTGAAAATGCCCTCGAGCGCGCCCGCGCCAATAGTGTGGATGCCTTTCTCGCGACCGATTTGCCGAAGGTAGAAGTCAATCGTCTCCTGCGGCGTGCGCCGCGCCATTACCGCGCCCTTGCTGAGCAGGATGACCCGGTCGCAGAGCGAGTTCACGATGCCCAGGTCGTGCGACACGAAGACGATGGTTTTGCCTTGCTCGCGGAGTTCGCCGATGCGTACGCGGCATTTCCGCTGAAACTCCTCGTCGCCGACGGAGAGCACTTCGTCCACGAGGAAGACGTCCGGGTCCGCGTATACGGCGACGGCAAAACCGAGCCGGACGTACATGCCGCTCGAATAGGTGTATACGGGGTGGTCAATGAACTCGCTGATGCCGGAAAACTCTACGAATTGCTCGAAGACCTGCTCGACGCGGTCGCGGCGCAGACCCAAAATGCGGGCATTCAGGAAGATGTTTTCCCGCCCCGTCAACAGCGGATGGAATCCGGCGCCCAGTTCGAGGAGCGAGGCCACGCGCCCGCGGACCACCACGTGGCCGGAGGTGGGAATGGTAACGCCCGCGAGGATTTTGAGCAAGGTGCTCTTGCCGGAACCGTTTGAGCCGATTATGCCGAGGGATTCGCCCGACTCGACCATGAACGAAATATCGTGAAGCGCCGTGACCCGTTCGACCGCACGACGGCGAAACCAACTGGCCACACCGCCTTTGGCCAGCAGCGTTCCGGGACCGCGCCGGAGACGGAAAACTTTGGAGACGTTGTGAAGTTCAATCAGGCTCATTAGAGGTAATCGGCCATCAACGGGGCATTGCGCCGGAAGACCCACGCGCCCAGTAACAGCGCGGCCGATGCGCAAACGGCGGGCCAAATCCAGAGGTGCGGCGCGGGGAAATGATTCGAGAGCAACGCCTGCTGGTACGCCGGGACGAGCCCCGCCATCGGGTTCAACATGTAGACGCGATAGAGCCACGGGTGCTCGAGCAACCTCGGCAAGACCCAGTCCAGGGGATAGATGATCGGGGTTGCGTAAAAACCGAGCGCCAGCGCGACTTCGAGGAAGTAGACGACGTCGCGGAAGTGCACGTTGAGGCTGGCGCAAAGGAGCGATACTCCGATCACGAGAACGAACAGAATGGCGAAGATAAGCGGCAACCCCAGCAGGCCCCAGCCGGGCATTCCACCGAAGCCGAGGTGGACGACTTCAATCAAAACGAATCCGATGAATAGGTTGATCAGTGAATTGCTGACCGTGGCAATCGGAATGATCTCCCGTGGGAAATAGACCTTCTTCACGAGGTTTTGGTTGTCCACCAACGAGTGGGTCGCGGAAATGAGCGAACCGGAGAGGAACTGCCAGGGTATCAGCCCGCACAAAAGAAGCACCGCGTAAGGCGGACCGGTGCGCGTTGCCCCGACGCGGTCCGGAAATGCCACCGTGAAGACCAACGTCAGGATGGCGGCCATGAGGACCGGCTGTAGCACCGCCCAGAAAAAACCCATCATGGCGTTGCGATACCGGGCGCGGAGGTCGCGCCAGACGAGATAAATGAGCAGGTCCCGGCTCTGGATTAGGTCGGGAATTACGCGCGAAAGCCGCCGTTGCTGCGCCTCGGTATAGACCACCACACTCATCGTCGCGCATGGTAGCATATGAATTGTAAATTGTGAATTGTAAATTCTGAAATCGGAGACGCGTTGAGAACGGGGGCGAGCGCCAATATACTGGTCGCGAACAATAGAATCGCGGCATGAATGCGGTAGCCAAGAGGTGGGCTGAACAGGCCCAGTATGATCTAGAAACGGCGCGAGCAATGCTCGCCTCGCACCGCTACCATTATGTCCTGTTCTGTTGTCAACAGGCCATCGAGAAGGCATTAAAGGCTCTTATCGCGGAACAAACTCGTGAGATGCCACCACGAATACACAATCTCCTCAAATTGGCGGAATTGGCAAAAGTCGAATTGGAGATTAAACGAAAATATTTCCTGGAAGAACTTTCGGCCTACTACATCCGATCTC
>JACQVH010000021.1 GCA_016209895.1 Candidatus Hydrogenedentota bacterium | reverse complement strand
TGTTCGAAGTGGCGGACGTGCAATTTGGACCAGCCGTCTATGCCGATGTCGCCGAAATAGGGGTGCGGTTCGGGCTGCATGTCGCCCGTGGCGACGGCGGCCAGGTATTCTTCGAGCACGGCATTTAGGGCCTCCAAGTCGGCTGCCGGGATTGAATCGGCGTACGCCCTGGTTTCGGGCGGCGCCTTGACGTTCTTGGGAATCGAAAGGATGCCGTGGAGAATGAGCGGACAGACGAAGTTGCGGGAAAACCAGGTGTCATAGCCTCGCCATTTGCCGGCCCGACCCATGGAAAAGTGGACGGTCGCAATCAAATGGGCAATCATCTGGTTCGGCGTCATTACGCCCCACGCCGGTTTGGTGTTGGGGTCGAGTGGGCGCAGACGGGTGACGATTTCATCAGCGTAATCATGATCGAAATGCCGCATGGACATCTTCCTCCTTGTCAGGTACCAAAGGTCGAACTTCCTAATCGCGCGCCTCGATTAATACGTAGCGCCGGCATCCTTGCCGGTACGTGCGGCCTGGAAGGCGGCGCTACGGCGGACCGAGGATTAGTTCGGCCGCTCGAAACGGGTGAGCCAGTCCTCGTTGAACTCGACGTGTTTGATGCTGTACCGACGAAAGGTATACGTCACGTGTATCCGTCCGTCGGCAGTTGGGATCGCGCACGGATACGAATATTCACCCGGATTTGCCTCGAGCTTGAGCGGCGTATCCCAGGTCTGACCGTTGTCACCGGAACGGACAATACAGAGCGGGGTGCGCGCGTCCGGCGTGTCGTTGAACACCAGCACCAGCGCCCCGCTCTGAAGACGGGTCATCGCGATGCCGGCGTCCGGATTGTTGAACTGCGTCGGCGTCGCTGCGGACCAGGTGCGGCCGAGGTCGCGCGATTCGCTCATGAGAATGCGCGGCTCGTTGCGCATGAAACACAACAAGGACCCGTCGGAGCGCTGGACTACGGTGGGCTGGCTGCCGCCCGCGATTACCGCGGAACGTTCCCAAGTCTGACCGTCATCGCGCGTAATCATGAAGAACGAGCCGCGCTCGCTGCCGACCCGGCCGCTCAACGGTACAAGCATGTCACCGCTGGCCAAGTGGATGGGAACGTTGCGGGGCAACGATCCCAATTCGTCAATCAAGGGCTTGTCGTCGCTCCACGTCGCACCGCTGTCACCGGAAGTGCGGTACATGAGCCGGCATTCACCCCAGCCGGAGCCACGCCGGATAGGGCGTGGCGATTCCATGCGGCCCCAGACAATCCAGACGCGTCGGGAAGCATCCGTAAACACGATGGCGTTGCCGGGCAATTGTGCGGCAGGGATCACCACTTCCGGGGTACTCCAGGCGCGTTGGCCGGCCTTGCGCCGCGACAAGAAGAGGACTTGATCGTCGGCCGATTCGTAACTGCCTCCGTACCAGACGCACACCAGGTCGCCGTTCGGCGCCTCCGTGATTGTCGAACAATGGTGCGCCGGGGCGCCAGGAATCTTTTCGAATATCAGTTCGGAAGAGAACCCGATCGAGCCATATGGGTCTTCATGCTCAACGGCCGGGGCATGCGATTCCAGAGCGGTTCCTTTGATCCTGGCTTGAGACGGCTCCGGTGTCTGTTGTTGGAGAAGACGGGCAATAGCCGCGTCCAAGCGCGACCGTTCCTCGGGAACACCGGCGGATCCGTGATAAAGTTCACGGCCTTGCTCATCCAGTAGGAAAACTTCCGGCGTTACATGCGCGCCAAACTGCCGCGCCGTTTTACCCTGCGAGTCGCGATAGACGGGGAAGATGACGCCGTGACTCTGGCAAAACGCCTTTAATTCTTCCTCAGTTTCGGTTGGATTGGAGCAGACCCCGACGAAGAGGACATCTCGCAGGCGGTACTTCTTGTGGATGGTGTTCAACTCTTGAATTGCGGAGGCCGTAATTGGACACCGCGCGCTGAGAAACAGAATGGCCGTCCCCCGGCGCCGGTCGAAGTTCGTCATGGTCAAGGGGCGGCCACCGAGCATCTCCAATTCGACCGCCTCCACGGGGCGGCTCCGGTGTTCCTTCTCCGGCGGCTCCGCTACGGCAACTGCCACACAATTCGCGAGAACGCATACCGTCAGCAACATAATGCCTCCCTCCGTGAAGAATTCGCTTCGCGTCCGCTCCATGGTAATGCAAGTATCGCGTTCGAGTCACGCGGGTGGCGGGCGCAGGTCGTCTCTTGCTAATATAAGTCGGGGCTGGCGGATACGACCCGGACTTTTCTGAAGCGGCGGAGTCAGCTTAACTGCACAAAGAAGGAGAAATGATATGTTTCCCCGCGTGAGCATGTTCACCCTACTCGTGGTCCTCATCGTTCCATTGGTCATGGCCCAGGAGCCCGTGGATCAAGTCATGGGCAACTGGGAAGGGAAGTTCACGTCAGGTGGGTGGGAGTCGAAGACGCTTTCCGCGAAAATCGTCGCCGAGGGAAAAGATTCCTATCGCGCCCTTATCGAGATCGGAACTACTAGCAGCGACCTCATGACCACCGAGGTCATGGGCATCGGCCAGAAGAAGAATGGCGCGTTCTGCGGCATTGCCAAGGAACTCCCGGGCGCACCGACCATTATCGCCGAGGCGCTCCTTTCGAAGATGGCCGGCAAAATCGTCGGCCCGGACCAGACGATCAACTTCGAGATGGGCCGCGTCGAGAAGAAATCGCCGACGTTGGGTGCACCCGCACCACAGGGCGCTGTGGCGCTGCTCGAAGGCAATAATCTGGAGCCGTGGAAGATAATCCCAGGCAACATCGTAGACGGCGTGCTTCACATCGGCGGCAACACGTTTATCACCAAGCAGGAGGTCGGCGATCATAAACTCCACGTCGAGTTCCGCACGCCTTTCATGCCCAACGAGCGCGGTCAGGCCCGCGGCAACAGTGGCGTATACGTGCAGGGTCGCTACGAAGTGCAGGTCCTGGACAGCTTCGGACTGCCCGCGGCCGACAACGAATGCGGCGGGATTTACAAGAAGGCCGTACCGAAGGTGAACGCCTGCCTGCCGCCCATGGAATGGCAGACGTACGACATCACGTTTTATGCGCCGAAGTTTAATGACTCGGGCAAGAAAACCAAGGACGCCGAGATTACAGTGGAACAGAACGGAATCGTGATCCATGACCACGTGAAACTGGACGGCGTCACGCCCGGCGGAGTGAGCGATACCGAAGGCAAGACCGGCCCGTTGTTGCTGCAGAACCACGGCAACCCCGTCCAGTACCGCAACCTCTGGATTCAGCCGCTGTAAAGGGGTCCCATTGCATCTATCGCTGGTGATTCCCGCTTACAACGAGGAAAAGCGGATCGGGGAGACGTTGCGCGGGGCGTGCGCGTACCTTGCCGCGCAGCAATACAATTCCGAAATCATCGTCGTTGACGACGGCAGCCGAGACGCGACCCGGGCGCTGGTCGAGCGCGAGTTCCCAAGAATCCGGGTGGTCTCGTATCAGCCGAACTGTGGCAAAGGGCACGCGGTCAAGAAAGGGATGATGGCGGCCACCGGCGATTTCCGCGTCTATTTCGACGCCGACGCCTCCACGCCCATCGAAGAATTGGAAAAACTGTGGCCCCGCTTCGAGGCCGGCGCGGACATCGTCATCGGTTCGCGCGCGCTTCCGAACTCTGACGTCCAACTACACCAAACCTGGTATCGCGAGAACATGGGCCGCTTCTACAACGTGATACTGCGCACGCTCGGCCTGACCCGTTTCCGCGATACCCAGTGCGGGTTCAAGGGGTACACCGCACCCGCGACCCAAATCGTCTTCCCGCGCGTGACCTTTTCCAGCTACAGCTTCGACGCGGAGGCCCTGTTCATCGCGGAGTTGCACGGTTTGCGCATCGAGGAAGTGCCGGTTCGGTGGATCAACTCGCCCCATACCCGGGTCAACCCCATCACCGATGCCTCGCGAATGCTACGCGATATTCTCACCATCCGACAAAAGGCCCGCCAGGGCCAATACGCATAGCTTATGCTATATTTCAGCGGTGCTTGTTCATACGTAGAGGATCATCTTTTGACTTGGATTTGCACTCCGGAAGAACCGATGGAGGATGGATTGCGTGTCACAGGATCCGATAGTGGACGAAGTACGCAGACGTCGAGACACGTATGCGAGACGGTTCAATTACGACCTCCAAGCGATCAGTCATGATTTGCGGGAACAGCAAAAGAAAAGCGGCCGGCGAGTAGCTTCTTATCCGCCCAAGATAGCCAAGCCGATCTCGAATGTTCAGCCCTAGTGTTGCCAATCATCCCGGCGAACTCTCATTCTCAGGGAGTTCGGTTCAGCACGGGATATCCTCGCAGGCTTCCCTATGCCACGGGAGTGGTTGCTTCTTGCCGGACTGGTTCTTGCCGGATTTGCGCTTCCAACGCATCCAGTGACGGGATGATGTTCTCGTCAATCCATTTCACGTCGGGGGAGTCCGGAGCCACGCGCTTGGCTTCGGCGCAAGCCTTCCGACACGAACGGACGATGGGTCGCAAGATACCATGAAGTTCGTCGGGAGCCATGGCGCCGGGGTTCTTTAGCAGATAGTCTATCTGCTTGATTCCGATCTTCGATATCTCGAGATAGCAGCGTAGTTCAAAGTACTGGTCATTGAACCGCTCGATGGTGCTGCGTTTACCGTTCGCACGGAAGCAATCCAACGCCGTTTCAAACTCTCCCTTGGCGATCATGATCCAGGGTTCCGGACGCTTCGTGACGGGATGGTATCCGTGCAGGTAACACAAGCCTAACAAGAAATGACCACCCGGGTCGGCTGGAAATTCGAGCAAGTGACGTTTGACCACGGGAATCGCTTCCGAGTAACGCGTGTCCCGGGTCAGTTCGTCAGCTCGCTTAAGTAAGTCTTCTTTGGGCGCGGAGGAACAGCCGAGCGTCGCAACCCCACACAGCGTAGCTGCTGCAAACCATGCCCTACTTGAGCGCATCGGCGGGCCAGACCGGCTCCATCCGGAAGAATAAGGTGACGCTGCCGGCGCGACAGAACACGGTCACTTCTTTAGGCTTCTGTTCGGCCACCTTCGTAACCGCCTGCTTGAACTCTTCAAGATTCGTTACCGGGTAATCTCCAAAGTTCATGATAATTACCCCGGGCCGGATATTCGCGATGGACGCCCAACTGCCGGATTTCACCCGGCGCACAATCACGCCTTGAACGTCTTCCGGCAGATTAAGCAGGATGCGTACGTCGGTGGTGATTTCGCGGACGGTAAGTCCGAAGACTTGATCCTCGAATTCGACCGCATCACGCGCCGACTTGGGACGCAACACGAGGTTGGTGGTCATTTCCAGGGGTTGGCCCGCGCGCAATACCTTAACAATAACATCCTTGCCGACGCCGGTTTCGCGGATCACGCGCGTAAAATCCAGCACTTCCTGATTTTGCTTGGCGTGGATGGGAATACCGTTGAACTCGGTGACGATGTCTCCCCGTTGAAACCCCGATTTCTCGGCCGGTGAACCCGGCACGATGGTGCTCACAATTACTCCGCCGTTCTTCGGAAGGCCCCAATACTCCGCGTGGTCATCCGTGAGCGGCTGCGTGAATACGCCGAGCCAGGCTTCTTCCTGCGGGCTCTTCGCTTCCTGCTCGCTCGGTGGGGTCTCGAGATAGTGGGCAAACAGACCCGATTGATAGACCAGCGGATGGCCGCTGCGGATGTAGAGTTCGCCGCCCTCGGCCGGCGAAAGATCGTAACCGACGACGCCAACCGCAACCCCGTGCGCATTAATTACGGGACTGGTGACGTAGCCGAACGGCACCGGTTGATCGAGACAATAGGTACGCCGAGGCTTCTCCAGGATCGAGCCGATTCTTCGCGCCAGGAGGCTTCGGCTGAAGTCAAAGTTGTCGCCGAGCAACCCGACCAAGAGGACCTCTTCTCCGACTTCGAGACGTGCCTCCGCGTCGAATCGCACGTACGGAAAGCCGACCGACTCGGAAGTCACGATCCGCACAAAACATACGTTCAGATCCTCGGGTTTCCTCAGAATCTGTCCGTCGTATTCCTTCTCGAGTTCGCCTTGGCCGACTTTCACCCGGATACTAAACGGCCGGGCGTTCTCGAGCAGCATATGGCCGTGAGTCATCACCAGGCCGTCGCTCGAAACGATCACGCCCAGCGCATTCGTGGCGCGTTTGGTCACTTCGCCGGACGCCGGATTGGTGATCTCCGACGAGTAGGAAAGCACGCAAATCGCGGGCGAGACGCGATCATAGACCTCTCGAGCCAGCGAGGGCGGGAACGCGTCTTCCGCAGAGGCGTACCATCCGACGAGCATCATGATTGCGGCCCGGAGAATCTTATTTCCCATCGTTCTGCTCCTCACGGACGGCGGCACCTTCCGGAGCGGGCGCCAATTCGCCCTTGTTCTCTCCGTTTTGCTTAATCAGTACATAGCGCGTCAGGGCGCCTCGTTTTACATCCATCATCACCAACCGCTTCTTGGAAGCTACCAGTTGTTGATAGATTTGGCGGAACGCGGCCAAATCGCCGATATCCTGGTCATCCACCTTGAGGACGATGTCGCCGGCTTGAAGCCGCGCTTCGCCGGCCGGCCCGCCCACCTGCGCACCGGAAACGAAAACGCCCTTTTTCGCGGGTAATTGTGCGATGCGGACAATGGCGGGCGTAAGCTCCGAGGCCGTGAAGCCCCACTCCTTGAACTCCACCTCTTCTCCTTTAACCGCGCTTCTTTCCGTGGGCGTCACTTTAATATCGAGTTCCTCTTTGCCCCGCGCGATCCGCACGGTCGCCTCCTGGCCGACCGGGAGGTCGGCAATCAGCTGGTTTACCGGCGGCAGGTCTTCGACAAACCGCGCGTTGGTAGGAACCCCGTTTATGGACAGCATCACGTCGCCGGGCAGCAATTCGGCCTCGGCGGCCGGGGAAAGCGGGTCCACGTCGGCGATGATCACGCCTTTCTTCTGAGGGTCCTCCGTCTTGCGAAGCATCTCCTGGAAACTGGCCCCGATCCAACTCCGAATGACCCGTTTTTCTTGGATAATGTCGTCAATCACTTCCCGCGCGCTGTCAATGGGAATCGCGAAACCGACGTTTTCAGCGCCGCCCAACCGCCGCGCATTGATGCCAATGACTTCGCCTTTCAGATTGACGAGCGGACCGCCGCTGTTTCCGGGATTGATGGCGGCGTCCGTTTGAATCCAGGTGTTGTAGGGCGAGGCCATGTCACCGCCGTCGCCAAGGTAACGATCCGTGACGCTGACGATGCCCTCAGATACGGAACGTGCCAGGCCGTGCGGACTACCCAGCGCCAACACCACTTGGCCGGCTTCCAGTTTGCTGGAATTGCCCAGTTTGACCGTGGGTAGATCGTTCCGGTCCGTTTTGAGCTTGAGTACAGCGATGTCCGTGTAGGGGTCCGTACCGACCACTTCGGCCTCGACCTCTTCCTTGTTATATAGCACACAGCGCACCAGCCGGGTCTCGCCCGCCACGTGTTCATTGGTCACCACGTAGCCGTCCGGACTGATGATGAACCCGCTGCCAACGACCAATATCTCCTCACGCCTTCCGCCGGTGAATACTTCCTTGACCGGCCGAATATGTACCAGGGCCGGCAATACCTTGTTCTTGGCACGGATCACGGCGCTTTCCCGCGCGGAGCCAGTGGTTACGCAACCCGCAAGGCAGAGTGTGGCCAATACTGACGCCCACATTGATCGTCTCACCAAGATTCTCCTAAATCAGTTTCTGACGTGACGTATGCGACGCGGAAGGACTGCGTCGCCCCGCGACGGATTATATGTCTAAACACCGAAGGATGAAAGAGAACTTCCCGCACCCACGAAGTTGCCGGCCGTGTCGGTTCCCCGGCGCCGGTGTCCACCAAATTATGCCCTGACCGGCACACTACCAACCGCGGCTTCGGGCAAGACCCCGTGCGTAGTGACAACGTCAGAAGTTCACGAAGATACCGATCCCATCGGTTTCTGTCCGTCCGGTGGAATCCGCTAGAATAAGGCCTCCGGGATTAACATTTCTCGGCTTCCGCTTCCAAATCACTACGACGCGATCAGGAGGTACATCATGAGCGTTCCGAGCAATTCCATTCTGTCTCGACTTATCGTTGCTTGTGTTCTTGCCGCATCGGCATACGGGCAAGATGCCGCCGTCATTGGTCCCTACGTTCAAGACGTGAGATCAACTGCGGCCACCATCTGTTGGGCCACACGGTCCGGTGAAACAAAGTTGACGGGTCCGAGCGGCGAGTCCATCGTGCGGGAATATTCGATGCACAAAACCGTCCTCCCACGTCTGAAGCCTGGTACGAAGTATCAGTACTCGGTAGAGGCAGATGGAAATGTCCCTTTGACGGGCGAGTTCACCACCTTTCCAGAAAAAGACGAACCATTCAGATTCGTCGTCTTTGGCGACACCCGTTCCCGACATGAAATACACGCCCGATTGGTCAAACGGATCGCGGACGAGAAGCCGCTCTTTGTCATCAACACCGGCGACCTCGTGAGCGACGGACGGAGTATGGCGGATTGGGAAAAGTTCTTCGAGGTGTCGGGCGGACTGATGCGAACCATTCCTTATTACCCAGTGCTCGGCAATCACGAGAACGATTCCCAACATTATTACGACTTCTTCTGCCTTCCCGGAAACGAACGCTACTACACCTTTCACGCGGGCGGGGTTCTCTTCTTGATGCTCGATACGGAAGGTCCGGAAGTCGAGGTCCCCGCATACGTGCCTGAGGCGGAAGAAGATGTTTTTGTGACGGAGCAGCTCAGGCCCTACATGGAAAC
>JACQVH010000271.1 GCA_016209895.1 Candidatus Hydrogenedentota bacterium | reverse complement strand
CGATCATAGCGATGCCCGAGGTAACTGCTGAGAAGAGAAAGATGACCGGCATCAACGGCGTAGACCACCAGTAATTGGCCTTCACGGAACCGAACATGAATCCAACGTAACCATGAAGAATGCAGGCGGCCGGAATGCCGATGGCGGCCAGCGCGATGATCGCGCGGCGGTCTATCCGGAGCGCTTCCTCGGAGGTGTCGTACACGCCCAGCGCGAGCGCGGCAAAGAACCAACGCTTCATCCCGCGGCTGCGCGCGGCAAGGAGAATGATGTCTTTGCGATAGACCAGCCAGATTTCCAGGAGCAGCAGGATGAGATAAAGACTGTAGACCAAGCCGAAGGCCGCCATCGCCGAGGTGAAATGCGGCGTGATCATGATGTTGAAGGCGCGTTCGGGGTGACCAAGGTGAAAGAGTAGCGGCAGTGGCGCCACGATCAGGAACCCCAGTGAGGCCACCATCGAGAGGCGCGCTACCGGCCGCAGTTCCTTGCGGCCGAAGACGTGATACAGCGACGACACGATGAACGCCCCGGCCACAATACCAGTCAGATAGGGATAGATGACAATCATCAAACTCCACAGGATGTGGACATCGTTGGGAAAGAGAAAACCCGTCACTTCGGGAAGCATCACCGCACCTCCTGGCTCAAGCCGACGTAGTAGCAATTGGCGCCGGTGTGCAGTTCCGGCTTAAGAATGCCCACGGCCTTAGTGGCGATCAGTTCGGAAACCTCGTCCCCGACTTTCTCGGCGTCGCCAAACTTGCGCGCTTCGACCGGGCAGGCCTCCACGCAGGCGGGCTTGAGTCCTTTCGTGATCCGGTGGTAACAAAGCGTACATTTCGATGCGATGTGCGTTTCCGGGTGCAGGAACCGCGAGCCGTATGGACAGGCTTGGACGCAGTAGCCGCACCCGATGCACCGTTTTTCGTCTACCAAAATTACGCCGTCCGGACTGCGATACGAGGCGCCCACGGGACACAACTGCACGCACGGACTGTACGAACAGTGATTGCAGAGCTTCGGCACAAAGAACGCCTTGGTAATGTCTTCGCCGGTCACCCGGGGTTCGAAACCGTCGCGCCCGCCGTTGGGCGAGTCGGTGAGGTCAGCCCCGGTCCGCGAGACCATGTAGCGCTCGATCCAGGTGCGGAAATAATGTGGAGGCACATTATTTTCGGCTTCGCACGCGCGCACGCACGCGCCGCAACCGATGCATTTCGTGATATCAATGAGATAGATGTAACGGTGCTTGGTCGGGTCATAAGCGGACGACCGCGTGGCCGACGCCGCGCCGACGGCCTGTTCTTCCGAGGCGCCGGCTCCAGATTCACCCATAATAACGACGATAGCGACACCCGACATCGCGGCCGCGGCCTGTCGCACAAAATCCCGGCGGCAGACGTCGGCGCGGGCGTCTTCAGGGCTCGGGTTATTGGGTCGCGGGGACTGCGTTTGCATCTGATACGTTTCCTTCGGGTGGCGACTCTTGCTCCATGGCGGGATTGTGCACGTCGTGGCAGGTCACGCAAGCCCCTTCCGGGATATCATCCTTCGCGGTGATAACTTCGAGTTTCGTGAGGTGCTCGCGGAGGTCAATCTGTGGCATCGTCGCGGGCCGGGCCTTCAGCGCTTGATGGCAATACGCGCACAATCCGACGCTGCGGTTCAGCGGCATGTCCGCGGTCTTGGCGCCTTCCTTGGCATGTAACGCCAGGGGCGCGTGGCATACTTCGCACGATACGGTCTGATGCTTGCCTTGTTCCCGTTGTTGCGCGATGTCCTGGTGGCAAGCGGCGCACGACGCGCTACCGCCGTGCATCACCGGTTTCGCGGCGTATTCAGCGAGGCTGTCGTAGCGGTAGAAGCCCTGCAAACCGAACGACGGCGGAATGACGAAATGACGTCCCACGACGACCGCGACGGCCACAAGAAGCAGGATGAAAAGCACGCGCCACAAATGTTTCGTGTGTTCCATGCTAAGGGTTCCCGTTCTTTAAATGTTCCCTGCTCGAAATCGGTCCCACTTCGCTCAGAGACTCGGTAGCAAAAAATGAGCGCGTGAATGTGGCGTGCCGGGGGACTTCGCGCTCGAGCAGCGGCAAGGTCTCTCGCTGCACGAGGAGACGCATGAAGCCAAGGCGAGTAGGGCTTTCGTCTCCCACGAATGCGGCCCCAGGCAGGGCCTCTCGTTTCAGCAGGCCGCGCCAGAAGCTCGCGTCGGGGATTCCCTCGTTAGCGGGAATCTCGACATTGGGCAGCGTCTCGGAAGTAAGAAGCCAAGGGATGAAAGTCGTCAAGCTCGGCGTTGCATGAACGGCGCAAGTTGCGGGCACGGTCTCGAGGTGTTCCCGGCGCCAGACCCATTTTGTGAAGGCTACGATACGCGCTATCGGCAATCCACGCATTTGACTCACCTTTGTAAACACACAAAACCGCGACTATGTCGCGGCAAGCATAAGAAGAGCAATCCTTGTGCCCGTTGGCTACCACCGAATAGCCATCGGCGCGCACGTCATGTACCGCCCAACTTAAGCCATTACACGGTAAACAGATAGACTCCTGGCCTGGGCCGGTCTCGGAATGTCGGCATGGACCCATATCTCCAAAAGTCCCGAATGAGACCCTTTAATCTACGAGAATCCAGCACCTTTCCTGCGAAAATCCGCAGATGCTTTATAAGATTTCTCATGAAGCTCTTCTCCATGTTACGCCGCGCCAGTCCACGGTGAGTGAGGTCGAAGGACGCGGGTCCTCGTTCCCCGCGGACGGACCATGAGCGGAGAATGGTGCATCGGCCCGCGCAGGTAGCGCCCGGCGCCCACTACACGCCCGCTTTGCTTGGCAATCGTTCGTGGCTCGCGCTAAAGTATGTAGGGGTTTGCGGAAGTGAGAGGAGGTCACGTGAGTACGCCTGGAGTTGGCAGAAAGGGGCGCTTGTGGATGACGGAGTCGAGCCGCATAACGGTTGTCGCGGCGATGGGCCTGTGCTTTTGGGCGGGATGTTGGGGGAACGACCCCAATGTGCTGCGCGTCAGCGGACAGATTGAAGGGGTAGGGGTGGACGTGGGGTCGCGTGTCGGCGGTCGAGTGCGTGAGGTGCTCGTCGCGGAAGGAGACCGCGTCGCGGCCGGCGATACGCTGGTACGGATCGAGGACGACGAGGCGCTGGCTCAGGTAGCGGCCGCGCAAGCGCAGTATGATCAGGCGGCAGCGGTGCTCGCCAAGCTTGAGGCGGGGGCGCGTCCGGAGGAACTTGAACAAGCGGAGGCCGCTGCGCGCCGCGCCGAGCAGCAATACCGGCTCGTAGAAATAGGTTTGCGCACACAGGAAATCGAAGCAGCAAAGGCGGCGGTAGATGCCGCTCGAGCCCAGCGTGATGAAGCGCGCGCCGAATTCAAACGGCTGGACCCGCTCTTTCAACAGAAAGTTGTTTCCCGTCAGTTGTACGATAAGGCCAAGCATGCGCTCGAGGCTGCGGCTGCGCAGTTGGAGGCAGCGCAAAAAAAAGCCGACATCGCGGTGCAGGGTAGTCGCGAGGAAGAGATCGCGATAGCGCGCGCGGCCTACGAACAAGCGCAGGCCGCGCTGGATTTGGTCCGGAATGGGGCGCGCGCAGAAGATGTCGCGGCGGCGCGCGCCGCCGCAAACGCGGCATTGGCCGGTTTGCGACGGGCCGAGACTACAGCGCGCGAAATGGTCGTGCAAGCGCCGCGCGACGGGGTCGTCGAGTCCCTGGACGTGCATCCGGGCGACCTTGTGAAACCGGGATCGTTTGTGCGGATTGCGGACCCGGAAGACCTCGAACTGGTGATTTATGTCAGCGCCGCCGCCTTGGGACAGCTCCGCGTGGGGCAGAAAGTTCGCCTGACCGCAGATTCACTCGGGGACGAAGCGTTTGAAGCGGTAATTGTTCAAATCGCATCGCAAGGGGAGTATACCCCGCGCAACCTCCAGACCGAGGAGGAGCGCGTCCAACAGATGTTCGGCATCAAGCTGACACTCAATTCCACAGGCGGCAAACTCAAGGCGGGGATGACGGCGACGGCGCATCTGGACCTGCGCCAAGAACAATGAGCAACGAGCAATGAGCACGCCCGTTATTAGCGCCTCAGCGCTGACCCGGCGCTTTGGCGATTTCACCGCCGTGGGAGACGTGAGTTTCGAGATCGAGGAAGGGAGCATCTTCGGATTTCTCGGGCCGAATGGTTCGGGGAAATCCACGGTAATTCGCATGCTCTGCGGCCTGTTGCGCCCTTCCGGTGGTTCTGCCACCGTGCTCGGATACGACGTAGTCCGTGAAGGAGAACTCGTCAAGCGCAACATTGGCTACATGTCCCAGCAGTTCAGTCTCTACGGCGACCTGACCGTAGAGGAAAACTTGACCTTCTACGCGCGTGTGTATGGATTGAAGCGGCAGGCCGCGCGGGACCGCATCGAGGAGGTCGTCGGGATCGTGGGCATTGACGCGTACCGTAAACGGCAGGCCCGCCAGCTCTCCGGGGGCTGGCGGCAACGGCTGGCGCTGGCGTGCGCGTTGGTCCATCAACCGCGTCTGATGTTTCTCGACGAACCGACGGCGGGGATCGATCCGGTGGCACGGCGCGCGCTATGGAACCTGCTCTTCGACTTGTCCGGTCGCGGCATTACGTTTTTCGTGACGACACACTACATGGACGAGGCGGAACGATGCAGCCACGTGGGGTACATCTATTTCTCGAAGCTGATCGTATGCGGCACGCCCGGTGAGCTCAAGCAGTTGCCCGAAGTTTCCCCGGAAGGAACGGTGCGAGTCGAGGTGCGCTGTCCGCGACTGCCCGCTGCCATGCGCGTCCTGAACACCTTTGAGTATGTTCGCGACGCGACCATTTTCGCGGACTCGCTGCACGCATTGATTGAAACCGGGGCCGAAGACCGCTTGGTGACCGATCTGGATGCGGCGGGGTTCGGCGGGGCGCAGACGTTGGTGATTCCGCCCACGCTGGAAGACGTGTTCGTGACGCTGACGCGCCAGCGCGACGAGGTCCGGAATGATTAGGGGCTTTACTTCGATCGTCTACAAGGAAAGCATCCATGTTACGCGCGATCCGCGTTCACTGTTTTTCATGGTCATCATCCCGGCGCTGCAGTTGACCATTTTCGGCTACGCCATTGACCTCGACGTGCGCAATATCCCGACGGTCGTCTACAACCTCGATGGACGCGCGGAAAGTCGCGACCTGATTGATATCTTCCGGAATTCCGATTATTTCCATATCATTGATTACGTGAACTCGGATGAAGAGTTGCAGACGGCCATCGTGCGCGGCGACGCGAAAGTCGCGGTCAAGATTCCGCCCGACTACACCGACCAACTGGTGCGCGGCGGGAACACTTCGATTCAAGTGTTGATTGACGGCAGCGATTCAACCGTAGCCATGCAAGCGCTCAACGTGGCCAATGCGATTGCCCTGCGAAAATCCCTGGCCATTGTTTCAAACCAGCTTGGCAACCCGGCCCGGCCTCCCATCGAGGCACGCCCGCGCGTCTTGTTCAACCCGGACATGCGCACGCCGAACTTCATGATCCCCGGACTGCTCGCCATCGTCATGCAGATCGTGACTATGTTTCTGACGGCGTTTGCGATCGTGCGCGAGAAGGAGCAAGGCACGCTCGAACAGTTGATGGTGACGCCGGTATCGCGCCTCGGCCTCATGCTGGGCAAGCTGGTTCCTTTCGGCATCATCGGCACGGTCGAGACCACGCTCGTAATGTGCATCATGCGCTTCCTGTTCGGCGTACCGATTGCCGGGAATCTCTTGGTGCTGGCGGGGTTCGCCATGCTGTTCCTGTTCTGCGCGCTCGGATTCGGTCTGCTGATCTCGACGCTCGCCCAGACCCAGATTCAGGCCATCCAATTCTCCGTGCTGATCGTGATGCCGTCGGTGCTGCTCTCCGGCTTCGTGTTCCCCCAGGAAACCATGCCGCTCCCCATCTACATCATCGGCCAGTTTCTTCCCGCGACCTATTTTGTTCGAATCCTCCGCGGCGTCATTCTTCGGGGGGCCGGATTTGCTGAGTTATGGCACCAGGGCGTTTTCTTGGCGATCATGGGCGTCCTGCTGATCACCGTTAGCACCGCCCGATTCCGCAAGACGCTGGCGTGAGTGGGGAGCAAGTTACGTTTTCGCGAAACGGCCAAGCGCGACGGCTGTGGCCGGGAACTGTCGGAGTATCATGGAATCGGTCGTCACGAGCGGCACTCCCAATTCTTGGGCGAGCGCTACGAACTCACAATCGTAGGCGGTGCATGTGGATTGTGCTGCCGCCGCAAGAATTCGCTCAGCGGCGACTTGATATTCACGCCCCCGCATCAGCTTCTCGGCCTGGTCCATGATCGCTACGGCCCGTGAGAGCGCAAATTCTGCTCTCCTGAGATACAGCGCTAATACGTTTCGTAGTTCACTGCGCCATAACATCGGCGCCGCCCAGTCCGGATCGTTGTGAAAGGCGGCTTCGGCTTCTGGCGTACGAGCGCCGGGAAGTAAGAGATAAGCGACAACGTTCGTGTCGACAACTATCACGGGCGACCGGCATTCTTTGCTTCACGAAGAAAGCGGTCTGTTAATTTGGGACCTCGAATCTCACTGCGTAGCCGCCTGACTTGGTCAAGGAACGCTTCCGGGTCTAGTCGCACCGTTCCCAGTGACTGCTCGAGACAGACGATGACCTCGCTATTCAAGCTTCGACGATGCGCCTTGGCGCTATCTCGCAGCGACCGGTACAGTTCATCCGGCAGGTTCTTTATCGTGAGCGCCGGCATTTCCCATTCTCCTGTGATTCCATTTAGCAACCATTTCAGAATATAACTCGGATTTCCGACCGATTTCAACGTGGTCGCGATCGCGTCAGATCAGAATCTCCTCCGCCCAGCCGAGGCGGATGAGGTTGATGCGCTCGGGGTCGGCGATGCCGAGGCCGAATTTGTCCTGGGCGACGCGGATGTGTTTGGGCGGGATGGCGAACGGCTCGTCGGTTTCGAAAAAGGCTTTCCGTTTGGCTTCGAGTATCCGGAGGCCGGTGGCGTCTACGGCCACGGGGTCCGTCCCCACGATGAGGCCTTTGTACTCCCAGGTGTACTTCAACTGGAAGTGGTGCGGCCCTTTGCCGTGAAACAGCGGCGTAAGCATCACCAGGACGTTGAGCCGCGTTTTGCCCTTGACGATGGGCAAGTCCCAGAGTCCGGCGAGATTGGCACAAGAATCGTCGTGCCAACTCGGCGGATTGTCCGAGAACATGATGTAATTCTTGAGACAACTGCCGACGCCCGCCCAATGGTGCGTGTGCATAGGTCGCACATTGATCAGCGCCGTCGCCTGCTGAAAGATTGGATTCTGCAACACGCCGCGATCATCAATGCCGATGCGGTCTTCGGGCACGCCGGCGTCCATGACCCGGCGTTTGATGGCCGCTTCAAGTTCCGGCGGCGTCGCGAGAAACTGCCAGACGTTGGTCTTGATGCCGACCGTGTCGGTCGGTTGCACCAGGCGTTTGCACGCCGCCACGGGGTCTTTTTCGCCGGTGAGGGTGGTCAGAGCATCATCAAACATCCGACTGAGTACATCCGCCTGCACCTTGCGATCGCCGTCCAGCACTTGGACATCACGGACGAGAACCACGGTTGATTTGCCGGCGGTGGAAATCGCCCGTTGGGCCTCTTGCCCAAGTGCGGCTACACTCGCACCCGCCAAGGTGGCGCTGGTTGCGTGTTTCAGAAAATCGCGGCGTGTGAGTCCATCATTAAGTGTGTTCATGATTTCCTGGTCTCCTGTCATTTACTCTCGTGGAGTGCGGTGGCTGTGACACCGCTTTAACTTACGGCGGAGCCGCCTTACGCTGATGCCGAGTGTTCGCGCATTAAGCAGAGTAACAAGCAGAAAGTGCTCCGCGCCAAGCAAAAGCGGTGTCACGGCCGCCGCACTCCACATGATTTGTCATTTCCGGTCGCGCGAAAACGCTGAATGGCCCAGTAGCGCTGAGAACATGCGTATGACTTCCTCGCGTTCAGGGGCATCGAAAACGACTGCGAGTATTTTGCCATGCCGACGTGTTCCGGCCCAGCGTCGGTTTTCAGTTTGGGCCAGCCCATCCGTGTCGGAGTCGGGCAGATACGCTTTCCGGAAACTCTCATAGGCTGCGTCTGCGGCAGCGGTTTTCGGATAGCGGATCAGTACGACCACATACGAAGTCTTGTCGGCGCTGGTTGCCGGACGATAACGCGCCACTACGCCTTCGGTCTTCTTGTCGAGTTGCAGGAGGTTCGCATCCGCAAGGTAATAGTGCGTGTTAAGGCAAGTGGCTTCATGGAAGTAATGAACTCGGTTTTCGACACGCCCATCCGCCGGCAATCGCTTTAGAATCGCGGGCTGACGGCTCGGACCCTGAATTCGTTCAGCGATGGCGCGACCCAATTTCAGCACGGCGTGTTCCGCGGCCTCGGTCTCGTCGAAAGGCACAATTGAGACAAAGTACGATCCCTTCCAGAAGAACAGCGAGCCGGAGTTATACTCTGATTCTTCGCCAATCCCCGCCGTTTCGCCTTCGCGCACGTCGTGATGATATGCGCCGTAGGCGTCCTCCGGTGAACCCATATCGAACACGTCCGCGAGGATATCCGGCGCCTTGGGTTTCGCAAAGCGGCGCGCGAACACCCGACGCACATTGAACGCCCGGTAAACTTCCGCACTGCCGTCAATGTACGTGTACAGCGTATCCGCATTGTAGATGTGGTCCGGCGCGGCCGGCGTCCAACCATTCACCTCAGTCGGAACGAAGCGTGACACACCATCGGCGCGCTCCTGGCCCACCCCTGACATCAGGAGGCGTGCGACTCCAACAACTACGCTAATCACTGCACCTGTCATCCCCACGTTCTTCCTTGCGGTCATTGTATCAGGAAGGCCGGTCAACATTGCATCACTTGCTCCGCGAGAATCCGTTCAAGCCGAACTATCCGCGTTCCATTGCAAGAGCCATCTGAACAGATTTGTCATGAACAGGAACGCTCATGCCGTGGGCCGTCAATTCCGCGAGCCATGCTGCCGGCTTGTATGAATTCGCTATAAGTTAATAGCTATCAGCACGTTATAATGTCTATTCCTACGCCATCCGGCCTTGGCATACTTCTTGACCCTGAACCCGACGCCCAATCCGGGTCACTGCGGCGGCGAAGTATTTTTCAACGGGAGAAGGATTTATGCACCGACATTCACGACGCGAATTCCTGAGGTGGTCAGTGGCAGCCGGGAGTGCCGCCATGCTCGGACCAATAAGGCTTGCGACGGCCCAGGAAGCTGCAGCGCCTTTACAGATGTGCATTGCCCGTTGGAAAGATGCGCCGCTGCCGGAAACGGGGATAAAAAGCGTGGCCACGAAATTGACCGAGCAGGCGATCAACGCACTCGGCGGGATGAAGCGTTTCGTGGGCAACGGGGACGTGGTGTGGGTCAAGCCGAACATGGCGTGGGACCGCACACCCGAACAAGCCGCGAATACGAATCCCGACGTGGTGGCGACGCTGGTGCGCCTGTCTCTCGATGCGGGTGCGAAGACCGTCAAAGTCGGCGACAGAACCTGCAACGAGGCCAAGCAGTCCTATCCCAAGAGCGGGATCGAGGCGGCTGTGAAGGCGGTGGACGGGGAAGTTGTCTATCTCGATGACAGCCGGTTCAAAAAAGTGGCGCTGAATGGCGTGATACTGAAGGAATGGGAACTCTACCCGGAAATTATCGAGGCCGACTTGGTGATCAACGTTCCCGTCGTGAAACACCACAATATCTCAAACGCTACCTTATGCATGAAGAATTACATGGGGGTCATCAGCGGCAACCGGGGCCAGTGGCATCAAGACCTGCCCAACTGCCTCTGTGACGTCACCGCCTTCATGAAGCCGCGACTGTGCGTGCTCGATGCCGTGCGTATCCTCACCGCGCACGGGCCGACCGGCGGCAATCTCGAGGATGTGAAACGCCTGGACACCATCGCGGCGGGGACGGACATCGTCGCGCTGGATTCCTTCGGCGCGGAACTGCTCGGTCATCCGGTGGGCTCGCTCGCCACGGTCGTCGCCGGTGAAAAGGCCGGCTTGGGCATCATGGATTATCATAAGATCGCGCAGGAGATTGGCGTGTCGTGACCCTCAAGGCCCGCGGGCGCTGGCTCGTCTGGGCGCGGCGCGTCATTCAGGGGGCCTGTCTTGTCTTGTTTCTATGGATGGTGCTGGGTGCGCGGTCGCGCGAAACGGGTGCGCCCGGCGAGTTCTATCAGCTCTTCTTCGATTTCGACCCGCTTCTCCTGGTGGCCACGTGGCTGGCCGCGCACAAAGTTCCTCTCATCATGCTGCTTTCATTGGTCACCCTGGGCGTCACGCTGGTGTTTGGCCGGGTCTTTTGCGGATGGGTATGCCCCTTGGGGACGATCCATACCATGGTTAGCGCGCTACGCTTGGCCCCGCGCGACGTGCTGGTCCGCACGGAGAACTGGACGCGGTGGCACCTTGTGAAATACTACCTCCTCACGGCGTTAGTCGTAATGGCGCTGTTCGGCAGCCATTGGATCGGCGTCTTCGATCCGCTGTCCATACTCTATCGCGCGACGACCACGACGCTGCTCCCGGGCACGCAATACGCAATCGAGGAAAGTTCCACGGCTATCTATCACGCGGACCCACATATCGGCCCGCTGCATTTCACCAGCATCACGGAACCGATTTATCGTTTCTTTCGCGACCGCGTGTTTCTCATCGAGCGCCAGTCCTACTTCGGCAGCGGGTTCATCCTGACGCTGTTTGCGGCGATGGTCTTGCTCAATCTTTATCGCAAACGCTTCTGGTGCCGCTATGCTTGCCCTCTCGGGGCGCTCCTAGGAGTCTTCGCCCGACGACCGCTATTCCGTGTCGTAACCTTGCCGGACAAGTGCAATCAGTGCGCGCTCTGTCGCGTGAATTGCCAAGGCGCCGCCCGGCCCGATCAGCCCGGCGATCAACTGCCGTCCGAGTGCTTCGCCTGCTACAACTGTGCGGCGCTCTGCAACTGGAACGCGATCACGTGCAGGTTCGAGCCACCGTTCCGTGCAGTGCCACTCGGAAAGTTGGACGTATCAAAGCGGGCGCTGATCACGTCCGGCGTGGCCGGATTGGGCAGCCTGTTGATGCTTCGACTAGCGCCGCAGGCGCAGGCCCGGACGTATAACCCCGTCCTGATTCGTCCGCCCGGCGCGCGTAGCGAGCGCGATTTCCTCGAACGTTGCATCCAGTGCGGCCTGTGCATGAAGGTGTGTCCCACGAACGGCCTGCAACCGACCTGGCTCGAAGCCGGTCTCGAAGGGATTTGGACGCCGCGGCTTGTACCGCGTATTGGTTATTGCGAATACAACTGCAACCTGTGCTGTGTGGTCTGCCCAACCGAGGCCATTCAACCGCTGACGCTCGTCGAGAAGAACAAGGTGAAGATCGGCCTCGCCACGATCGACACGACGCGCTGCCTGCCCTATGCCTATGACCGGGACTGCATCGTCTGCGAAGAGCATTGCCCGGTCCCGAACAAGGCCATCTATTTCGTGGCGAAGGAAGTCCCGTTACGCCACGGCGGCACACGGATCGTGAAACAACCGCACATCGATCCGGAGTTATGCACCGGCTGCTCGGAGTGTGAAACGAAGTGTGTGTTCAAGGATCATCCCGCCGTCCGCGTCACCAGCGCCAACGAGTCCCGTCACTCCCCCAACCAGCCGATCCTACCCGGCCTGGGCGGCCGCAACGCCGCCCCGGCAACGTCTGCTGCGCCCAGCCCTTACGGCGATTATCCGCCACAATAAGGGTCAGTCCGAAACCAGGTGCTCCAGGTCGTCCAGATCTTTGAATCGGCCGGCAGCCTTCTTATTCGCCCTCAAGTGTCTTAGGTTAATGAGGTTTACTTCAACACCGTCTACTTCGTCAACGACGCGCTCAGCGTAGCACTGATCGAAAGTGACGCCAGAAAGCCTAACCAAGATTTCGATGCGCATCGGAGGTATGCCCATGCGGACGATGTGCCTGTCCGCTAAGAAGAGGTCAGGAGAAAGTTCCGGAACGTCAAATCCGAAGGCTCGCAGGGCGGCGGTCATGCGTTCGGCATTTTGACGGTGAGAGGCTATCCAAATGTCCAGATCGTTGGTGGCACGCGGGTAGCCGTGATATCCAACGGCATAGCCCCCGATCAGCAAATACTCAACGCCATGTTCGCGGAGCGAGTTCAAGAACTCTTTGAAGTCGGGCGGTAGCTTGAGGTCCATAGTTG
>JACQVH010000020.1 GCA_016209895.1 Candidatus Hydrogenedentota bacterium | reverse complement strand
GCCGCATCCACGTCCTGGCCTTCGAGGGCGCAACGTTTAGCCAGTGCGAGGGACTTATCGTGCACGGCGGCAAAACTAGGTATCGCCATGGCCATCGCGGCGGATTCGGGCCAGAACTGCAGGACCTTCAAAGTAGCGGGCTTGAGCGGTTCCGGCGCTTGGGCTTCGGGCGCCGGCGCGGACGCCGGTTCCTCTTTCTTTTTCCAGCAGGCCGAGCCGATTATCGCGCCGACAACCAGCGCGGTCACAAAGATGGATGGAATCCCCAATTTCCTGAATGTTGCTTGACGCTTCGTGTTCATGGCGCTCTCCTCACAATTCGATGGTTCACAATTATTACCTGCCATGAGGGATTACAAACGCGCAAGTGCAACCTCAGCTACGATTATGGCAGACCGCCGGATTGGAATGCCACCCGTGTGGCGCGCTATTCCGAAAATGCCCGATTTCCATCTCCGGCGGGAGGAAACCACCGGCTCCATGAGCACTCGTAATCGAAATTCGTGCTCGTAATTCGTAATTGTAATCGAGCATCGTAATCGAGTTTCGTGCTCGTAATCGTCACCTCGTAATCGAGACTCGAGGATCATGGCTTACTCCTTCGGCCCAAGTATACTTGCCCCGGATGGGTACGCCACGATAGAACCCGAATTGGAATTCGGGGTTACTTGTGGCGTTTGCGGTACTGGCGGGGCGAGATACCCTCGAATAGTCGGAACAATTTGCTGAAGTTACCGGCGTCCTCAATGCCGACGCGCCGGCCCACTTCACCCACGGCTAACTTGGTCGTCAGGAGAAGTTGTTTGGACCGTTCCACGCGTAGCCGTCCGACGTATTGTGAATAGGACAGCCCTAATTTGCGCTGCAAACGATGGGTTATCGCGGTCGGGTGCAACTTCACTTGGCGGGCCACGTCTACCAGCTTCGGTTGTTCGGGTAGTCGCTCGAGTATGGCGCGATTGATAGCCACAAGACCGTCCCCGGAACTCCCAACATTGCGGCGGCGGAGCGGTTGAAGCAATGCGATTATGATCGCCTCCAGTTCGTCATCTTCGGCCAAGACACGCACCTGTTCGACAAATGCGCTGAAACGATGCCAGCAGCTACTCGTATCCATGCCGGCCCGTTCGGCCGCTTCGAGAGCCGCCGCCGCAAGCGCTACCGCCCGCACACGTTTGACCCTGGAGCGGACCTTCTTCTGTCCGGATACGGTTTCCAGCGCGGCACGAATGAGTGCCCGAGCATGGGTTCGGCGTTTCCCACCCAACAGGGCCGCGACGGTGGATGCGGGAAAACCGGAAACGTCCGGACGCTGGTCCCTTCGGGGGCGGATGCTTTTCCTCAGGCCCGGGGTCGCGCCTTCCGGTGCGGAGCTGAATTCCCGGTCGGCTTCGCGTGTGGCCTTTTCCCAGAGTGCGAAGAGGTCTGCCGCCACCCACTCGGCCAGTTCCGGCGCAACGTCCGTGGAGGCAATCGGTACGTCGCTCAAATAACTATCCAGGTCCGGCGGCGGCTCCGTCTCCAAGTTTTCCAGGCCGTTCCGTACTGCCGACTCGAGTGCTTCGGGTATCCGGCTTGGGTGGAACGGACCCAAAGTCAGGGCAAACCCGCAGTCGGTATCGGGCAAGGCCGGAGCCGAAACGCAGGCCAGCCCCATATGGCACAGGAATGGGACTGGAGTGCGGCGGCGCAGTGCGGCGGACGAGGCGGCGACTCGGGACTTCACGCATGCTTCTCGGCCACCCGGCTGCTTACTTACCCATTTGCAGATGGCGCACTGGCCGAAGCTGAGGGTACGCGGACTTTCTTCCTCGCCATTCAGGAAATGTATGCTCAGCGGCATCCCCGAAGCGCGCGCCGCGCGGGCGAGCAAGGCCTGCGCCTCCGGACTCCGCAAGAACGCGAGTTCCGTCATGGCCGAATTTCGAACATCCGCGTGGGTCGGTCTTTGCGCGCTACGAATAGTCGCGCCTGGTGACCTTCCAACACTTTGGCGGCGTATTGATAGGCGCGCCGGGGCGTGTTGTTGTCTTCGCTGATGTGCACCAACACCACGATCTGCAGGGCGTCATGCAGAAGGTCGGAGAGGAGGGCGCTGGCGTCCGGATTCGAGAGATGTCCTAAGCGGCCGCGAATCCGCTGTTGCACGGCCGGCGGATAGGGCCCGGCCTGGATCATGGTGGGGCAGTAGTTTGACTCGAGGATCAGTGCGTGGCACCCGGCAAGCCGCGTACGTACGAGTTGTGAGGCGTGGCCGAGGTCCGCGGCGACACCCAAACTTGCCCCATTGAGCCGGACCACGTAGCTGACCGGATCGGCGGCGTCGTGAGACACACTGAAACTCTGAAGAATGAGTCCGTCCACTGAAATCTCATCCCCCGCCTCGAATTCACGGACCTGCGGCAGCGCCCCGATGCCGAGCGGAAGATTCCGCAAAGTGCCCCCCGTTAGATACACGGGAATGCCCAACTTTCGAGCGAGTGTGCCTACGCCGTTGACGTGGTCGGCATGCTCGTGGGTGACAAACACGGCTTTGAGATTGTCTACGGTTTCACCGAGGGAGGCCGCACGGACCTGAATCTGGCGGAAACTCAAACCGTTGTCTATCAGAATCTTCGCGCTGGGAGACCGGACCAGGAGAGCGTTTCCGCTGCTTCCGCTTCCTAATAAACTGAATCCGAGCAAAGTGGCGCTCCTGCCGCTTACGAGGCGCGAGCGCCGCCAACCGAGCGAACATCCACTCCTCGCGCTTCGGTAAGGCCAATATACCACCAATGCCGCGGACGCGCAATCGGGTTCTCGGGACTCGGGTTTCGGGTTTCGGGTCCCGGGTTTCGGGTCTGCTAAACGGAAACCGTCGGACGGGTCGGACCTCTCTGACCTGTCGGAGGTGTCTGACCTGTCTGACTTGTCCGACGACTCCGACTCACCGGACCCGAGACCCGATTTTTCAGGCCAATCAATTGACAGATCGGAAACTGCTTGTTACAATGGCATGTGAATTGCTCGGAGCCTTAATTAACTCATGATGCATATGGAACACCGGTTAGCGCAGACGCAGACGCAGCGTCTGATGCTGACCCAAAAAATGCAACAGGCCATCCAGATTCTGCAGTTGTCTGGCATGGAATTGGAGCAATACGTACAGCAGGAACTCGAGACGAATCCGATCCTGGAACAGGTGCAAAAGGAGGTCCCACCGGAATCGGAAGCGGAATCGCAACCGGCGGAAACGGCCGAGGTCTTCGATGACGTTTCATTCGATCTGGACGATTACGCGAGCCGCTGGGGAGACCGCCCGTCAGTCGCGCAGGACCAGAGCCGCAATCCCGACGCGGACGGCCGCCGCGAGTATTATGAGAACTCGATCACCAAGGAAGAGTCGTTCACCTCGCGGTTGTTGACGCAGCTTCGGCTGGCTGCTCCCGACGAAATAACCTACCGGATCGGCGAGCGTATTGTCGGGGATATTGACGAGAAGGGCTATTTCACCGGGTCGCTGGCGGATATTGCGCACGAATTGAACCGACTGCTGGAGGACGTGGAGCGTGTCTTGCGGCTGATTCAGCGGTTCGAGCCGACCGGGGTCGGGGCGCGCGACGTCATCGAATGCCTGCTGTTGCAGATTGATGTCGAGTATCCGGAGGAAGACCAATTGCGCGATTTAGTCGAACATCATCTGGCGGAGCTCGAACACCACCAAATACCCAAGATTGCCAAGGCGATGAATATTACCCCGGAACGCGTCGAGCAGCTTCGGGAGATGATGACGAAGCTCAACCCGTGGCCGGGCCTGGAGTACTCGTCTGACCCGGCTCAATATGTCACTCCGGACGTGATTGTCGAAAAGGAAGACGGGGTTTACCGGGTTTATTTGAGCGACGACACCGTGCCGGACCTGCGGATCAGCGAGCAATATCGGCGCCTGCTCCGAAGCGGGCGCATGGGCCGGGACGAGAAGCGGTATATCCGCGATAAAGTGGAGTCCGCGAAGTGGCTCATCCGGAACATCGCGCAGCGGCAACAGACCATCTTGCGTATCGCCAGCGCCATCGTGGCAGTGCAAGAGGAATTCCTGGACAAAGGCGTCGAGGCGATCAAACCGCTAACGCTCCAGGAGATTGCCGACAAAGTCGGTGTACATGAAGCCACGGTCAGCCGCACGACCCGGGGGAAATACATGCAAACACCGCAGGGCTTGTTCGAGATGAAATTCTTCTTCTCTCCGGGCTTGCGCCGCGATACCGGCGAGTCGCAATCTTCGAAGAGCGTCCAATCCACCATCAAACGGATCATTGACGAAGAGGACAAGAGCCGGCCGCTGAGCGACCAGAAGATCGCCGATATGCTCAAGCTGCAAGGATTAAACATCGCGCGACGAACGGTCACAAAATACCGGGAAGCCTTGAACATCCTGCCCACGTCGTTTCGACGTGTCTACGCGGACCGAGATTAGGTCGGTGATCGGACGGAGGCCTGATGAGACTCGGGGGGCCACAGGTAAAACGGAGCGGCGCCAGGCAACTCGTCGACGTCCTCTTCCCCCAATTGGCAACGCGAGCCTACAGGACAGCAAAGATGTCGGACCGTAAGTCGGTATTTGAGAGCGAGTTTCCGAGCACGCTCGAAGACATGGCCGATACCTTGCGAAGGGCGCTGGAGTGGCTGCTCGACCGCCGTTGGATCGAGAAGGGCGAGGAATTCTGCGCCCGGCTTTGTCTGGAGGAAGCCCTGGTCAATGCCGTTGTCCACGGCAACCGTGGGGACCAGTCCCGGAAAGTGCGGCTGACCGTGGCGGAAGAGGGGGATTGTTGCCGGATTGCCATCTGTGACGAGGGCGAGGGTTGTTGTCCGGAAGCCGCCCGGATGCCGGACGCGCCGGCCCAGCGAGGCCGGGGACTCTGCCTGATCAGGCATTTCATGGATCAAGTGACCTACAATCGCGAGAAGCATTGTCTCGAGATGCGGATGCGCCGCGGGGCATACACCAAGGGAGGTTCGCGCCATGAATAACGAGGCCATGATGACGTTCGAGGAATACGGCAAACTGACGGTGGGCACCATCCAGAAGGCCAGTGTACTCGACGCGCTGAACGTGACCCGATTTGGCGAGGAAGTGTTGGGACACGTCAAGGCGCATCCGGGTGTGAACCTGATGCTGGACTTTCACCGCGTTGACTACCTGTCGAGCGCGGTCCTTACCGAGCTCCTGCGGATCAACGAAGCCGTCCGTGAGGCACAAGGGACGCTCCGCCTCTGTTCGCTGAACGAGGATATTCGCAAGGTCTTCGAGATCACGAATCTGAACAAAATCCTAATTATCTACGATGCGCTGGAAGACGCCCTCCGGCGCTATGCGCGTTCGCTGGAGGTAGCGGCCCAGGAAGATGCCTGGTCGCACGTCAACAGGAATCCGTGATGGCCCGGCGCGTCGGGACCCGCCTCAGCATCACCGTTAGTCTGCTCATCGCCGCCACGGTCGCCATTATGGCCGGCACCATGACCTGGAACACGATGGCGACGCTCGCCGAGCATTACGGCCCGGAGGGCCTGACGCTTGTCAAGCGAAATCTGCTGCATCTCGGCCTGATCAGTGTTTTGATGGTCGTTACCGGAATCTTAGTAAGCTACTACCTGGGCCGCAGCTTTGCCCAACCGCTCGTGCAACTGTCGGACGGGGTGCGCCGCTTCGCCCAAGGGGACTTCCAGCATCGGGTGTATCTACGTTCGAGTGAAGAGGTCGAGGGACTCGCCATGGCGTTCAACACCATGGCCGTTGCTCTCCAGGAGTACTTGCTGGAGCTCGAACAACACACCCAGTACCGGGAGCGGATTGAAAGTGAACTCCGGATCGCCGCCGAGGTGCAACGCTCCCTCCTTCCCAAGGCGCCGCCTAAGATCGCACGTTTGGAACTCGTCGCCTGGAGCCGGCCCGCCAAAGACGTCGGGGGCGACTTCTATGATTTCCTCGATTTGGGCGACGGCCGGCTGGGCGTGGTCATCGGGGACGCCACCGGCAAGGGGCTCCCAGCCGCTTTGCTGACCACCGAATGCTGGAGTATTTGGAAAGCGTTGGCAGAGGAAGTGGAGACGCCCGCGGAATTACTCCGGCGCATAAACCGTGCGCTGTATCGTTCCGTGGGCAAGAGTGGCCGCTTTATCACTCTTTTCTATATGGTGGTAGACGCCCCCTCGGCCCGTATCGAGTACTCGGTGGCGGGACATAATCCGCCAATCCTGCTTGGGCGACATGATTCGCGTCATCAACTGCTCCGCAGCGATTCCGGCTTTCCGCTGGGCGTGGCCAAGAACGGTGAGTTCGTGAATACTCAACTGCCTCTGGAACCGGAGGATCTGGTATTCATGTTCAGCGACGGATTGACCGACGCGCGCGGACCGGACGAGCGACGATACAGCTACTCACGGATGCGCACGCAATTGGTGGAAGGCCGCGGTCAGTCGCTAAACGATATCCTTGGGCGCATCCGCAACGACGTTGAATCCCACGTAAGCGGACGTGACCTTTACGACGACATGACCGCAGTCGGCGTGCGCTACATCCCGAATGCGGAATGCGGAGTGCCGAGTGCAAAATGAGCACCGACCGGGAGGGTCGGCGTCCCCGCCGACCGAATCGAGTGCAGATTGTGGATCGCGGATTGAAACATAACTGTGGAAAGGAATACAGAAAGTGAAATCTCGACCTGATCTATTCGAGGCGAAGGGCGCGCCGGGTCTGGAGATTTTCCAACTTACTGAAGGTCCGACCCCCTGTAGCCATATCTACATGGAAGCGCAGATTTTCTCACCCGATTCCAAACGTTTCGTGCTGCATCGCAGCGCCTCTCCACATGGTTCCAACAAGGACGACTCGAATCATTGTTACTTGCTCTGTGACTTGGAGAATCGCGGCGAACTCGTCCCGATGACCTTCGAAACCGGCGCGACCGCGCCGAGTCTGACGCCAGACGGCAAGTACCTCTATTATTTCGTCAACGAGACGGTGACCAACGGCGGTAAGCTGACGCTCAAGCGGGCCGCGCTCGACGGTTCCGAACGAAACACCATCCTCGTCCTGGATGCGCCGATTCCCGACACCCCCTATCGTCCCAGTCAGATTTATCCGCTGTCCACTATTTCTTCCGATGGCAATCGTCTGGCACTCGCGGCCTTCCTGGGCGACGGCGAGACCCAGAACGCCCCATGGGGTTTGATCATATTCGATCTCCGTGCCGCAACCGTACAAATGGTCCTCGAAGGACCAAGCTGGCTGAATCTGCACCCCCAGTATTGCCGGGCCACGGATGCCGAAGCGGCCCACGATATTATGGTGCAGGAGAACCACGGAGGCCGCTGTGACTTGACGGGGACGTACTACAAACTGACCGGCGGCAAACATGCCGACATTCATCTGATTCGCGACGACGGTACCCGGTTCCGAAACTTTCCTTGGGGACGCGATGGCAACGAAGTCTGCCAAGGCCATCAATGCTGGCGCGGCCAATCTCTGACGGCAATTACCAGCACCGACGTCCAGCGGCCGCGTGGCAAGGAATTAATCGAGTCGCTTCCGCTGCCGTTCGCGGGGCATATCGGCATCGCCACGCCCGGCGGCCAGCGGAATGTCTTATCCAGGGATTTCCCCGAACCGCGCTTCTGTCATTTCGCCACCGACCGCGCCGGTCAACGCTTGGTCTCCGATGCGTATACAGACGATAGGAAATGGCTGCTCTATGCTGCCGAATTCGGGGCGGACGGCGAAGCGCTGCGCGACTGGCGATTCTTGCTCGATACGCGGTCTTCCACGAAAGCCCATCCCCACCCATTTCTCGCCCCGGACGGCGCAAAAGCCTTTTTCAATTCCGACGAATCTGGCGCCCTGCACGCCTACATGGTGAGTGGACTTTGACGCAGGTATGGAGAGCGCAGAATCGGACCTATACGATCCATACGTCCGATGGGTCTTATGGAGCGGCTCTCGCCTGCAAGTACCGCGCGCCGCAATAGGCGATTACCGCCTTACCGAAGTCTCCGGGTAGAAACGGCAACACCCCGGACACCAACGCCTGCCATGGCGAGAGATGCAGCCCCAGAATCAACCAAGCGACTCCTAGAAGATAGATGACCCCTGTCCCGGCGAGTATCCCCGCGGCCGGATTCCGGAACTTTTGAATTACCATCGGTGCCGCCATGAACCCGATCAAGTAGCCGAGCGTCGCGCCGGACGTCACGGCAAACACTGGCGCGCCCAATACTCCGAGACACGCGTAAAGTAACAAGCCCGCGCTTGCGCGGTATGCGCAAACCGCGAACGGGGCCAACAGCACCGGCAGCGTCTGCAAGGTAATCGGAACCGGCGTGAAGGGCAAGAAGATCTTCACCTGCGCCCCCAACGCCACTGCTCCTGCCACTGCCAAAACTTCGAGCGCAGCCTTTACGCGGGTTTCCGCGGATTCAATGTAGTTTAATGTCTCCGTTCTTTCCATCGCAGGCGAAATATAGTGGATGTCATCAGCGCGGGTCAATAGGAAGGCCGAAGGACGAAGGGTGAAGGATGAAGACTGTAGAACGAAGACTGTAAGCTGTAGGCTCAAGAGTAAGCGGAGGCCGAGTCCAGACCGAAGAATCTTCGATCAAGTTCAAAGAAGAAGGTCGCTAATCCGCGGCAATCCGGTTTATCCGCGTCCTCCGCGTTCCATTAAATCGAAAATCGGCAATCAAGAATCGAAAATCAAACCCTCAATGGCTATAGTGCTGCGGGGAAAAGGAAAGCTGAGCAGACTAGAAAGTCTGCTCCACGTGAGTGGAAGTATGTTTGACAACAAGAAAGTCGTCGTCGTGATGCCCGCGTACAACGCGGAGCAGACGCTGCGCCAGACCCACGCGGAAGTGCTCGCGCAACACGTCGTGGACCTCGTCATCGTCGTGGACGACGCCAGTCATGACGCCACGACCGCCATCGCCGAGACGCTGCCGCAAACGCTCGTGCATCGGCACGAGGTAAATCGCGGGTATGGTGCCAATCAGAAGACGTGCTACCGTCTGGCCCTCGAACAGAGCGCCGATATCGTCATCATGGTCCATCCGGACTACCAGTACACGCCGAAATTGATCCCGGCGATGGTGGGCATCATCGCATCGGGACTCTATCCCTGCGTACTGGCCTCGCGTATTCTGGGCGGCTACGCATTACGCGGCGGTATGCCCTGGTGGAGATACATCGCGAACCGGCTGCTCACATTGGCGGAAAATCTCGTATTCGGTGCGAAACTGTCCGAGTACCACACGGGTTACCGAGCCTTCTCGCGGGAACTGCTCCAGCAAATCCCGTTCGAGGCCAATTCCGACGATTTCGTGTTCGACAACCAGATGCTCGCGCAGATTCTCTGGTTGGGCCACACCATCGCGGAAGTGACTTGTCCCACGCGCTACCATGCGGAGGCGTCTTCAATCAATTTCCGGCGCAGCGTCAAATACGGGTTCGGCTGCCTCGGCACGGCCCTCGCCTACCGCCTCGCAAAGTGGGGACTAGTCCAGTCCCGAATGTTTCCGAAGCCGGAGAAGGGAGTAGCGGATGAGTAAAGGACGGGCCGGAATTCGACCGTCGGGTCACTCTGCTTGCGCCGCGCGTGCTCTCTTGAAAAACCGCGACCTACCCGCGGTTATGCGCTGAAAGCGAGCAACATGTCAGCCCAGGGCAAAGCGAAGCGACGCCCTGGGTAGGAGAAGCCGCCTCGAAGAAGCTCTGAAAGAGCGCAACAGATACCATCTCAGTGACACTCCCCATGGAGCATCCCGCGCTCAGAATGACACAAGGATACTGCGTTGCAAATCAACGATGCGGTATCATCTATGACACACCGCATAAAATGGGGAGAACACGTTTGCGAACGTCTGCTTCACCACACTTAGGGAGGACACAGAATTGACCTTTGCGCTGCCCTTCGGGGCACTGGCGCGGCGGGAACTGATCTCACAACTCCGCCTCGTGCGCAGCAACGTGGCATTCATAGGCGCGGTCACATACCTGCTTATTTGCTGGAGCATCCAAATCTTCGCGCGGCACCGTATCCGGGAACGGTAAGACACAGCCGCCGCACTCCACAGGGGTGTACCCTTACGCCTCTTGCTGTAAGCGCTTCCTTTGTTCTCCTACCAACAGTTCATGTGTCTCCGCGAGGAGGGCGGGGATGCGCTGTGCATGGGGCGAGCGTTTCAGGCAGTCCGTAAGGTCCACCTGCTCGAGGTTCTCCGCCTTTTGTCCCGGAAACCAGTGGTCGCCGCTCCCGAGCATGTTGTAGCGCATCTTGGCGTACTCGATCATGTCGAAGGCCAGCGCCAGATTCCGAATCCGAAGAACCACCGGAACGTTAATCTGGTTCGGCGTCTCGTGCCATTCGGGAAGCCCGACCTGCCAGGTTTCCATCCATTCGCGCCCCAACACCCGCTGCATCTCCTCGTCCAATCGCCGCTCGATCGGCGGCAGAATCTCGTTCACTTTGTCCAGCCGGTTGGCGGCTACAACATGGAGGTCAAAATCCTGAGGACGCGCCGCCCCGCAACTCAACGTATGCACTTCCGGCCGCGACAGGCAGAACAGGTCATTGAATACCATCGGGTGCAGCGGAGCGGTGAGTCGGGCGAATTTCTCGCTCTCTTTGTAAAGCAGCCCGCCTTTATCGTTGGGACTGATGATGAACACGCCCATATCGCGCCGGTGCGCTTCCTCGATCGCCGGCCAGTTGTCCTGGAAGATGTAATACCAATGGAGATTGACGTAGTCGAAAACGCCCAGCCGGATGGTCTCGAGGATAATGTTGATCGGCGCGTGCGTCGAGAATCCGAGAAACCGAATGCGGCCCTCTTTCTTCCATTGCAGCGCGGTGTCGAGGCAGCGTCGCGTATTCTCGATAGACTTCTCGTTGTTGACGCCGTGGAAAGCGAGCAAGTCAAGATACTTGACGCCTAACAGCGACATGGATTTCTCGAAAGTAGCCACGAACTTCTGGAGGTCGCTCTCCGGGCCGATCTTCGTTTGGACGATGATTTCGTTGCGCGGAAGTTGGGGGAGAATCCGGCCGAGTTGTAATTCGCTGGTGCCGTACCCGCGCGCGGTTTCAAAATGGTAGATGCCGACTTCAAACGCGCGCCGAATGCACGCTTCGAGATTCTTTTGGCTCTCGTCGGAAACGGGGTCATCGCCCTTCCAGGACTGCTGGAAGCGCATCCCCCCGCAACTGATCACGGGAATTTGCAGTTCAGTCTTGCCCAAACGCCGGTATTTCATATTCGATGTTGCCCCCTCGGTTCAACGGCAGTGCCGGACCGCCGCAGCTACTCCACATCCAGGTTTGGCTTCTTGCTCCACTCTGCCATGGAGCCATCATACAACGCTACGTTTTCGCGCCCGAGCCAGCGAAGCATGAAATATCCCACGCTCGCCGAACGGCCGGTATTGCAATAGGTGACCGCGGGCTGGTTCGCGGAAATCCGTTTTTCGCCCAAAATCTCTTCAATCGCCGAGGGCGCTTTCACCGTGTTGAAATCACCCTCGACGTAGTCCGTTGCCGGCACATTTACCGCGCCGGGTATATGGCCGGCGCGGTCTACATAGTCTTCTTTCTTCGCCCCGGAATACTCTTCCGGCGACCGACAGTCCAGCAGCGCGTGCGAGGAATCCGAAACGAGCCGCGACACGGCCTCCCAGTCGGCGAGGCGTTGCGAATTGAGCTTGAGATTCGCCAGATTCACGGGTTCCACCTTCGCACCGCCGGCCTCGATGGACCGCTTCTCCGACTTCCACTTGGCCAAGCCACCGTCCAGGACGGAAACCCGCGGATAGCCAAGGTAATCCAGAATCCAGAAGAGGCGCGTGGCATCCTTTAGCTGGTCGGGCTTTTCCATCGCGGAGTACAGCACGACGTGCCTCGCCGGATCAACGCCCGCTTTGGACAACATCTCTTTCACTTGCTCAATGGGACGGAGCATACCCTTAACACCGTCGCGGGTTTCGGACAGCGCCGCCGAGTCGCAGTGGACCACGCCCGCAATATGTTCGGCGGCGTAATCAGCGGATGGCCGAGTATCCACAAAGAGGACCTCATTGAGTTTCGCGGCGTCCTCCGTAGAAAGCAGCAATTCCGGACCGGTCAAACCCCAAACGCACGTGATAATTGCAAATACCATTAGGTTCTCGCTCCTCTCAATACCGAGAAGTGTAAACGATCAAATCATGGCACATATTTCTTCAGGCATCAATCAGGCGATCCTCGCCTGATCTTTGTACTGCAACTGGTACAGTTTGTAGTAGAGCCCGCGCCGGGCGAGCAGTTCCTGGTGTGTGCCGACTTCCCGCACTTCGCCGTGGTGGAGCACGATGATGCGGTCGGCATGTTGCACCGTCGAGAGCCGGTGTGCGATCACGATCGAAGTGCGGCCTTCCATCAGTTTCGCGATGGCATCCTGGATCAGCGCCTCGGTCTCCGTATCCACACTCGAGGTCGCCTCGTCGAGAACGAGAATCCGCGGGTTATGAGCCAGCGCGCGCGCGAAGGCAATCAGTTGGCGCTGACCCGTGGACAAATTTCCCCCACGCTCGCCGACGTCATACGAATAATCACCAGGGAGGCGCTCGATGAAGTGCGCCGCGTTGACGTACGCCGCGCAGGCGCGAACGTATTCGTCGTTCAATTCGGGATTCTCCAACCGGATGTTGTGCGCGATCGATCCCGAAAACAGAAAGACATCTTGGAGCACGACGCCGACGTTCTTGCGCAGCGCCGCTTGCGCGTAGTCGCGCACGTCCATCCCATCAATGCCGATGCGACCTTGCTGAATATCGTAGAACCGGCAGAGCAAATTGATCAGCGTAGTCTTGCCCGCCCCCGTGTGCCCCACGATCGCCACGCGCTCGCCCGGCTGGATGGAAAGACTCACGTTCTTCAGTATCCAGCGGTCGGGCTCGTACCCGAACCACACGTCGCGAAACTCGACTTGGCCCTGCAACGACGCGATCGGTGCGGCGTCAGGTCTGTCCGTGATGTCTTCCGGCGTGTCCAACAAGGTGAAGATGCGCTCCGAGGACGCCATGGCCGATTGGAGCAGGTCATATTTTTCGGCGATAGAACGAATGGGCGCAAACAGCCGCTCGGCCCATTGAATGTACGCGTAGAACATGCCAATCGAAGCGACGCCGCCGAGAATCAAGCGCCCCTGAAGAATCTGGTGTCCGCCATAGAGAATGATCAAGGCGATGGAAAGCGATCCCAGAAAATCCACCACCGGGAAATAGTAGGCATAATTGCGCACCTGCCGCAGCCACTCGTCGCGGTAGTCCGCATTGCGGTTCCGGTACTCTTCAAAATTCGCGTCCTCGCGGCCGAACAATTGGACGACACGCATTCCGGAAACATTCTCCTGCATGTAACCGTTCACGCGCGCGATCTTGCGCCGGATTTCGAGGTACGACTTCCGCGCATATTTCCGGAACACGGCGCTGGTCACAAAAACCAAGGGCACGGTGCTGAGCGTAATTATCGCCAGCGGCCAGTTCACCCACAGCATGAACGCCAACACGCCGACAATCGTAAACAAGTCACTCACCACTTCGACCAGTCCACTCACGATCGTCTGCTGAATACTCTCGACGTCGTCGGTCACGCGCGTCATCAAGCGGCCGACCGGGTTGCGGTCCAGAAAACACAACGACATGCGCTGCAGATGAGCGAAAACCCGCATGCGCATCTCGAGCATCGTCTTCTGTCCCACAAAAGTCACGATCATCATTTGTGCGTAACGGATGAGCGTCTCGACGATCATCAGCACGCCCAAGAGCACAATCAGTCTCATCAGTCCGTGGCGGTCACGTTGTTCGGCCTGCTTAAAGGCGTCTTCGACTGCGCCGCGGTCGGACGGCGCCACGGTCCGCAGTTCCGCTTTGAGCGTCGTACGTTCCGGACTGTTAATGTACCAGTCAATGGCGCGCATATTGAAAAACGGCAGGATATTGCTGACTAAGGTGGCAACGATGAGCAGAATCGTAGCGACAAAGGTCAATCTCGCGTAGGGCCGCAAATACGCAACGAGTCGCCGCAGCAAGCGGACGTCGTAAGCCTTCACTCGAATTTCGTCTTCGAGGTGATAACTCTCGCTCACGCCTGCGCCTCCAGTTCTTCCTCGAGCAACTGGCGCTGATACATAGCCGCGTACAAGCCGTCAAGAACAAGCAGTTCTTCATGCCTGCCACGCTCGATAATGTGGCCGTCCTTCAGGACCAGGATGAGGTCTGCGTCGCGCACCGTCGAGACG
>JACQVH010000270.1 GCA_016209895.1 Candidatus Hydrogenedentota bacterium | reverse complement strand
TCCTTCGGGTCGTGGGCGTCGTCCAACGGACCGAAGAAGGGCATATGCGGTTCGAGAAAGTTCACGTACAAGATAAACGGCTCATTGCGATGCCGGCGAATAAAGTCACACGCCTTTATCTCCAGAAACTTGGGTTTGCAGTGTTCCAGTGGCCGCCGCGTGGCAAACTCGCGACTGAAATACCCGTTGACATCCGGCAGATAGCCCAGTTCCGTCAAGAAGGCGTGATAATCGCTCTTCTTGTTCGGGTCGCGATCCGGGCGGAAATACTTGCGGTAGCCGTCCTCAATAGAAACCCACTCCTCGAAACCATGCTGCGCAAAAAGTTCGTCGCCAAGGTGCCACTTGCCCATGTAGGCCGTTCGATACTCGGGATCATTCAACAGTTCCGGCAAGCATGGGACGTCTTCGGGCAACGGGATATTGTTATTGACGCAGCCCGTCGTATGTGGCCACAGCCCGGTCATCACCGTGCAGCGCGACGGCGTACACACCGGCTGGCTCACGTACGCGCGCTCGAACACAACGCTTTCGTTCGCCAGTTTGTTCAGGTTGGGCGCCTGGATTTTCCGATTGCCGTATGCGGCCATCGTGTCGGCCCGCTGCTCATCCGTCCAAAGAAACAGCAGGTTCGGTTTCGATTTTCGAGTACCCACAACGTGCCGGCCAGTGGCACAGCCTGCCAGTGCCGCCGCGCCGGTCGCCGAGCTCCTCAAAAAACTCCGGCGTGTAATCCTAGACTTGTGCCCGCTGCCCATCGCGCTTCTCCATGTCCATCGAAAGACCTCGTCTATTTCCGGGCAGCACCGTCAAGCCACGCCGCTGGCGTGACTTGACGGTGCTGCCCTTTATTACTGGTCAAAGACCACCTTGTGTCCGCTCAGGTTATCAACAGTAACGGTGAATCCCGACGGCACATCAAACCGACAGTGAATACCGTCGCCGCTTTTCCGCCATTTCAGATAGGCGTGCCCCTCCGGGGTCGGAATTCGTCCCTCGCACCATTCGAGGTCGGAATCGGTAATCCGTACCTTAACCTGCTTGTTGACGGCATCCACTCGATATAGGCCCAACACATCGCGATAGAGGGTGTGGACCGCATGCGACGCAAACCCGTGATTGCAGCTCGCGTACGCGCCGTCGTTCTCCCATAACGTACCGGTCCGATCGGCCATATAGAGTTGGTACGCCAGGGACTCGTCCAGGATTTGTTTGCAGAGACCGTAACGCGAAAGAATCTCCAACCGCAGCATATTGCCCACGAAAGCATTCGCCATGTGTACTTCGGGATACGCTTTCGTTTCTCTGCGTTTCGGACCAAACTCTTCCCGAAGCGCGCGCCATAGTTCGGGGTAGCTCTCCGGCGTAGCCACATCAAAAAAGAACGCGAAATACTGACAAACCTCGCTCCGGTTCCGCGTCACCTCTAATTTACCGTCCACCCGCAATGCATTGTCCACGAAGAACTGCCCATCATACGATTGTCTTCGGACCACGTCTCGGACGTGCTCCGCTTCTTCGGCCAGTTGGGGCAAATCGTACATACGGCTGGCCGCCGCCAGCGCCGCCGCGAAAAGCATGTTGGACGGATAGTTGACGTCCTGAACAAACTTGTTGGCCTCGGACCACTCGACGAAAACCCAACTCTCGAGCTTCTCGAGCAGCCCATCTTCATTCTTGAACCGCTGAAAGTAGTCGAAGAGGCGAAGAACTTTGGACCTCAAATTATCTGCTAACTCCAGGTCGCCGCTCCGCGCGAGGTATTCCTCCAACTGCACGACAAACCACAGCGCCCAATTAGGAATGAAAATGCCGTCGTTGTGGTCGGAAGGATAGCACATCGGCAGCATCCCGTTGGGAAGATGATCGAATTTCTCAGGCATGAGAAAGTTTTCAAAGAAATTCTTCTCGACGCGCGTATCGCCGCTCAAGTCAAATGCGACGCGGCTGGTGAAGAAGCTGTCACAGAGCCAACCGGCGCGTTCGCGGGAGGGACAATCCATAAAGATATCCACGGCGTTTTGGCGGAAAGTCTCGCGTCCCGCCGCAAAAAGCCGGTTGAAACGTTCGTCGCTCGCCGCGAACTGTGCGTTCCACACGTCGGGATTCACGTATTCGCGCAAGTAGACTCCCGCCACGTCACAGTCACCGTCAAGCGTCAGAAGTTTCAGATAACGCAGGGTATACGGCTCGAACGATTCGACCCGGTACGTGCCTGGCTGTAACTCGTAGGCCACGATATTGACGCATCCCAGCCGCTTAAAGTCCACATCAGTATCCGTCAAAATTTCGTCGAACGTGAAATACAGACGGGTCGGTTTCCGGCAGGTCACGGTCGCCCCGAGAAACCCGGTGAGATTGGTCCCGAAGTCCAAAATATGAAATGCGTTCGCGTCCAGACGGAGCGACTCCTCTTGGAAGAGGGGTAAACTCACGTCATCCCGCGACGCAATCTGAATCTTCTGTAACTCGATGGAAGGAATCACCTCGAGCTCGCTTTCTGGATACCCCCCCAGTTTGTCGCTGATTCCAGTAAGCGAGCGATCCTTCCAGACTCGTTCCGGCAGAGCGCTGCTTTCGACGCGACCATGCGACACCGCCCCTTGAGGACCTCGCAATTCGAAAGAGGGATAGGGTACACGTCGCGGTAGATATTGCTTCGCCTCAACGACCACACCGGAGACTCCGCCCTCGGGCTTGGTCCGCCAATCCGCCCAGCCGGGCGCCAGACGATAGACTTCTGAAAAGGGTCGTTGAAAACTGTAGCGTTGGGCCTTCTGGACACGTTCACTCACGATGCGTGCTCGGAACGAGTTGTCGCCCGTAGCCGCGAGTACGCTGCCCTCCGCAAGAACCTCCGCCTGGAGAAATGACGGTTGGTCGAGCAGATAGTAGCTGTTCGCATTGTAACCGGCCACTTCAATGGCGATGACGTTCACGCCGGGCTGCGCATGCTCAGAAACATCCCACTCGTCCACCCGATAGAACCCGCGCGGACCGCGCGCTGGGCCGTGACCAACGAACTTCCCATTCAAGAAGGCGCGATACAGCGTGGACGCCGTAATTCTGAGAACCACCCCCGGCTGGGACGCAATCCCGAATTGCGACGAAAAGCCCACAATTAGGTTCTTCTCCATCTCTCGACTTTCCGGCCAGATCGGTTTTGCCGAAACAAAACCCCCTTTCTCCGACCCACCCAAGAAAGCAGACAGACTCAGCAACACCACGGTCATTCGTCCGATACCTTTCTCGGTTCCAAAGAAGCCAACGCCTCGAGTTGTCGGCGTTCGAATTCATGCGCCCGCCGGTTCTCATCTTCCGGTGAACAAATCCCGCGCAACTCGGCCTCCAATTCGCGAAATACTCTCGGATGGCGAGCCATCACGTTATTCAACTCTTCCGGGTCCTCCTCAAGGTTGAAGAGTTGATGCGGCGCCGCCATGTAATAGAGCAGTTTCCACGGGCCTTTGCGGACCATGAAAGCCCCGGAGCGTGTGCCGTGCCCGTGATACTCCGCAAACACCACGCGCCCCGGACTGTGTGGCGGCATCTCCTGCAAGGCCGCTCCTACCCAATCGCGTGGGCGTCGTGCGCCAACCGTCGCGAACATCGTTGCCTGAAGGTCATGCAGATCTACCGGTGTCCCAACGCGCGTACCAGACTTGAAACCCGGACCCGCGACAATCAGCGGCACCCGGACCGATTCCTCATAGAGGCTGCATTTCCACCACATCCCGAACTTCCCGAGCATATCCCCATGGTCGGAAGTATAGGCCACCACCGTGTCGTTCAAGAAACCACCGGCTTCGAGCGCATCGAGGATTTTGCCGACTTGGCGGTCCACATAAGTGACGCAGCCAAGATAGCCGCGCCGAAGGCCGCGGATTTGCTCCTCCGTGAATTGATCGGTTTGAAAGTGGGCGCGCAGGTCCAATGCGTACGGATGATTTGCCGAAGTGCAGTCGCGTCCATAGCGCGGAAGATCTGCGCCGTTCGGGTACAAGTCCCACAACTCCGGGGTCACATAGTGAGGGAAATGGGGCTTGACGAGGTTGAGAACGAGCACCCACGGCGCGGCCGAACCTTTGGCTCGTTCGGTCAACCATTTCACCGCCGCCTCGACTTTGGCGTCATCGCCCTTGAACGGACGGCTATTCACCGGCCCGAACGCCCCGGCCCGTTCCGCGGCGTCTTCGCGAATATTCAACGGAGTTCGTGAAAAATTGGTATCTCCCGGCGCCGTACGGTCCCCCGGCAGGATCATCTCCGAAAACCCCAATTCGCTCCCCGGCCGATACACGTCGGTCTTCCCGATGTACGCGGTAGCCACACCCTGTTTCCGCAAGACACTCCCGTAATTCGGGTAGTCGAATCCAAAAACATTGCAGTTGTTGTAAGTCTGAATCTCATGCACGCGCTTGCCCGTCATGAACGCCGACCGGCAGGGCATGCACAGCGGCGACGGGCAGTAGGCGTATTCAAAGACCGTGCCGCGGTCCGCTAAACGCTGCAGGTTGGGAGTGTGTATGTCCGAGCGGCCATAGACCGACGAGTAACTCGGGTTATGCTCATCCGACATGACGAGGACAAAATTACGGCGCCGATCCCGGGCCTGGGACACGGTCGGCGTCGTGTGGCAGCCGCCAAATGCGCCGCCGGC
Organism: Candidatus Hydrogenedentota bacterium; assembly: GCA_016209895.1. GTDB lineage: Bacteria > Hydrogenedentota > Hydrogenedentia > Hydrogenedentales > SLHB01 > JACQVH01. The sequence continues at coordinate 26,314 of JACQVH010000270.1, read as the reverse complement.
CCCTACACTTACCAAGGCCGCACCGCCTACTCGCCTCAGAAAACCCCGTCTATTCACATCTCGTCCTTACGCCACGTCCGAATTCAATGAGGCTGTAGCCTATACGGCATCCGGATTCGTTTCAAGGGAACCGCTCAAGTCATGCCTGAAATAGAAGCTTCCGCATTTTTGTTCTTCGTGACATTGTCGGGTTTCAACGGATGTCCACGATGTAATTCGGGGCACATACGAAGGGTGGCTTGAGTCCCTTGGGAGATTGCCATGAAGCGCGCATCAGGCAGCGACCGGACGAAGGTCGCTCGTCGTATCCTATTGAAAGCGGCCGGCATCGGCGCTCTCGCCATGACGTCCCCACGCGTCATCTTCGGCGTCGAGAAGAAGGAGAGTAATTCCATGGTACTGGGAAGCGGTGAGCACAGCTATGAACTGGTGGAGGGATGGGGTAAACTACCGGACCGTATCCGCTACGGTTACACGCACGGAGTCTGCGAAGACTCGCAGGGGCGCATCCTTATTCACAACCAAAGTCCGGACGCCGTAATCATCTTCGACGCGGCCGGCAAATTCATAAAATCCTGGGGCAAAGAATTCAAAGACGGCGCCCATGGCATGCAACTGAGCAGAGAGAACGGCGTGGAGTATCTATATCTTGCCGACTACGTCCGGCATATCGTAGTAAAGACCACGCTCGATGCCGAAATGGTATGGACGTTGGGCTATCCCCAAGAATCGGGCGTGTACCAGAACCCGGACCAGTACAAGCCGACCAACGTAGCCATCGCCCCGAATGGCGATTTCTACGTGGCCGACGGCTACGGCCTCAGCTATATCCACCAGTACAATGCCAAGGCCGAGTACCTCCGAACCTGGGGCGGGGCTGGCACGGAACCCGGCAAGATGCGTTGCCCGCACGGCATTTGGATTGACACTCGCGGTCCCCAGCCGCTGGTAGTGGTCGCAGACCGCGCCAACGTGCGCCTGCAGTACTTCACTTTGGACGGGCAGCATGTGAGCTTCGTCACGGATGAACTTCGCCACCCGTGTCACTTCGACCAGCGCGAACAAGACCTATTGATTCCCGACCTGCACGGTCGTGTCACGATCTTTGACAAGGACAACAAACTCATTGCGCACCTCGGCGACAATCCGGGCGTCGAGAAGCAACAGGGCTATCCAAACCTACCCCACGACCAGCGCTTCCCCGGCAAGTTCATCTCGCCCCACGCCGCAATTTGGGACCGCTCCGGCAACATCTACGTCGTGGAATGGATCAACGACGGGCGGGTAACCAAACTCCGGCGCGTGGCGTAGACCCTTCTCACGAGCAATTCTCGATTTCAGATTTGCGATTTTCGATTGTAATCTTTTCCGACAGGATGCAGAGTTACCATCAATTCTTCTTATGAGAAACCCGGGTATCCGCAAAATCGAAGATCGGCAATCGAAAATGAAATACACGTGGCTAAACCCCGCATAGAAATCGAATACTGCATCCAATGTCGGTGGCTCTTGCGGGCAGCCTGGATGGCGCAAGAACTGCTCACGACGTTTGAAGCTGAGTTGGGCGAAGTGGCGCTGGTGCCCGGCACGGGAGGAGTCTTTGAAGTCCGCGTCAACGGCGAGACCGTCTGGTCGCGTAAAGTGGATGGTCGCTTCCCAGAGAGCAAAGAACTAAAACAAAGAGTGCGTGACCGGGTTGCTCCCGGTAAAGACCTGGGCCATTCCGAATCCTCTGCCGGCGCGCCTCCACCGCATTAAGTATCCCCCGCTGACAACACCAATAGACTCCTACGGCCTACAGCCTCCAGTCTACAGCCTGCTTCTCGAATTCTTGACTTCATGCGACAGCTTTGGTATGGTTCGCTCCCGTTTGAACCTTTTCTGGTTCTGTCTGCCGACAGAACTTACCCGATTCGGAGGTTGGAAGTCGTGAAGACGTATGTCCCCAAGGTTGGGGAATTGAAGAAAAAATGGTACATCCTTGACGCCGACGGCAAGGTGTTGGGCCGGGTTGCGGTCGAGGCCGCTAAGCTCCTCCGCGGCAAGCATAAACCGCAATTCACGCCGCATCTGGACTGCGGTGACCACGTGATCATCATCAACGCAAAGAAAGCCAAGGTCACCGGCAGCAAGGGCCAGCAGAAGATGTATTACCGCCATTCCGGGTATCCAGGAGGCATCAAAGGCACTTCCTATAACGATATGCTGGCCAAGCATCCTACACGGGCGATGATGATCGCCGTGCGCGGGATGTTGCCGCATAATCGGCTGGGACGAAAGCTGATGAAACACGTCCGCGTGTACGCTGGGTCTGAGCATACGCAAGAAGCGCAACATCCGGAATCATATCCGCTGAAATAAGGGAGAATCACGAGCGTGGCAGAGACAACGCATCCAATCATTACCGTAGGCCGTCGTAAGACTTCGGTGGCACGGGTCCAAATCCGGCCGGGTAACGGCCAGATGACGGTCAACGGGCGCCCCATAGACCAGTACATGGCGCGCGAAGTCTTGGTAATGATGGCCAAGCAGCCATTCGAGATCACCGGCACGGAAGGGAAATACGATGTGATCGCGCGCTGTGACGGCGGCGGACTCGCTGGCCAAGCCGGCGCCTTGCGACTCGGTATTGCCCGCGCCCTCGTGCGCTCCGATGAAAAACACCACGGTCTTCTCCGCAAGGCCGGAATGTTGACCCGCGACCCACGAATTGTCGAACGCAAGAAGTACGGTCGGCCCGGCGCCCGCAAGCGGTTCCAGTTCTCAAAACGTTAAACCGACCAGTATTATTAAATAGGGACAGTCACCTATTATTTGCTTCAAATAATAGGTGACTGTCCCTATTTAATGGGATTTGCCACACGCGAATGCGTTCGCGTTTCCAGGTGTAGGAAATGGCAATACCCGTTCGGGTACTTGTGATCGCCGGGTAAGAGAACTCGGCCGGTTCGGTTTCCAGGGCGGCCACGTCGGTCCAGGTGTCCCCATTGTCGTTCGAGACTGCCAGATGAAGCGGCGTCCTGAGCCCCCAATTCTCACTGACTGGATTGTAAACCAGAAATACCCGGCCATCGCCCAGGCGCACGGCGTCAATACCGCTGTTAGGATTGGGTAAGCTGGTCAGCGTGACCGGGTCCCAGATCCGGCCTCCGTCGCTCGACTGCGTTCGCGAGATTCGCCCGCAGGTCGTCCGCAAGAGCGCCTGCACCACTCCGGGCCCTGATTCCCAAAACGTCGGCTGTATCGCTCCGTCGCCTGCTACGACATTCGGGTCGATCAGAAAATCATCGCTTCTATGCCATGTCTTTCCGCCGTCTTCCGAACGGTCGGAAAATGGTTTCCATCCCTCGAGCTCGGTCGAGGCCGGTGCCAGCCATGCGCCGTCCGACAGGATGATCGGCTTGTTCTTCACCGGGCCACGTCCGCCGTGGTCGCCGGGCACCAGTTCCTTGGGCGTGGACCAACTACGACCGCAGTTGTCGGTGCGCATCCAGTAAGTTTGCCAAGAGGCAATCTCCGGGCCGACCTTGAAAAACAGGAACGTCCCGAATCTCGGATCGCGGAACAACACTGGATTCCAGTGGGCAGTCTCGTTGACTTTTGCGACGCGCGTGGCTGACGACCACACGCCTCCGGCAAATCGCGACAACCAGATGCCCACGTCCGGATGCTTTTCCTCGGTACCGCCGAACCAAGCGCATAGCAGCGAACCATCGTCCGCCTCGACAAGCGTGGACGCGTGACACTGCGCAAACGGACGATCATCCTCCAAAACAAAGGCGACGCTGCCACCTTTGCGAACCATCCGGTCCTTGAATTCCTCTTTGCTCATCATGAACGTTCTACGCCTCCGCCCAGTTTTCCGAAAAGTATACACCGTCGGCAGGGACGCTGACTTCCGTGGATTCAAACCGGTGCCCCGGAAACGCCGATTGTTGGCGCTTCGAACACGTGGTATATTTGAATAAGTGCAGGTGAGTGTTAATCTTGAGTATCAGCAGGATATGAATTTCCGAATAGATTCGAACCATCGGAAGAATGGGCTGATCGAACTCGACCGGCCGCCGATCACTGAGACGGCCGTGCTGGTGCGGCTCGCCTTGCCGGCGGATTCTGCCCAGGAAGTCGAGGAGTCCCTCGCGGAAATGCGCCGGCTCGCATGGACGGCCGGGGCCAACGTCGTCGAGACCTTCGTCCAGCGTCGGACCAAGCCGTGCCCGGCTACGCTGATTGGATTGGGCAAAGCGTCCCACGTGGCCGAAGTGTGTCGAGAAACCGATGCCGACCTGGCCATTTTCGACTCGGATTTGACCCCCGCGCAAGGGGCTAAGCTTCAGGATATCCTCGGCGTGAAAGTCGTAGATCGCACCCAGTTGATCCTCGACATCTTCGCCCAGCGCGCCCGTACCAACGAGGGGAAACATCAAGTTGAACTCGCGCAATTGCAGTATACATTGCCGCGCTTGAGAGGACGCGGTATCGAAATGATGCAGCAGACGGGCGGCATCGGCACGCGCGGTCCCGGCGAACAGAAGCTCGAAGTGGACCGGCGTGTCATCCGCCGGCGTATTGACCGGCTGCGCGTGGAACTGGACAACATTCGCAGGAGCCGCCGAATTCAGCGTAAGCGGCGCGGTGAAAGCGCGGCGGCGACCGTCGCCTTGGTCGGATACACCAACGCCGGGAAGTCTTCTTTGCTCAACGCCCTCACCGGCGCGGACGCATTCGTCGAAAATAAACTGTTCGCCACGTTGGACCCCTGCAGCCGGCGTTGCACGCTGCCCAGCGGACGCGAAATTGTCATAACGGATACCGTCGGCTTCATTCGCAAGCTGCCGCATGATCTCGTGGCGGCGTTTCGCGCGACGCTCGAAGAGATCAACGAGGCCAATGTGATTCTCTTGGTGGCGGATGCCGCGCACCCCGCGGTGGACGAACATATCAACGTAGTCAACGACGTGCTGAGTGAGATTCTCGACGAGCCGAAGCCTACCCTAAAGATTCTCAACAAGACCGATATCGCCGAACCCGGCAGCGTGCTTCGGCTCTGCAACGGCCGCGACCGTTCCATCGCCGTCTCGGCCCGTACCGGTGCGGGCTTGGAGCCGCTACTGAATCTCTTGGAACGCGAGCTGGCCCCGAATTGGAGCCGCGTACGGTTGCGGATTCCACAAAGCGCGGCCGGCGTGGTAGCGCAAATATACGAAGGCGGACGCGTTCTGAACCGACGCTACGAGGACCAGGAAATCGTGCTGGATGCCGAGATCGGCCCGGATTTACAAGGCAAAATGGCCGCATATATCGCACCAGGAAAATGATACAGAAAAGTCGGCAATCTCGAGAGAAGAAGCCTCGCCTAGAGGTTCCATACCCGCGCATACGTGTCGCCGCGATCATTCTTGACGGCGACTCGATCCTGCTGGTGCGACATGTGCGGGACGACCGGACCTACTGGCTCCTGCCCGGCGGCGGCGTCGAGTACGGCGAGTCGCTCGAAGACGCGCTGGTGCGTGAGCTTAAAGAAGAAGCCAATCTACGCATCGCAGTCGGCGAGTTGGTATTCGTCAACGACAGCGTCCCGGGCGACAAGCACCGCCACGTCGTAAACGTCTATTTCACGGCGAAGGTACGCGGCGGAAAGCTCCGCTGCGGGAGAGACGCGCGCCTGGTCGAGTTACAGTACAAGCCACTGGCCGATCTGCCCAAGTTAACGTTCTATCCGGATATCCGGAAGGAATTACTGCGGGCACTTAGAAAGGGATTTCCGGCCAAGAAGACCTACCTGGGCAATCTCTGGAAAGATGCCCGAATAAAGACAAATTAGCAGCGATCTTATTCGCCGGGTTCGAGGAATTCTTCCTCGAAATTGGCGAACCGGCGACCACGGTGGAGGTACCCGCCGCCCCGCCTTCACTAGAGTTTGTCGAGCACTTGGTCAAGACCGCCGCGAAATACGGGTGCAGAATTCTGTTGCCGGCAGCGGTATAGGATCGCCAAAGCAGGGTCAGTTCGTTAGTTCGGAACGGCTTCATCTAACCGTTCGCTGTTGCGCGTTACTAGGTGGGACGACGTCAAAATAGCCCGAGAGCTTCTTGGAATGCCGTAAGCACGGTGAGACTCTGCTTGAAGTAGCTGTGAAGATCGTCCAGTGTCAGAGGAACTACCCCGTCGCCGTGGGCGACTTTGTGCCTGTTCGACACGATGGCACTGTATGCAGTATTTACTGTCGATCCGCGTACTCTCCTTGCGAACTGTTCTTTGTAGTCTCGACCCAGTCGCCCCAAAATTTCACTCAAATCTGCAATCGTGATGCCTCTGAAGATTCGTTGCCTTGCATATTTAGCGAAGGTAGCAATATGCTCATCCTTGCATGCTTGAATCCTCTTGTTCAAAAGATCACCAAGTCGTTTCTCATACTCGGCGTAGATTAGAACGAGGAGATATCTGGCAAGAAAAGACTCGATCTCTGGATTACGAGCTTCCTTTTTCTTCGCATAACTAAACGAAGCCTCGAAAGCAGCTTCGATGGCCGGAAAAATCATACCTACTTAACTCAGAAGAACCGACTTAGCCCTGGAAACCCGTTCCTTGACCGTTTCGGTCTCGGTTGTTCCTGCAGTAACAAGCATCAGAAAATTCTCATCGCGCTTCAGCCTCTCATAACGCCGCCGTAGCTCCATAGAAGCTACCTGTTTCCCGCGTGAATTGGAGAGGGCAACGAGAACGGCATCACAGACGGCAGCGTTAAGACCGCGGCGAATGTGAAAGGGCTTTTGGCCTAAAGCACTCAAAACCAAATGAATAGTCTCTTCAAATAACACTCTAAAGCGTTCCAGAGTTTCATCCCTTGCATCCTTATACGTCGACATGAAGTGTGAAAGGAAGTCGGTCATTGGCTTGGAGTAATCGTCCAAGTCACAGCTAAGGGCAAGAAAGCGAAGAATAAGTTCTACGTCCCGCATCCTTGTGTCCAGGTTCCTTTTCCCGAACACTTGTCTCCATTCTGCGGATTCATTCAACCGCTTCAAGAGATTGTTGAAAGTACCGTCATAAACGCAGTTGCGGACTTCCTGACCCTTCAACAGCGTTCCCCCAGTGTTGAGGCGTTCGAAAATGTGAAAGATGCTCGTATCATCCTTCGGATCGAGTTGTTTCACGACGAAGGCCCGAAGAACAGCGTTCAGCAACCTGTTCGCGCTGGCTTCATCGGCTACCTTGAGATCTGCAAAAGTCTTGCCCAGCCAGGGGCTTTGTTCGTTCAAGCCTACCAACCGAAATATGGGTCGGCGCCCTTTGATCTCCTCCCCAAAATAGCCTTCGAAAAAGTAAAAGATCGACTTCAAACGTTGTTGTCCGTCAATCACGAGTAAACGTTCACTCCTTCTTTCGGTGTACAAGAAAATGCTGGGTACCGGTAGCCCCAAGAGGAACGACTCAATCAGCTTGCTTGCCTGATCGGGTTTCCAAACATACTGCCGTTGAAAAGACGGGATAGTAATTTTCTTTTCTTTCCATTTCTGCCAGAGAACTTCCAGGGTGAAATCTGCCGGATAGGTCGAGATCTCATACGTAATGGGATCGCTTCGGCTGTCTGTAATCTCGCTCTCGATTTGCTCGATCCCGTCAGCCTTGTGAGGACTCCTCGAAAGGACATTGACCGCGCTCATGGTGTTCTCCGACGAATCAATCTTCTGTCGTGATGTGAAATTACGTAACATGCTCGTGGCGAGTATAACATGTGGTCTTTGTGAATAGATACTGTAAGAATGGATAAAACCCTTCCCCTTCTACCTCACATCGCCCGGTGTTCGCTATGCAAGCAGCGACAATGCGAATATTGGCCCGCCGTAAGCGGCTTTACTCCGATTGTTTCAGCCGGTGTTATGCGATACCGTATTTATTGGAAAGGGAATCATATACTTTGGTGAGGTATGGGGACGTCAGTTTCGAAACGCGACGAAATTATTCTGCAAGCGTTGGACCCGGCGAATTTTCCCGAGATGCGCAACGCGCGCCTGTCGCTGGTCCCGGGGCGAAAGCATCCGGAAAATCCAGTGCTCAGGCCGCGGCCGGGGCAATGGGACGGCACGCGCTGCAAAGTCTACGGCACCGTCTTGTTCGACCCGCGGGACAAACTGTTCAAAATGTGGTACAGCGGGTGCACGGACTATCCGGATGCGGTACGTCGTGTCGAGGGCGCCACGCGAAACGTTGGCTATGCGTTCAGCGAAGACGGTAGTCATTGGGAACGGCGCATCCTGGGTTTGGTCGAGTTCAATGGATCGAAAAACAACAACCTCGTCCATTTGAACGCCCAAGCGCCGTCCGTCTTTCTGCAGGAATGGGAATCTGACCCGAACCGGCGCTTCCTAATGTTCACTGAGGCGGGTCTGCATACGTATCACAAGAAGGTGCTCTACAGCGCCGACGGCCTGCGATGGGTATTATCCGACAAACTCGAAGACGACGCGCCGCAATGGGGCAAGCGCACGCACGAGCCCTTCAGCATCCTCTACGATCCCGAAGACCCCGATCCTACTCGCCGCTGGAAGGGCTACTCGCTACTGCACATGTATGAGAACGGGTATCGGGGCCGCGCCGTCGGGCTTTTCCTCGCCGAGACGCCCGAACGCTGGGTCGAGTATCCGACGCAGCCGATTATGAGCGCTTTCGACGGCATGGAAAGTGAGATACATCTCCCCCACGTCTCTAAGTTCCACGGACTGTACGTGATGCTCTACGACGCAATGGAACCCAACCACCACACGCAATCGGAAATCGCGATTAGCTACGACGGCATTCAATTCCAACGCATTCAGAACGGTGTCAAGCTATTGCCGAATAGTCCTCCCGGCCAACCGGATGCCGGGAAAATCTGTGTGTCGCCACGGGCGATGTTCGTCCATGACGACCGAATTTGGTACTACTACACGATGTCCACCGACACCTACCAGACCGGCCCACGCAGCTTCTATGCAACGCCGTGGTATCGCTATACAGGCCTCGCGCATTGGCGACTCGAGGGCTTCGCGTGCGTGAACGCCGCCCAGGAAGATTCTATCGCCGAAATTACCAGTCGCCAACTCCAGATTGGGACCGGTCTTGATGCCGTTTGGCTGAATGCCGTCGCCCCTTCGCGAGACCCGGGGATAGTCGTGGAATTGCTGGACGAGACCGGGCGAACGCTGGCTACCTCCCGCCCCTGGTCGGGAGATCGGTTGCGCGGCCTCGTGACCTGGAACGCACCCGTTCCGACGATTGCACTCGGCACGAGAATTCGTCTTCGACTACATTTCAGCGGAACGAAGACTCAAGTGTACGCCCTCGGCGTGAAAGGCGCGGAACTGGCCGAGCAACTTTCCGAAGTCCCCGTCGTGTTATCGAGCAGCCCTTGGCGGCGTGACGTACAGGTACGGTGGACTTTCCAGGCCGAAGCCAAAATCAGTGGTTCGCCCGTAGTACACGAAGACAAAGTCATCTTCGGTTCGTGGGACCACCACATCTACGCACTCGACACGAAGACCGGCAATAAGATCTGGAGCTACGAGACCGGCAATGCTGTCGCCGCCTCGCCCGCCATCCATCATGACACCGTCTACATCGGCTCGCACGACGGCAACTTGTACGCACTCGATGTGCACACCGGCGAACTCCGCTGGAAGAGCACGGCGGCGGGGATTAGTTCCACCGTCAACGGTCCCTGGATTGACTGCACCGCGGCCGTCGGCGCATGGACCAACCCCTGGGGCGACGAAAAGGAAGCTCCGCACCGCCTGTTCGTAGGCGCCCATGACCGCGAAATGCACGCCCTCGATCTGAAAGACGGCCACGAAATCTGGGCGTTCCCCACCTTCAATTGGATTCTCTCGCGACCGGCAGTCGCGAACTATCGAGTCTACTTTGGTTCGCTCGATGGCCACATCTACTGCGTGGACGGACGCTGCGGCGCACTGCATTGGTCCTACCGCGCCGGACAACATCTGAAATATGCCCGTTCCGTCATTCCCGATAGCGTCCATTGTGAAGGAGTCTGTGGTTCACCACTCGTACTCGACGGAACCATCTACTGCGGCGCTGACGACGGCTTCCTGTATGCGCTGGACGCGGAAGCCGGTGTCGAACGCTGGCATTTCAAAACACAGAAATGGATTTGGGGACGGCCCGTTTTGCACGAGGACCTATTGATATTCGGTTCCGCCGATGGCAACGTATATGCGCTCGCATCGGAAAGCGGAAAGCTGACATGGCGTACCACGTTGGAAAACGCCGTCTACGCCGATCTCGTGACCTGGAAAGGGGAAGTCCTCGTCGCCTGCACCAGCGGACACCTCTATTCGTTAAGCCCGAAAAACGGCGCAATTCTACGCGTCTTCAAAGCCGGCGCGGGGCTGCGTGCGGCGCCCGTCGCGGGGCCGGAGGGCACCATATTCTTGCCAACCTGCGCTGGAACCCTTTTCACGCTCAAACCCTAACCGTGGGGCAGACTTTCTAGCCCGTCTTCCCTTCTGTCGCCTGACTCTCCCGCAACGCCAAGTGCTTGTTCAACGCGCTGAGATAAGCTTGCGTCGCGGCCTCGATGATGTCCGTGCTGGCCCCCGTGCCGGTATACGCGCGCCCATTGAACTCCACCGCCACGTGCGCCTCGCCTAACGCGTCCTTCCCCGGCGTCGCCGCGCGCAGCGAAAACTCCTGCAGCCGCCCATTCACGCCGGCGATGCGATCAACCGCCATGCACGCCGCATCTACCGGCCCGTCCCCCGTGGCCGTGTCTACAAACTCCTGCTTGCCTTTGCGTAGCTTCACCAGCGCCATCGCCGGGTCGCCGCCCGTGGTACGGACTTGTTCCAAATGATACACCTCGAACGATTCGTCGCGCGTCGTCACGATTAGCACGCGAAGGTCGTCGTCAAATACCTCTTTCTTCCGGTCCGCCAAGCCAATGAACTTTTCGTAGAGTTGGGAAATTTCCTGCTCCGTTAAATCGTAACCCAATTCCTGACAACGCTTGGCCAGGCCGTGCCGCCCCGAATGCTTCCCCAACACCAGTTCGCTCCGGCTACGGCCCACGGACTCCGGCGTCATGATTTCATATGTGAGCCGGTTCGCGATCAGACCGTGCTGATGAATGCCCGCCTCGTGGGCAAACGCGTTGCGACCTACGACCGGTTTGTTGTACGGGATAACCAACCCCGTGATATTGCTCAGCAACCGGCTCGATTTGGTGATTTCTTCGGTCACAATCCCGCACTCGTACGGATATTGGTCCCGCCGCGTCTTCATCGCCATCACGACTTCTTCCAGCGACGTATTCCCCGCGCGTTCGCCGATTCCGTTCACCGTGCACTCGATCTGGCGCGCCCCGGCCCGCACCGCCGCCAGAGCGTTGGCCACGGCCAAACCGAGGTCGTTGTGGTTATGCGAAGAGAACAGGACCTTCTCCGACCCGGGCGCATTACTGATCACGTACCGAAACATCGCGTAGATTTCGTCCGGTGTCGTGTACCCCACCGTGTCGGGCAAGTTAATCACGTCCGCCCCGGCGTCAATCGCCACCTGGACAACCTGAGCCAGGTATTCCAAGTCCGAACGGGTCGAATCCTCGGCCGAAAACTCCACCCGGCCAATAAGACTCTTGGCCAGTCGCACCGCCTTGTCCGCGGCCTCGAGCACCTGCTCGCGCGACATGCGCAACTTGTGCTTCAGATGAATGTCCGACGTGGCAATGAACGTGTGCAAAACCGGGCGCTCAGCCACTTCGATGGACTGGGCGGCCCGCTCGATGTCCCCCGGCAGCGCCCGCGCCAGTCCGGCCACACGGGCCTTTTTGATGACCCCCGCCACCTTCCGAACCCCGTCAAACTCCTGCTGAGAAGCAACCGGAAAACCCGCTTCGAGGATATCCGCACCAAGCCGCTCCAATTGCAGCGCCATCTGCACCTTCTCCTGTTCATTCATGCTGGCGCCCGGAGATTGCTCTCCGTCTCGCAACGTGGTGTCGAAAATCTCAATTCGGTCAGGCATGTTACCTCCTCACCGCGCGTAATTCTGACCGCGCGATCTACTGCAAGTTAATATCACAGCGTATCAGACTGTTCCAGAAGCTGTCAAAGATAACCGCCAGTATGCACATCCCGAACGGCCTCGCTGAAGGGAAAATCGGCGGAGTTACGTCTGACTTGTCGGACTCGTCCGACCGGTCCCACCGGTCCGAAAGCACAAACAAATATGCGTTTCCCCTCGAATTTTGTGTAGGATCAACTCGACGATAAGTCCGAACTATGCCAAACCGACACCCAAAATCCATCCGGCGTGAATTGCTGAAGATTCTGTATGCACGGTACACGCGGGACCCCCTGGACATGGTGGGTCCCCAGGACCTGCTCGAAGCGGGTCCATTCACGCGCGAAGAGTTGATTCCCAACCTCTTCTATCTCAGCGACCGTGGCCTCGTCGAGTTAATGACCGACTACAAGCCCCCCATGGTATCCGGAGTGCGTATTTCCCCGGACGGCATTGACCTGATCGAGAACGAATTTGAATTCAATTTGCGCTTTCCCCCAACTCCAGACGCACTCGAAGCCGGCGCCGTCGAAGTGCCGATCCTGATGGAACGGCTCGTCGAAGAAGCGGAATTCTCCGCCTTGGACGGCGAAAAACGTCGCATGCTTCTCCGCGATATCCAATACCTCCGCGACGAACTCGCCCGACCGGTCCAACGTTGGCGCTCCGAAGTAATCGGCTCCGTCGTCGGCTGGCTCGAAGGCTATTTCAACGGAGATTCCAGCGCCCTGCCTTCCCTCCCGAAACTCAAGCAACGAATCTCAGAATCAATCCGGTAAGAAGTCCCGAATACGAGCAACAAGTTAACAACGGTTCTCTTTCTGCAAACCATGTACTCGAGACCCTGTCCCCGAGACCCTATCCCCCCAACACCCCCAGCAACTCATCAATCCGCTCGGCCGACGTTTGCATTTCCTGACAGACTCGTGCGATGTGGTCCTCCGAGGCGCCAAGCGCCGCAACGGCCGGCTGCGGGAGTTCTATCGGCCGCGCGTTGGCGCTCTCGCCGTATCCCGCCGCATAGGCAATGTAATCGGCCACCGTGGTGAGATTGGTCAGTATCGGATCAAATCGCGCATTTCCCGGCTCGTGATGAAATCGGATCGCCTCCGCGACGCTGGCGGGCAGGTTCCAATGCTCCGCCAGCGCCCATCCGGCTTCCCCGTGATGCAATCCGAACAGGACGCGCTCGGCGTCCCGCAGGAACCACCCCTGTTCGCGGGCGCTGCGGACCGCTTCCAGAAACAAGTCGGGGTACAACGTGTCCAGAAGAACTTTCCCGATATCGTGCAGCAACCCCGCGCTGAAGTAGACGCCCGCATCCCGAAGGCGTATCGCCCGCGCGCACCGATCCGCCGCCATTGCGGTCGCCAAGGAATGCCGCCAAAGCTGGGTCCGATCATATTCCGTCTGTCCCCGCGCGAAACTGCGGAAGGCCGTCGCGCTCAAGGCAACGTTGCGAACTTCGCTAAACCCCAGCATGACGATGGCCGTCGTAACGCTCGTGATCTTGCGATAAAACCCGTAGTGCGCCGAGTTAACCAACTTCAACAAAGACGCCGAAAGCGCCTGATCCGCCGCGATGTACTGCGCCAGAACCAGCGCCGACGCATCGGGGTCCGCGACGGCGTCCATAATCTGAGTCAGCACCGCGGGCAGAGTCGGCAACTGTTGGATGCGCGCCAGCGCCTCATTGATGTCAAACTTAACCACGGGTGCTATCCGGACTTGAATCGAGTGATCAAGGAAAGCACCGCGATCAGGACATCGAGCCAGAACCCCAACACATTCTCCTCGAGTTCCTGGGCTGTCCGTGGCCGCGTAATCGCTCGACTATGCCTCATCTTCCCGTTCTCCCATTCGAATAATCGCAGCACGAGGATAAACCACCCGATCCCGTCCTTCAATAGGGATTCCCGGTACAGAATCCCCGCATACCGAATCCGGCGCGCCCATGGAACTCCATACCGACGCGCCTCGTACCTGCCGATTCAGGCCGGCCATTCACTTTTCCAGAGACTGCGGAAATGCCGCGCGGAACGGATTTGTTGATCCCCTATGTCTCTCTGCAGCATTCCACGTCAACAAGGAGGAAGTCTTCCGTGGCAAAGACGTCTGAAATGGAGATTACCGTCGGCAAACACGCGCCAGTCTTCGAGCTGTCGTCGAACAACGGGACCCAAACGAAACTCGCCGACATGAAGGGCCATTGGACCGTCCTTTACTTCTATCCCAAGGACGACACGCCGGGGTGTACGATCGAAGCGACGGAGTTTCGTGACTACGCCCGGGAATTCAAAAAACGCGGCGCGGCAATTCTCGGGGTTAGCCCCGACAGTGTGGAATCTCACTGCCGATTCATTGACAAACACGATCTGAATTTCACCCTGCTGGCTGACTCCACGCACGAAATAGCCGAGAAGTACGGCGTTTGGGTCGAGAAGAATCGCTATGGCCGCACCTACTGGGGCATACAGCGCGCCACCTTCTTAATTGATCCCGAAGGCAAGATCGCCCGCATCTGGCCCAGCGTCAGGCCCGAAGGTCACGCCGCCGAAGTGCTCGGCGCCATAGACGAACTGGCAAAGTGAATCCTCAATCCTCGCGACTTGTCCGCCTCAGGTGGATTGCCGATTTCCGATTGTCCTCTCGCCAAAATCGGTTGATATGGCGGCAAGTTCCAGCCAACCACCCCCTCCCCGCTCCGCATTCATATCATTTCATTCCGGAATCCGCAATCCGCATTACCTCAGTTCTTTCGGCGAATCCACGGCCCGGTTATAGTGCGTGTCTCGCGTAGGCAGGTCCGGCAACGTCCCACGGTAGTTTCCTTTGTCGTCACAGGGATAGCTTCTCAGGGCATAATACTCCCCGGCCACGATGAACTCCCTGTCCCCTTTCGCCTTTTCCGGGCTGGCGGGGTCGGACGCCTCGCGCGGCCGCGTCGAAAGCAAACGGTACTTGTATAAGATATCGTAAAAATACGGCTGTATCACGGAATCCGTCTTGCGAATATCCCGAACTTCATAAGATTCGAAAACGCGGTACATCTTCAGATACACGCTGCCGCCGATCTCGGGCATGAAGGTGTTTTCATGATGGTCCACCACGTCCTGGTACGTCCGCTCGATCGCATTAAACTTGGCGAGCTCGACTTCCGCCAATTCCCGCGCCTTCTCCTGAAGCTGTGCTACCGTCGGTGGACCCGCCTGACACCCCAGCGTCGCCACCACCAACACCCCCCCTAATCCAGCCAACCGCACCATGTCAACACTCCACCCGCACTCGCCACTTACCACTCCGTTCTCGGAACTCACCCCTCATTGCTCGTTGCTCATTGCTACTTGGTCGCCATTTCCCCGGCCTCGTTCTCGTACTTCTGTCCCGCCCTTAGCTGCGACACCCTTGCTTCATGGAATTCCCGCTGAACGGCCGAAAGCGATCTCGGCGGCAGGTGACTGGCTTTGACGACCCCCTCGTAGATGGTCCAACGGTCAGCGTTTTCACCCATGATCAACAGGGCGTTCCGGTCCCGATCCTTGCGCGTGCCGGTGTGCTTGTAATCTTTCGTTCGCAGAATCGTTATCAGACCGTTCCGCGTTTCCCAGACGTGACCGCTGTCGCGGAACCCATTAATCAGGGCCGACCGCGCCGCCCGGGTTCGGATTGCCTGCTGGATTTCATCCGTCTGCACGGTGATCCCTTCGCGATTTTCGATCTTGGCGTCCCTATCCCCGTTCTGCACTGAGGTTTCTATTTCCGTGGCCACTTGTCGCAACGTGTCGGCCGGCAGATCCGCATAATCGGGAGCGATCTTGACCAGCGGCCGAAGCACCGAATTGCATCCGGCCAAAAGCAACAACGACACCGCAATGCCATGGCGAATCACGTGAGTAGCCCTCCTTTGCTCCCCAAAACTACCTGGTTCTTCCCCTGACGTTTCGCTTCGTACAAGGCCGAATCCGCAACCCAAATCATGGCCTCGTGGTCCATGTCTGGTGACCCATCGGACACGGCAACCCCGACGCTGACCGTGACCGGAAAGTCCGGCGGCAAACCTTCGTACGCGGTCATCTGCATAACCTCACGAATTCGTTCCGCCTGCGCCCGCGCCCCCGCCGTTCCCGTCTGGGGCATGATTACCGCAAATTCCTCGCCGCCGTAGCGAGCCACGACGTCGCTCTTGCGCACCGTGCGCCGAACGCGCTCGGCCGCCTCGCGAAGCACTTGGTCTCCTTGCATGTGACCGAACGTGTCATTGATCGCCTTGAAATTATCCATGTCGAGCATCAGACACGACAACGGTACCCCGTACCGCCGGGCGCGCGCAAGTTCGCCCTCGAGCCGCTCACAGAAATACCGATGATTATACAGACCCGTCAGACCGTCCGTGGTCGCCAACGTCTCCAGCCGCTCGTTCGCTTTCTGCAACGTCTCGAACAAGTTCGCCCGTTCCAACGCGCTGGAAGCAGCCTCGGCCACGATCTCGCAAAAACTGATTTCGCGCGCCGTAAATCCCCGGCAATTCCGCGCGGCCCGCAACAGCAGCGAACCCACGCTGGCATCAAAAAGCAGGATCGGCGCCACCACGAGCGAGCGGATGCCCGCCTCTTCCAGCGTGGTCGAATACTCCCGGGTAAGTGGATCCTGCGCCACGTCTTGTATGACCACCTTGCACTGCGTATCCAGCGCGTACCGCAATTCCGGATACTTGTCCAGAGCGATTATCAAATCATCTACCGTCTCATCCTCATGAGATGCCAACACGTGGCCCCGATCCCGTTTGTCCCAGACCCGCACCACGGAACACCGGTCTATCCCGATTACCTGCGCGATCTTCTCCACGAACACGAACAGGATATCGTGGGAACGCCGTTTGCCGGAAATGGCCTTCAGGATTTCGAGCACCGAAAACAAGTCATCTTTGGCCGTCGCCATATCGTGTCGAAGCTGCGCAAAATGCCGGCCCTGTTTCCGTGCCAGACGCAACGCCGTTGACAGGGCTCGTCCGGCGTCGTGCTCGCGCCCGTCCGGTGTGGCCACGTCTGCCGGGCTCGTGAGCGATACCCGAAGTTCCTTGAACACGGCCTCCACCGACGCGCGGTGAATGGTCCAACCCCCCGACGCCCAGGGCGAGTCCGTGTGCCGTTCGTCCTCGGTTCCCATCCAAACCCCGGCGCAAAACTGAGGCGATCGCGCCAATACCATTCGCGCATACTCAAGCGGCTTTTCGACGGGAGGGTGGAACGCAACATTGGGGCCTTCCCACGCCGAAGACGCAGCGCCAAACAGGTGAATTTGCTTGGCTCCACTCCGTAGCGCCTGGAAAGCCGGGAATTCCATCGCCGTCTGTGCGTCCAGCGCCAAAGTCCATCCGTCCGCCGAATTCTCCGAAACGATGTCTAGGACCTCTTTGGCCAACACACCGTATACGCTTGCGTCCTCGAACGGAATGAATGGGTCTTGCAGCGAGCCGCTAACGGCCGACGAAACTCGCGGAGAAACGGACTGCGACGGGTTCATTCTATCGGTTCACCTCAATCCGGTTCAGGCTTCCTACGACCCTGCGCTCGCAGGTTCGAACACCTCGACGATCTCGACCGGGGTAGCCCGCACCACCAAATCGTATAGCTCCTCGACCTCGTCTTTGATCAGCCGCGCACAGCCATGCGAAGCGTAGGCCCCGACCGTCTCCGGTCGAACCGTCCCATGGATACCCAAATCTTGAGGCAAGTTCGCTTCATCCGGAACCAGCGGCATCCACCGGGTCCCGAGTTCGTTACGCGGGTCGCCGAACGGAATCGGCCCCTCTCCCGGCTTGTGCCACACCGGATTCTTCTCTTTGTTTCCGATCTTATACGTACCCAAAGTGGTCTCGTGCCCCGGCATCCCTAACCCGCATGAATACGACTTGAACAATCCTTCTTTATCCAGCAAATAGAGCCGGCACGTGGAACGCTCGACCACGATTCGGAACTCCTTCGGCGTGTATTTCAGGCGTTGGCCGACCTGAAGTATCGCGTCTTCGTCCAAGGCATTGGCCCGCGTCAGCAACCCCATGGTGGTGTTCAGTTTCAGACCAATCGTATTCAAGCTGTCGCCCTTTTCAACCACGTAAACCTGACTTTCCGGCGTCGCCTTCCGGCCGAGAATCGTCGCGACGTTCACCGGACCGAGGTGTCGTAGCGCCTCGTTCCAAGCCTCGCCCTTCCATGCCGCATCGTCTAGCGCCTCCCGATACAGTTCCCGAGCTCCCAATAGCTCCCCGTCCCGTTCCCGCTGCCGCCCCAGACCGCAGAGCGCGGGCGCGCGAAGTTCGGCCGGCGCATTCGCGCGAATCTCCTCATAATGGGCCGATGCCTCCTGCCACTGCTCCGAATCCTCCAGCAATCGCGCATGGGCCAACTTCGCTTGCGGCTGTTCCGCACTGGTCGGAAACTCCGTCGCCGATCGCTTTAGAAGCGCCAACGCCGCGTCGCGATTGCCCGCTTGCTGTTCGATCCGCGCCAACAGCAACAACGCGCTGGGAACGACCTCCGGGCTGCGCGCCTGCTCCACGACCGGCTGCAGCGTCTGCCGGGCCTCGGCGAGCTTGCCCGCGCCATAGAGTTGCTGCGCCGTTTCCAGCGCGGTTAGCGCCGTGGCCTCCACCATACCGGAAGGACGGGCATGTTTGTACCACCGCCAGACCCACAGACTGCCGGCCACCATCCCGGCCGCCAAAAAAAGATAAACCAATATCTTCGCGAGGCTCAACTCTTCGTTCTTCCGCATCTAGATACGTGACTCAGCCATTCGTGTCAAATCCAAGAGCATCTCCGTCACCGACTGATACCGGTTCTCCGGAGAGCGTCGCAAGGCCTTCAGCACAATCCGATCCAATTGCGGCGGCACTTCCGAATTATGTTTCGACGGCGGCTCAAACTTATAATTCTTACTGCGGATTTGCCGCATGATCTCGTTCGCGTCGTTACCCGTACAGGGATGGCGTCCGGTGAATAACTCGTACATCGTGATCCCAAACGAGAAAATGTCGGACCGCGCATCCAGGTTTCGCTTGGCAAGTTGCTCCGGCGACATGTACTGCCGCGTGCCGCCGCCTTCCTTGATCCACCGGGTCCGCCAACTCGCCGTGGATTTCGACAGACCAAAATCACAAATCTTCACCTGCTTCGTATCCCGCGAAAACAGGAAATTCTGCGGCTTGATATCGCGGTGTACGATGCCCTTCTGATGCAGGAAATCCAGCCCATGACACAGCTTGATGCATAGGTCAATCATCTGCTGAATGCTCAGATCCCGATCTACTATGTGCTTGCGCAGATTGTGACCATCTATGTATTCCATCACCAGACACCGCCGAATGTGACCTAACGAATCCTCTTGCTCGATGATGTCTTTCTGATACTTGATGATGTTTTCATGATTCAATTCCCCCGCGACCAAGATCTCGCGTCCAAGATAGTCCCGCTTGCGCCGCTTCTTGTCCAGGTCGTACCGCCGGTCCAGTACCTTGATCGCCACCGTCTGGTCCCGTTCCCGGTCTATGGCCTTGTACACCGTTCCCATCCCGCCGGTGCCGATCGGCGCAATGATCTCGTACGGCCCCACCTCGGTCAACTCCAGCGTGGACTGCGTCTCTTCTCGAAGCGACCCTTCCTCGACAAAGTCCTCCGCCCGCGGAACAACCGCCGTCTTGTTATTGCCGAATATCTTCTTAAACGGCCACATGGTCCTTCAATCGTTTGCCTGGCTTGATCGCTTCTATCCGGATTTCCAACTCGAAGTTCCCGCAGGCACGGGGACCTCACCAATTATATCACGCAACACGCTGTGACTCGTCACCCGCCGTAGCCGGCTTTCCGGGTTCAGGATCAGCCGATGTTCCAGCACCGGATGCGCGAGCGTCTTAATATCATCGGGGATCACGTAGCCTCGCCCCTGCACCGCCGCGTACGCCTGGCTGACACGGAACAACGCAATACTCGCGCGCGGACTCGCACCCAATGTCAGGTGCGTGGAATCACGCGTCCGATTAACTAGGCGCAATACGTAATCCCGAACTTTTTCGTGCACAAAGATATCCCGAATCGCCGCCTGCATGCGCAGCAGCGCCGGTGCGTCCGTTACCGGTGTCAACGATTCGATCGGATGCGACACCCGCGTCCGTTCCAGCAGTTCCGCCTCCGCGATGATGTTCGGGTATCCGATAGAAAGTCGCATCATGAATCGGTCGAGTTGCGCTTCCGGCAACGGAAACGTGCCCTCATGCTCCACCGGATTCTGCGTCGCGAATACAATGAACGGCTGCTTCAGCTTGTGCGTCTTGCCGTCCATGGACACCTGGCCCTCGGCCATGGCTTCCAGCAGCGCGGACTGGGTCCGAGGCGTAGCCCGGTTAATTTCATCGGCCACAATCATCTGTGAAAAGATCGGGCCCGGGCGAAACTCGAATTCCTGCGTCTTCTGATTATAAATGGAAACTCCACTCACGTCCGACGGAAGCAGATCCGGCGTGCACTGGATGCGCGTAAACGTACACCCGCTCGAGATAGCCAAGGCCCGAACCAATATCGTCTTGGCCACGCCCGGAACGTCCTCGAGCAATACGTGACCCCCGGCCAGCACCGCGGCTAACGCCGCCCGAATAACCGGGGTTTTGTCGAGAATAACCTTCTCGACATTCGTGACGATGCTCTTGACTATATCGCGGAATTCGCCCACTGAATCGAAGTTTGCCGCTCGCGTTTCGGCACTCGACGAGCCACGAGTAATCCCGGCGCCGTACTCAGTCGTTGCCGCTACCGTGACCGCGTGAGTGCACGATTCTTTCAACGCGGATGATACAAGCGCGCAAACGTCGCTTCAAGTTCTACCTCCGCCACAGAACATTTGGCCACCCGTTTATCCCGGCCGATGCTGTCTAGGCCGCCTCGTCTTCACGCCAAACTGCGAAAATTGCCCAGGCCAAGCTTCTTCACGCCGACCATTTTGTCCTTGTCCTTGTTTTCCTTGTTGTCGTTGCTGTCGTTGTTGCACGCCGCGGGAAAGTGCGCCCTTGTGGTCCTTTTTTTTCGCCTTTGCCCGACGAAATCTCTTGTCAAGTAGTGTTATCGGTGCTATATTGAAGATGGTAAGTTTTTCGCCGTTTCGTGAGAAGTGACGCCGGACGACGCGATGCGTCGGGAGGATTGTGTGATGAGAACTCAAATACGTCTTGCCTTGGCAGGGGCTGCGGTAGTGTGTCTGGCATGTGGATGGTCTGTGGCCGACAGCATCACCGTGGGTGGCGCGACCTACGAAAACGCCTACGTTCGCACGGGGGCCGCGATGTACTATGTGCAGATTCCTGCCACCGGCGAAGTCCTCAGCTTCGAGAAATCAAAAGTTCGATTGGAAGACGTGCGGATCAGTCCCGACAACGAAGCGCGGAAGGCTCTTCTCGAACAATGGCGTCTGAATAACGCCAAGCGCGGCGGCATCGAAGCCATCGAGAAGGCCCGGGAGGCGGCAATCCTCGCTGCGGCAGCCGCTCCGGTCGCGTCTACCGTGCCCGAGGCAGACCCGCCCGCAGTCATGAATTCCCCCGCAGAACCAACTTCATCGCCTCTGTCATCCTCGATGGGAAAAGAATACGTCACGGACGGCTACGTGCGTTCCCTCAACTTGAAGAAGGTGCCCCTGAAGCAGGCGCTGAACGCGACATTGCGGCCTCTAAACCTGGGCTATCAAGTGCAGGACGGCTACATCTTCATCAGCACCCCCGAAAAGCTGCGTAGGGAAGGCACCGGTCGGATGCAAACCCGCCATTACCAGCTGCGTAGCGCCTCCGCCGATACCTTGCCGAAAGTCGTGGTGAGGAATCCCGGCGGCAGCGGCGCCATCACCGCCTTGGGTGCAGGAACAGGCGGGGGCGGCTTCGGTGGATTCGGCGGCGGCGGACTCGCCGGCGGCGGACTCGGCGGCGGCGGTTTCGGCGGCGGCGGACTCGCGGGAGGCGGACTCGGCGGTGGCGGTTTCGGCGGCGGTGGACTTGGTGGCTTCGGCGGTGGCGGGCTGGGCGGCGGACTCGGCGGCGGCGTTACTTTCAGCAACATCGCCGAACTGTTCAGTACGATTGATGACCGCTTGGTGGGCGAACCCCCCGCAGTGATCGGACTGGTATCCACCATCGGCCCCGGCACCCGGGCCCTGTCGGCCCAAACCTTGGCAGTACCGCAGGAACGTATTCGCTAGACCGCACGCGCCAACGACGTGGCGGTCAATTCATGTCTTCGGCACGCTCCGCTCGCGGTCTGTCGCCAGTGGCGGTTCAATAGATAATGCCGTAATTTCCGCTCGCGCTTCCGGGGTCAAGCACATCTCGAGGCAGCCAAGCGTGTCATTGAATTGCTCGAGATCCCGCGCGCCGACAATGGCGGACGTGACCGCCGGATGACTCACCACCCAGGCCACGGCCAATGCCGCCGGTGACAAGCCTTTCGCTTGTGCATACTTCACGAACCGCTCGCCGACCTCGCGGTACTCCGGATTCTTGTAGCGCTCCCGATACATCGCATTGTCATGGAGACGGCCCGGCTCTCCACGCTGGTACTTCCCCGTCAGCAATCCCGCCCCGATGGGACTGTACGGGCATACCGCCAGTCCCTCGGACTGCGCCATCGGCAGAATCTCGACTTCCGCCTGACGCTTGACGAGGTTGTACATCGGTTGAATACAAACAACCGGCGCGAAACGATTCGCGCCGGCCACTGCAATCGCTTTCATCGTCTGCCACGCCGAGAAATTCGACACCCCGCAATACAGGACCTTCCCCTGACGCACTAGGTCGCTCAGCGCGGACAGCGACTCCTCCAACGCCGTGTCCGCATCCCAGTGATGCAAATACAGCAGATCCAGCCAATCGGTCTGGAGGCGTTTCAAGCTTTTCTCAACTGCCTGAAAGATATGCCGCCGCGAACTACCGCGATCATTTACGCCCTCGCCCGTCGGGAAATGCGCTTTCGACGCCACCACAATCTGTTCGCGATGCGGCCCAATCCAACGCCCAATGATTTCCTCGGTCACGCCCTTGTTGTAAATGTTCGCCGTGTCAAAGAAGTTGATCCCAACCTCCAGCGCACGATTCATAATCGCCACCGCGGTCACGTCGTCCGTCTCCTTCCCGAACGTCATCGTGCCCAGACATATCTCTGACACGCGAACCCCCGTCCGCCCAAGAAAGACGTAGTTCATATTCACAGTGACCTCATTCGTCCGAGTCTAAACCCACGTCACGTCACAATTGTTCAATGGACCATCGCACACCCGCATCTTTCCGAACATCTTTAAGAGCGGCAAAGAGTCGTCACGCTTTCGCCGACGACGCATTACCACATCCTCCCACCCTGTGAAAACACGCGGTCTCACCAATCTCTACAAGGACAGCACCCGCCTCAGTCCAGCATCAACGTCGCTCATGACCGCAGCCGAAAGCCTACCCACGCGCTCGCTCAAGTACTTTTTGTCCACGGTCATTAGCCGAGATACATTCACTACCGAGTCCCGAGATAATCCCGTCTCGCGCCGGGTCAAATGCACATTGCCGGGCGCCCGGGCTAAGGTAAGATTCGAGGTTAACACCGCCACCAGAGTGGTCTGGATTGAGCTTCGGTTGAAAGTGTTGGACTGGACTACAAGGACTGGATGGCGATACCCGGGCTCCGAACCGCGGGGTTCCGGCAAGTGGGCCCACCAAACCTCTCCCCGAAGTATCACCACTGCTCCTTGGGAATGCTTGATATTTGCAATTCCTCGAGAACCGGGTCCAGGCGCGAGTCCTGGCCACCGGGACCGTAGACCGCATTCAGTGCTTCAGTCACGGCGCGCTCCTCATGTTGAGCCAGGAACTCGGCCAACGCCCGCTGATACAGGGTGCTCCTCGAAATTCCCAATTGGCGCGTAGCGCACTCCGCGGTCTTGAAGAGCTTATCTGGTATCGAAACAGCAACCTTCATAAATTAAGTATAACCTAGGTAATACCAGAATTCAACCGGCGCCAATCTCAATAGCGGCATCACGAATCTCGGCCGGGATTCCGCGATCGGTATGCGGCTAACGCCTCACCATGTCTTCTGGAACGGGTCCCCCACCGAGCCGCGGGACGCAGTGGTGTCGTTGCGCCACTTGGTATCGGCGAGATCTTGAAAAGCTTTGACGCCAAGACAACTCGCGTGCTGGGCGATGGCTTCGAAGATGCGATGCGCGATGACCAGATTCCCCACATTGTTGGCGTGCACGCCGTCCGGGTCTATGAGCCAGTCCGCGCCGCCTTCCGCCGACCACACGTCGGCCACGACACAATCGTACTCAGCCGCCAGGCCGCGGATGCAGTCGTTATACGCGAGCGTGAGTTCCACCGAGCCCTTGTCGTAGGGCGGATAGCTGCGCCAACCGGTCATGTAATAAATCGTCGTCACCACGGTCATGGGATTGCACGCCGCCTTCACGTCCCGGACGATCTTCGCCATGTCCTCATGAAAGTCAGGGAGCGGCATCGCCGCGCGCATGTCATTGAGACCGTAGCACAACAGAAACAGGTCCGGTTTCAGCGCGATGACATCTTCCTGGTACCGCTCCATCGCGCTCGGCTTCCGCGAGTCCGCATAGCCCGGACTCCGCGGCGAAATGGCGTTCGCGCCGATGCCCTTATTAAAATACTCGACCGGCGTGGCCTGGCACAGGTTGATCAACTTCGCCACCACGTCTGCATACCGCTCCGACCGGTCCGCCAGCCACGGTCCGCCTTCCACCGTGCTCTCCCCAAGAATCACCAGCCGCTTAAACGGCTCTTTGCGATAGTCTTTCGGCCTTGTGGCCATTTGTGTAGACTCCTTGTCCAGCCAGACATGCTTCATATGGTACTGCTCCATCATGATTGGGACGATTCTACCACGACCGTTTTTCACCTTGGAAGCAACTTGCCATAGGGTATATCTTGATAAGGGATGCATTCTCCAATCAATTTCGATTTATCGTCCAGCTTTCAAATGAAAGCGATAGCATCATGACACCGACCGAACGCGCAAAGGCCCTCAAGCGCGAAGCAGCCACCCTCCATTTTGATGTCTGCGGAATTGCTGCAGCGGATCCCGCCGACCCGCAAGACTTGCTCGGTCAATGGCTGGCCCAAGGCTGTCATGCGGACATGAATTGGCTCGCCGCGACCAAGGAGATCCGTCAGGACGTTCAGCGCAAACTGCCGGGCACGCGGTCCGTGGTCGTCGTGGCCAGGAATTACTACGCGCCACCGCCAAGGGCCAACTCCGATTACACCGATGCTGCCTGCCCTACCGGCCGCGTCTCGCGCTACGCCTGGGGCCGGGACTACCACCGCGCCCTGCTGAAACCCTTGCGTAAATTGGGTCGCTTCGTCGCCGCACTTGAGCCGCACGCCCGTGTCTACTGCTGCATTGACAGCGGGCCGGTCCTCGAAAAGTTCTGGGCCGCGCGCGCCGGCGTAGGCTGGATTGGCAAAAACAGCCTCGTATTGCGACGCGACCTCGGCTCCTGGTTCTTCCTGGGCGTCATTCTGGCCACCGTCGAACTCGCCTCGGACCGTCCCATGCCCGACCAGTGCGGCAGTTGCACGCTCTGCCTCGAGGCCTGTCCCACTCAGGCCATCGTCGCCCCCCGCACCGTGGACGCCCGCCGCTGCATCTCCTACCACACCATCGAAAACCGCAACGAAATCCCCCCAGAATTGCAGGGACATTTCGCCGACTGGATCTTTGGCTGCGACATCTGCCAGGACGTCTGCCCCTACAACCGGAAAGTCCCCTACACGACGGAAACCGACTTTCACGCCCGCCCCAACCAAGCCCGCCTCGACCTGGACGAACTCGCCGCGACCGACGAAGAAACCTTTCGCAACCGCTTCACCGGCACGCCCATCCTCCGCGCCAAACATCGGGGCATCCAGCGCAACGCCGCGATCGCCCGGGAAAACCACGCCGGTAAGAGCGAAGAAGGACGGGGTGGCACGGTCAAGCTCGCTTGACTGTGCCACGTGCTGCCGCATCGGGGTGTCCTCGCTGTCCTTGCCGTCCTTGCCGTCCTTGCCGTCCTTGCCGTCCTTGGTGTCCTTGCCGTCCTTGCCGTCCTTGGTGTCCTTGGTGTCCTTGGTGTCGTTGTGGTCCTTTGTCCTTCTCTTTGATATTTTTCATATTGTTCGTCTTTTTTATACCAAAATGCAACGCCCGGGCCTATATATATA
>JACQVH010000269.1 GCA_016209895.1 Candidatus Hydrogenedentota bacterium | reverse complement strand
CAATCCAGACGGCAGAGTTCGAGCAGTTCGGGGAAACCTTCGGCCCGCACGAACCGTTTCAGTTTGCTTTCGCGCATCTGCGGGGCCGCGGCCAGTCGCATGTGCTGCTCGACGAGCCACGTTACGCGCTCGCCGTCGGCGTTCGAAAGGCGCAGGCGCTCGCAGATTTTTTCGGTCTCGCGCGCGCCGACTTTGTCATGATTATTGAAGCGGATACGGTCCTCGAACGTCTGCGTCAAGGGCTTGCCCACGTCGTGCAGCAACACGCCGAGCGCGAGCGTAGGGCTGGGGTGCCGCATTTGCTGCAGCATCAGCAGGGTGTGCTCGAATACGTCGCCCTCCGGATGAAACGCTTCCGGCTGCAACACTCCCTCCATGCGCCTGACCTCGGGCAGGACATGTTCCAACAGGCCGGTCTCGCTGAGCAACTCGAAGGCGCGCCGGGCCTGCCCTTCCGTAAGCATCATCAGGAGTTCGTCGCGGATACGTTCCCAACTGGTCCTCGTGATGAGCGATGCCATCGGGCGAATGGCCGCCAGCGTGTCAGGGTGAATCTGATAGTGCAGGCGCGCGGCAAACCGGACCGCGCGCAACAGTCGGAGGTGGTCTTCGGTGAAGCGCGTTCCGGGATCGCCAACCGCGCGGATAATGCCGTCTCGAATGTCTTTCTGCCCGTCTACGTAGTCAAGAATGTTGCCGACCAAGGGGTCAAAGAAGAGGGCGTTAATGGTGAAGTCCCGACGCCGGGCATCCTCCTGTTCATCCGTGAATTCGATATGCGCCGGGCGGCGGCCATCCAAGTACGGGCCGTCTCTCCGAAAGGTAGTCACTTCGAATTGACCTTCCGGCAAGACTACCACTTGCACGCCAAATGCCGCGCCGACCGAAATCGTCTTGTCGAACAGTGCGGCAACCTCGGCCGGCCGGGCGTTGGTAGCGATATCGTAGTCCTTGGGGGGAACGCGGAGCAAAAGGTCCCGTACGCATCCGCCGGCCAGCAGCGCACGGAAGCCGGCGCTGGCCAGAGTATTACAAATTTGTTCGGCGGCTAATCGGCGATCATCCATGGAAAGCTGGTTTTCCGGAAGTATCGGAGCGGCGTCGGTGTCTGGCTTTGGCGCGGGCGCGTGAGTAGATGCGAGACACCGCCAGCAACACGGCGCTGAGCGCCGCAAACGACAGGAACCGGTAATAGTGAGGAAGCATCGTAAGATCGTATTGGAAGGCCCGGAACGCGGCGGCCAGAAAGATTGCCAGCGCGGCCCAGCGATAGCGAATCTCCTGGCCGAGCATGCCTAACGTGATTCCGCCCACGGCCAGGGCCAGCCAACACACGGTCAGTAACTCATCCGGGGCGTGGACCCAAACCAAGGCGATCCCCAGCATTCCGGCCACCGAAACTAGGACGCTACGAACCACGTCGTCGGCTTTCGTCGGGACTTTCTCCCGTCTTTCCATAATGATTAAGAGACGTTCCGCGGCGGCGTACGTCAAGAGAAACAAGAGCGCGAGCGGTATGATTCGGGGAAAAGGTCCCTCGAAATCGGGAAGATTTGAAGCAAATCCGTGCGTTCCCAAGGCGAACGCAAGCACGCCCGAAGCCTTCACGCTCGGATATCGCACCAAGCAGCCTAGCAGTAGCAAAACGACGCCAAGCGCGTTTTGGGTTAGTGGGGCATACATCCCTAACAAAGCCAGCCCGAGCAGCCGGGCCAGCATCAACGTGGCCGCCAGGTAGGGGATCGAGGCGGCGAGATGATGTTCCCAGGCCGGACCTTCCGGGACACGCTTCAGATATCGTTCCCATAGATAGGCGCCCAAGAACGTGTACGTCGCGACGAAACTGGTTAGGAAAATGTAGGTGCCGTGTCCGGGAAGTTGAATCTTGCCGATGCCGAGGAAGAAATGGAAACACACGTGCGATGCCGCGAGCAGCAGCACGCTCGCCACTTCGAGTTGGGGCGTAAAGAGCAGCAGTCCGAGCAAGGCCACCGCCGCGCTTTCCGCGGCGAGCCAGTACGGTAATGCCGGGTCGTCTGCCCGATCCAAGATACTGATCGTGACCAGAATCAAGGCCGCGGCCGAAGCGTGGAAAAGCGCCATCGAACTTGGGAGAAAATTAAAACGGCTGCCGCCGAATAGTGCCAACCCGAATTCTTCCGCGTGCGCCAACGGTTTACGTCCCGCAAAGTGCTGGTAGACCGCGGCTATCATCATGAAAACGATGCTCACTCCCGCGCAGGCGGCCCAATTGGCGGGGACCACATATTCTCGGAAGGCCAGCGTACCGGGCATCTTTGCCGAGAACAAACAGCCCGTGAAAGTGAATATCGTCAGCAATGCGTTTGCGACGTTAAATACCGCCAGGTTAGACCGGCCGTAAGCTAAGGCCAAGGCCAGGCATTCGACCGCCAGCGCAATGAGCCTTTGCTCGCCGGTGAATGCCGCCTCGATGGTCATTGTCAAGAGAATGATCGCCTTTGCCAGGAACATTTGGCAAAGGTAGTTCCGCCGTGCGCCGACCACGTGGGCCAGACCCGCGAACGAAAGCAGGAGGACGGTAAAAGCCAGTCGGAACATCCACTGCTGGTCGGGATAGTAGTAGCGGACCGCCATCCAACCAAGAATGGTGAAAACGGCTGAGTTCGCCCCGGCCAGCGGCGCCACGTGTCTTCGATACTCACCGGTCCGGCGCGCATCCACGATACAGGCGAGGCTGAACACCACATAGCATAGAGCCAAGAACCCGTTGGATAGCCAGAAGTATGCCGGGTCCGACATCAAGAGTTCCGGCGGCTTCGAGAGAAAAAAGTAGGTGTAGGTGGCATACGTTGCCGCCACTGCAATCCAAGTCAGCGTCATCCAGCGGTGTGCGATATGGAAGAAGACGACCGCAACGGCCAGGAGGGCGCTGGCCGCTAAGGCATAGACGTAATCCTGAGGGGTCTTGCCGTAGGCGCAACTCAAGACCACCGTATAGTAAATTAGGAAAAGCGCGATGCCGGTTGCAGCGCGGCTGCGACGCCGGTGCGCAAGCCCCATTACCAGCGCGAGACCCGCCGGCAGCGCGGCCCACGCCGCTCCGTGGTAGGGGAAGATCTGCATTTGCCGCACGAAGAAGAGCGCATACGTAACGTAATATAACGTCGCGAGTCCGCTTCCCAGTACGGTCTCCGAAAAGAAATCTCGGCGGCTTCCAAAGAACCACCCATAGACCAATGCCGCCATCGCGAAGGCGTAGCCGACGCCTACTTTCTGCCACGGTCCGAGCATCTCGGTGTTGAAAGTCTCGACCGCCCCCACCACAATCGCAGTAAGAAATGCCACGGCGGCAAGGCGGCTCAGCCAAACGGTACCCACCTCTGCTTCAAGAATCTCCGGCCCTTCGCCGTCTAACGCGCGCTCCACGTCTTCGATGACCTCTTCCACCAGATGTGTCACGCCGCCCGACTCGACGACCGGTGGCGCGATAACGTCTTCCGCTTTGGCCGGCTGGACGGCGTCCCGAGCTTGGTTTGCCGCGAGGGATTCGACCAAATCGGAGAGATGCTTAACTTGGGCCTGCAACTCTTCGATTCGTTTATAGGGGTCCATGCTCTTCATCAAACATTCTGCGACGGTATGTAGCTCTAAAGAGTCCATATTAGTCGTGTTTCCGCGCAATTCCAAGAATTGAACGCGGATTAGACCGGATACTCGGGACCCGTCTCCGCCGGTAGGAATGAACCAACTCGTGGTTGCGTTTTGTGAGGTAAGTGCGTTCAATGTTAGTGTAGAATTCGGAGAAGCACGAGGCCGCGGTGACTCTCGTCGCGTTCAAGCCCGGAAACGTGAGGAAACACAGATGAAGTTCATCGGTTTGGGCATGCTCATCGTAGGTGGAGGGGCATTCCTGCTCGGTTTGGTCGGCGCGACCAGCGCGATCCCACCGCTCGCCTCCGCCGGGATTCCCACCTATATCTGGGGCGCTCTGGGCGCAATCGGACTCGTGATCGTCATGCTAACCCGCACCCCCCGCGATTAAGTTGGGCTGTCCGCCCCAAACGCGATCCGCTCGGACATATCCTTCACGGTGCCCAGATCACTGATTTACATCGAATGGAGTATTCCATAAACCTCTATGTGCTTGGTATGCTCAAACTCGCCAGCGGGGGCGTTGCACTTAGACTTTGAATCCGCGATACACTAAAATAGAGGCCTGGAATCGGTCATGGTGAAACCAGACCAGGGGACGTAGACGAATGGGCCGCATGAGATGGTGGGTGCTGGGAGCGTGCATAAGTCTCGGGTTGTTGTTGGGTGTGTGCGGCTATCTGCGGTATGTCAGTCCGGGAACCGTATCCGGGCTCGGCCACGTGACAGGTCCACCTGCGTCGCAGATAATGAGTCCGCGTTCGAGCGAACTTAGCGCGCGGCCGGCTGCGTCCGCGCCTGTTGCGGAAGAAGTGGCGCAAACGCCGGAACCGGTCAAAGGCGAGGGGGCAATTTTGGGCCGAGTATATGATTATGAGGGTCGCGTCGCTTCCGGGGCTAGGCTGGTCTTGCGAAGGAGCACGGACGGTGATTCCGGAAGTAAATCCGGGGACCGTGCAAACGAGCTGCTCTCGAGCGATTCGAGCGAAGACGAGAATGCGGGCGAGACTGACGACCGAGGGGAGTTCGCCTTCGTCGAGCTCCCACTGGGGCTCTATAGCGTGATGGCTACCAGGGAGAAAGGATATGCGCAGTCCACGGTCCGCTTAACCTCTGCAAACTTGACGGAGCGCTTGACCCTTGTCATGGAGTTGGGCTTGCCGTTGGG
Organism: Candidatus Hydrogenedentota bacterium; assembly: GCA_016209895.1. Lineage (GTDB taxonomy): Bacteria > Hydrogenedentota > Hydrogenedentia > Hydrogenedentales > SLHB01 > JACQVH01. The sequence goes on along the minus strand of JACQVH010000269.1, from coordinate 8,470 downwards.
GGGCACGGTGATGACTAGTGAGGGGCAACCCATTGCCGGTGCACAACTGTTGCCGCTAAAGCACGACGGCGACCAACTGAATCCGCCGAAAGCAGGGTTGTTGCGGGTTCAATCGAATGAACGAGGTGAATTCCTTTTCGAACATTTGAGCCTGGGCGCTTGGGAATTGTACGTCGAAGCGGCGGGGTACGGAAGCCTCGGGACCGCGCCGATTGTCGCTGGGACCACTAATGCCAAGGTCGTGCTGGGTCCGCCCTCAGAGATTTCCGGCAAGACCCTGGTGGAAACGACGGGTGAGGGCGTGGCCGATATCACCATTATGGCACGCCACGAGGAGATAACGAGCCTAGTGCGACGTACTGTCTCCGGCGAAGGAGGGCATTTCGAATTCATTGCACTAGTTCCGGGCAAACAGCGACTTTCCGTGGAGAATCACAAATTCGTATTGGTGAATGCGACAGTTGACCTCGTGGTGAAAGCGGCGGACACCGTTTCAAATCTTGAATTGCGGCTGGCGGAAGGGGGGAAGGTGAGTGGTCGCGTCTACGATGCGGACACCGGGGAAGGCGTGGCCGAGGTCAACGTTCGGGCAAACCCGCCTCAGCGAGGAGGATGGCCGGCCAAGTTGGCGCGCACTGACAATCTGGGTCAGTATGAGCTTCGGCCTTTAGCAGCCGGGGACTATGATCTGGTCGCGGACGTTAGGGGTACCTCCGGTTTTTCGAAGGTCGAGACCGGGGGGCCAAAGGCGCGTCGCCGCGTGTCCGTGGCGCTGTCCGATTCCCTTGAGAATGTGGACCTCGAAGTTAGACGCGGGATAATCGTGTCAGGAATGGTGGTGGATTCCGAGAAGCAACCCGTAGCAAAGGCGAAGGTAGATGGACACGCCTCAGGCGGGGGGCATCAAGATTCCGCTCTTTCCGACGAGAGCGGGCGATTCGCGCTTGCTGGGTTCGAAGTAGGCAACGAAGTCTATTTGAGCGCGACCACGCCCGATCTTACGAGTGAAAAGGTCGGACCGCTCTTGGTTCCAGCGGAAGGTATTCAAGACGTAGAAGTTGTGTTGGAGCACAAGCGGGATGGGTTGATCAGCGGCCAAGTGGTAGACCGAACCGGACGTGGTCTCAAGGGCAATATCGGGGCGAAACCCCTCGATACCAACTACGAACACGCACTTTGGCCGTTAGGCCGGATGGACGGAGCGGGCAATTTCCTCTTGATTGGAGTGCCCGCGGGCAACTACGAACTGGAAGTTGCCGTGATGGGCATGCGTATGCAACGACGCCCCGTGCAGAGCGTAGCCCTGTTGCCCGGACAGGAAATTCGTGGATTGCGGCTCGTGGTGAATGCAGAGACACTCCTCCAAATTTCAGGACAAGTGAAGGACAGCCGCGGCCAGGCGATTGCGCACGCCCAAGTGATGGGGGTTCAAGGTACGACGCCTGGCGCGTACGCGAACGTGCAGCCCGTGCAGTCGGACAATATGGGCCGGTTTCGCTTGACCGGGTTATCTCCCGGCACCTACACGCTAATCGCCCGAGTGGAGGGGTTCGGAGAAGGAGGGATATCGGACATTGCCGCGGGGAGCGAGAACGTGGATATTGTGTTGCCGGCGCAGCCGAAGATTGAAGGTCAAGTTATTAACGCCCGGACCCGCCAACCCATTACCGAGTTCAGGGTCGCGCTCGTTCGGTCCGGTGCTTCAGGTGCTAACTTGGTATCTGAGGGGACTTTTCGCAATATTGGAAATCCGGAAGGACGGTTTTCCATCCCGGTCGAGCCAGGCGATTATGCACTGGCGGTCCGGGCTACCGGATACCGCGCGACCAGCGTTCCGGTTGGACCGATACGCGAAGGAGACAATCCAGCCGACGTAATTGTTGGCCTGGCAGAAGGTACGATCACGGTGGAAGGCGTTGTGCGCAACCATCAAGGGGCGGTCATCGCAGGCGCCGAGATTCTCGTGGGGTTGCCGCCCCAAGTCGGTCCCATTGGCACCGCAATCGCCCGGAGCGACGAGAGCGGAACCTTTCAGTTGATGAATTTGGAGGAGCAGGCGACTTTACTGACCGCCGTTCACCCCGAACAGGGGATCGGAATGGCGTGGGTACAGCCGCAAGCGGGCACCGTGCAAAACGTCGAGATTGTGATCGGCCCCGAAGGTCTCATTGAAGGGACTGTAGTTGCCGGGGGCCAAGGGATCGCGCGCGCCATTGTCAATCTTCGCCGCGAAGGGGTGCCAATGGTGACGGCCACGACCGATGACAACGGTCACTACGCGTTCCACCGCCAATTTCCCGGCGAAGTAACAGTGGAGGCTTACCAACCTGGAACTTCAGAGATAAGACCGGTGGAGCAACGGGCAATTGTGGAGAGCGGACAGACGACCGCGGTTGATTTTGAGTTAGGAGAGCACCCGAGCGAGTAAGATATATCTGGTCGCTTAAGCATATCGAGCACCGGGGCAAAACTAGCTGCAGGGAATCGGGCGTCCTGTTAAGATTCGACGGAAGCCTCACGTGCCCAGGACGGTGATTACCACGGTGCGTTCCCGGGCTTTGATGTCATTCTCCAGGTGAAAGACCTGTTGCCACGTGCCGAGCACGGGCTTACCGTTGGCCACGGGAAGGGTAAGTCCCTGGCCCAGAAGCGTGGACTGCAAATGCGAATGCGCGTTGCCGTCCTGCCAGGCCTGCTGGTGACCATAGCTCAGACTGGGCGGAATGAGTTTGTCCAATACGGCCGGTAGGTCGCCCTCGAGCCCCGGCTCGAACTCGATAATGCCGATGGAGGCGGTGCTCCCCACGTTGAAGATCTGTACTATCCCGGTCTTAATCCCGGATTGCGCCACAATCTTGCTTATGGTGCCCGTGAGGTCTTGCATGTGACCGTGGCCGCGCGTCTTGAGCTTAAGGCTTTCTTGATACGTCATTCGACATTCCTCAGCAACGCAGGTTCAAGGGTGGCACGGTCAAACTCCGTTCGACTATGCGCCGGTGTTCGTCTCCCACTTCGGATTAAGACTGCGTTTCTCGCTGGTGCTCGATCATTGCTTCGAATGCGCGCCAGCCCGCGCGTTGTTGCGGCGTCAAACTGGCCGTTTGTCCTGTGACTAAATGTCGGTCCACGGCGCGCAGCCAGCGGCGGGTCTTGCGAGGCAAGCTTGCTACCTGGTTCACGACCAGGCCGGTCACCGTCTGTCTCTGATGTCGGCGGCGAACTTGCAGTTTCTTGCGATGATGCACTTCATACCCTTCGTCCTTCAGAATCAATTTCGCGGTGCGGACCACTCTTCGCACCGCTGTCGCATCATCGTTTTCGAACGAGAACGTCAAGTCATCTGCATAACGCGTGTACGCGGCCCCTTGCTTAGTGGCCAATCCTGCCAGCCGGGCGTCCATGCGGTAATTGACGACATTCGCGATACGCGGACTGGTCGGCGCGCCCTGGGGCAGCCCGCCGCGGTGCGTACAAAGTTGGCCGAGCAAGCCCGCTGCCTCGCTATCCCATCCGATCGTCCGAAAATAGGCGTCCACCCGTTTGGCACTGGTACTCGCGAAGAAGTCCTTAATGTCCATGCGCACGACCACCGCCTTGCCGACGTGGCAGAGGGCGTTCGTAACGATGGAATGGCCCCGTTCGAATCCCGTAACCGTGGGATGCGCTTTCAGGCGCTGGAAGAGACGGCGCAGGATTCGCTTCTGAACCGCCTTCAGTTCTTGAGAGGGCACGGAGATGGTCCGTGTGCCGCCGGAGCGTTTCGGAATCGTGAATTCCTTGTAACTGGGCCGCACACCCCGGAACGTGGCGACATCCATGCCGAGACGTTTAGCCAGTTCTTCGACGCCAAGGTTCCCGCCCTTGCCCTTAAATAGGCCCCACAGCCGCACGCGTTTCAGCCTCCTCGTCGAACGGGGCGGACACCGGCTCGGTGCCGGTATCCGCCCGCCTGTCTTGCTCAGAGTGCAACTCTACCACTGATTTTCTGGCAAACCCTTTTGACCCGGTTGGCGAAACACCAACCCGTGCTCAGCATCAGAGCACCGCCAAGACAGGTAACGGCAGAATAGGCAACTTGAGGGCGATAGTCAATGAACCTGAGAAAAGTAGTCAGGAGGCAGGAGACAGGAGTCAGTATGTTGCGAGAGTATGGACTATGCTCCCTCAGAAACGTCGTGCTGATTCGCCCAAATGGTGAAGCGCATTGTTTTCGCGCCCCGTTCTTATTCTGACTTCTGACTCCTGTCTTCTGACTCCTACCGACCATCTGTGACCGAGAGAATGGCGCGTGTGATTTCGTCCGGGACCTCTTCTTGGAGGAAGTGCCCGGCCTGCGTTTCCGTGACGTGCGCGTGGGGAAAAGCTTCCGTCATACGCCGTAGGGCGCGCCCGAGAATCGGATCGCGCAGACCCCAGACCAAAGCCGTCCGGCCATCGAAACGGTGTGCCCAATTGTCTGTCTCCGAAAGCAACGCCATACTTGGGTGGTTCGAATGATTCGGCACCATCCGCGCCAGGCCCAACGGGGCCGCGCGATCACGCCAGGCCCGCAAGGGATAATGGTACGCCTTCTTTTCAAAGGCGCCGATACTCTTGGGGTTCCCTTGAACCCGATAAAGAATCGGGACCGGAAAGTTCAGCCCTCGAAACAGAACCTCGCTCACTATCGGGACATGCGAAAGCTTGTGGAACCACGTCGTGCGAATCGGCGTCCGCGGCAGCAACACCGCCGTATTCGCGAACACCGCCCCCGTGACCCGTTCGGGTTCGCGCGCCGCGACTCCCGCGGCGATCGGACCTCCCCAATCCTGACCGACGATGACCAGGTTCTCAAGACCCAAGCCGGCCACTAGTCCAAGGATACTTCGAACGTGCATTTCTGCGGTGTGTGCCCCGGGAGACGGGAGCTTCTCGCTGAGTCCGAGTCCAATCAGGTCCGGCACTATGACTCGCAACCCATGGCTGGGAAGACCCGGAATCACTTTCCGCCACAGAAAGGACCACGTCGGATTGCCGTGAACCAACAGCACCGGACGTCCGGTTCCTTCGTCTACGAAATGCACCAGTCGGCCATCAATCTTCGCCCCGAAACGCCGGAACGGATAGGCTTGGGACAACCAGCCCGGAATTGGCGGCGCGTCCAGGAGTTCCAGTGCCATTTCGTGTTCTCCGGATCGAGGGAAGGATTTCTCCCCGCACTCAGGCGATGTCACCGCCCGGCTTACTCACATCTCGGTGGCGAAGTCGGGCGTTGTATTTAAGATCTCGCAGAAAGACGGAGAGCTCGTGCGCGACGGTCACCGATCGGTGCCGTCCCCCGGTACAGCCGACGGCGATCGTGAGATAGGATTTGGGTTCGGCGGCATAGCGGGGCAGTAGGAATTTGAGCAAGCCCTTGAGTCGCTCCATGAATTCTCGCGCCTCTGCGTTCTCGAGCACGAAATCACGCACGTCCGGTTCTTCGCCGGTGTGTGGCTGTAGTTCGGGATCGTAGTGGGGATTAGGGAGGAACCGCACGTCCAAGACCAGGTCCGCTTCCGGTGGCACGCCATATTTGAAGCCGAAGGACAGCACCGTGATGAGCATTTCTTGTGATTTTTTCGCACTGAGGAAGGTGGCCGCGATCCGTTCGCGCAATTCGGCTACCGAAGTTTTGCTGGTGTCCAAGACGAGGTCGGAGCGTGCGCGGATCGGTTCGAGCAACTCTCGCTCCCGGCGAATGCCTTCCTCGACGTTGCCGCTCGGTGAGGACGGGTGGCGCCGTCGGGTTTCGCTATAACGACGTACCAATACCTCGTCCGCGCTGTCCAGGAATAACGTATCGGGACGGACGCCCAGCTCCGTGACCGCATCCAGATATCCCGGCAGGTTGCTGAGGTCCTCCCCGGCTCGCGCGTCGAGGCAGACCGCGATGCGGCGCCGGCGGGGATTAGCGCCCACGAGCAACTCGGCAAGCGTGGGCATGAGCGGCGCGGGCAGATTGTCCACGCAGAAATAGCCGAAGTCTTCCAGAAAATGGAGGGCCTGGCTCTTCCCCGCACCTGAAAGCCCCGTCACCAGCACGAACCGCGGGGAATCAGGCATCGCTCTCGTTCATGAATCGGAGCAGGCGCTGGTTCAGTTCGAGTGCCGGGTGGACACCCAACTCCTTGAGGCGGTGGTTCAACGCGGCCACTTCGATGATGATGGCGATGTTACGACCGGGTCGCACCGGAATCAGCAGAATTGGGATGCGAACGTCCATGATGGTCAGGTAGGTATCGGTCAGTCCCGTCCGGTCGTATTGGACGTCTTCTTTCCATTCCTCCAACTCGACGATGAGGCCGATTCGTTTGGAATTCCGGACGCGGCCCACACCGTAGACGCTCTTTACGTCAATGATGCCGACGCCCCGGATTTCCATGTGGTGCTCGATGACCGGCGAAGTCTCCGCATAAAGGGCGTCGTCCCGAAATCGTTTCAGCGCGACCACGTCGTCCGCGACGAGCCGGTGACCGCGTTCTACCAGTTCGAGCGCGGTCTCGCTCTTGCCGATGCCCGGCGCGCCGACTATGAGGCAGCCCACGCCATAGCAATCTACGACCGTACCGTGCACGACCGTTTCGGGACAGAATTCGGAGGCCAGGAAGACAATGATCCGGCTGATTACCTCGTCCGTGTTGCGACGGGACTGAAGCACCGGAATCCCGCGGCGGTTGCACATGTCGAGGAAGATGTTTCGCGGGCGGAGATGGCGCGACAGGAGGAAGCCCGGAATCTCGAAAGAGAACATGTTCTCGAGCCGATGCTGTAAGTCGGACGTGGAGAGTTGCTCCATGTAGTGCACTTCGGTGTTGCCGAGAATCTGCACGCGGTCATTGGCAAAGTATTCGAGATAGCCGCCCAAGGCCAGCCCGGGTCGGTTTACGTCGGAAATAAAGACCGGGCGCCCAACCCCTTGGAATCCAGCGACGACCGTTAATTCCAAGTCATTGGCCATCTTGTCGAGCAAGCGGGCCACGGGAATGCTCTTCTTGCGGGTGACCGGTAGATTCGTAGTTTCCATTCGGTTCCCTTCGGTCGGGAAACAGGCGCGTTAGTACTGCGGCTCGATCAGTCCGTAGGTTCCGTCTTCGCGGGCATACAGGACATTAACCTGCTGTGTCTCGGCATTCGAGAACACCACGAAGTCCTCCTCCATTAAGTCTATTCGACGAGCCGCCTCTTCGACGGTCATCGGCTTCATGGATAGCTTCTCCCGGCGAATGACGTGTGGCTGCACCGCCGCCGTGGCGCGCGACTCGCTCGGCGCAAATTCCTTCAACTCGACCGTCTCGGGCCGAAACTCGCGCAACTCGGCCGCCTTGCGCGATTGATGCTGGCCGAGCCGGTCCTTATGTTTTCGAATTTGCTTATCGAGTTTGTCAATCACCGAGTCAACGGACGCGTACATGTCGTCGGAGGACTCCCGTCCGTGAATCCGAAACCCGTTGGCGTGGAGGGTGATTTCTGCGATGTGGCGGTGTTTCTCGACGCTCAACACTACGTCGGCGTCAATCACGCGGTCGAAATGCCCGCGCAACTTCTCCAGATACTTCTCGACGTGACTCTTGAGGGCATCGGTCATTTCCATGTGTCGGCCTGCAATGGTAAGTCGCATGTTCCGTGCCTCCTACATCACTTAACGATAGGTTTATCATGAGAATGATGATACCACCGGCCTTAAATGGGTGTCAATTGTTCGCGATTTTGAGGACTCAAAATTCGACTTTTGGCGCTACTTTAGCGCGCTCGTCTTCGAGTTCGAAGTATTCCCGCACCCGGAAACTGAACATGCCGGCGATGACGTTCGTCGGGAAGAATTGAACGCGGTTATTGTTCTCGCGAACGTTGCCGTTGTAGAAACGATACGCCGCCTGAATGCGGTCTTCGGTGTTGGACAGTTCCTGCTGCAAATCAAGAAAGTTCTGGCTGGCCTTCAAATCCGGATACGCCTCCAGCCGGACCATCAGTCCATGCAGTGCGCGAACCAGCTTGTTCTCAGACTCGGCCTGGCTCTGCGGCGAGCCGGTATTTTTCACGCATTCTTCGCGCAAACGCGTCACTTCCTCGAGAACTCCCCGTTCGTGCGTGGCGTATCCCTTCACCGTATTGACGAGATTGGGGATCAGGTTGTAACGACGTTGCATTTCGGTTTGGACGTCGGACCAGGACTCATCGCATTGGTTGCGGACGCTCACGAGGCTGTTGTACATGCCCGCAATGATAAGCGCCACGACCAGTATCGCCCCACCCAAAATCGCTAACGGAATCATCGGCCTCCCTTTCCTTAGACGTGATACAAATACTCCGGAAACAGTGTACGAATCTCGATCAGTTGCCTCAACCGACCGGGTATCTCTTCTGGTTTGAGTCGCTGAGCAAAGCTCATGGCGACGCAGGGGCCTTCGATCTCGAGGCTCAGGTCGCGGTGTTTCAACAGGTACTCCAT
>JACQVH010000266.1 GCA_016209895.1 Candidatus Hydrogenedentota bacterium | reverse complement strand
GGTCCATACAGCGCGGAGTCCGGGCGGTGATACGGGAATACGCCAAGGTTTACATATTCGGCTGGGGCGGCAACTGGGTGCGGCAAGTCCCACACCCCTTCCGCCACCACGATGCCGGCGCTAGCGGTGTCGGTTCCATCCGCCGTTGTCACGGTAAGTAAGACCGAATAACCGCCGGCCGCCGCATAGACATGAGAAGGGTTCGGCACGGCGCTCGTTGTGCCATCACCAAAATCCCATGTCCAGGTAGCAATTGCGCTCGTACCGGGGTCTGACTGGTCCGCGAACTGAACCTGTAGCGGGGCTACGCCGCTAGCCGGCTGCGCCCCTATCGCGGCCACGGGGGCATCGATTGGCGGCCCGATCGGCTGCGGACAACCACTCGAGATTATCGCCGTTCCTGCGATGAGAACTGCCCCGATCAAGATAGTACGAGCCTTATTCGCGACCATGGATGGAGATCCTTCCCTGTCAATCCTTCAGAGCGCTCCCCTGCGGCTTCAAATATTGCCCCTTGACTGACGACCAAACGCCGGCGAGCAACTTTCATGCCCTTTGTCGTGCGAACGAAATTGGGCCCGGGGTGGCGCAAGATTGACGCACCTTTGGAAGTGACATAACCTGATTGGAATTCGCATGTTACAAGCCACGCAATCTCACGCGCCCCCAAGCCGATTTCCCGTTCGGGGTGCCCCAGACCGAGCACGACCGTGCGGAATTCCGCAAGAGGACTTTCGAAAGACCGCAATTTGTTGGTCCTGTTGTCAACACATCGTGCGCCAAGGCCCTATCGAGCGTTTCACCGGTATCGCACGGCGTTACGGCGCGTCTTTGAAAGACCTCTTCAAGTGGAACGGCTGGAGCAAGGACCCGGTCCTTAAGGTCGGGGATAAGGTGACCGTCTACCGGAAAAAGTAGCGACACTTACCGATATCGTGACGGCTCACACGTCCAATTCGAGCAACTCCATGTACTTCGAACTGAACCCCTCGACACCGTCCTTCGTGATCCGCACACCATTCTCCCACCGGAAGCCGAATTCGCCCTCTTCGTAGAAGAAGGTGTCTATGTTGAACGTCATGTTTTCTTCAAGCCGGTAGTCGCTGGTCTCTTCCATCCACGGTGGCTCGACCTCGATCATGCCGAGCCCGTGGGCGGGACCATACAGAAAATTCCGCTTGTAGCCGTTGGAAACGAACAGGTTCTTGTACTTTTTTGCGACCTCGGCCGCAACCACTCCGGCCTTCATCCACGCCCTGGTCTTCTGATGGGCCAGCATGCCGAATTCGATCATGCGCCGCGCCTTGTCGTTCATCTTGCCGAGACACAAGGGACGACCCACGCCTGACGAGTAGCCATCCACCCGGGCCGAGATGTTCAGTTGTACGAGGTCGCCTTTTTCGAGTACACGGTGGGTGGGACGCGAGATGGCGTGGGTCGTGCTGATGCCGCTGAATACGTACTGCGGCATGCCCTCGTATTCCGCGCCGCGCTCATAAATGGATTTCTGCGCCAGACCGACGACTTGTAATTCGGTCATGCCGGGTCTGATGGCGTGCAGCAGGTCGCCGATGGCGTCCTCGGCTATGCGGAAGGCTTCCTTGAGACAGGCAATCTCAGCTTCGCTCTTCACCGAACGTAGTGATACCATGATGTCGTCAGCGCGCCTGATTTCGGCTTTCGGAAATGCGGCGCGCAATCCATCCAGCACGGGCGCAGTCGTTACCAGATACCCGGCGATGCCAATGCGGCGCGGCGCGGCCACACCCGCCTCTGCGAAAACTTCGGCGAAAGTTGAGACCGGCACTCCGGGGTAGGCCGGGTCGGCCGGCTCACGATATTCGGTCATCAGGCGCACCCGGGAAATCTTGCTGCGGTCGTGCGCGAAGGTCGCGCTCTCGGGGCCGATCAGGAGGGTAGGCTCTCCTTCCGGAGGAATCACGACGCCGCTCATCTCAAAGATGGGCCAGTAATTCGAAAAATAGCGGACGTTGGCGAACTCCGCTTCGTTGCTGTTGACGAGCACGACGTCAAGATCTTTCTCGCGGACTAGCCGTTGGGCCCGCGCCATCCGGTCGCGGTATTCCTGTTCAGGAATCGAGGGCTGCGACATAACTTTACCTCCCGTATTGCTTCCCTACCGATGTTCCGCGTTTTTGAGGACGGGTTTGACGAGCCAGTCGGCTTGGGGGCCGAACCGCCGATTCTCCCCGCCAAAACCGCTGAATTTGTCGCCGTAAACGGCGCGTGTTCCGGCGTAGAACGATAGGCACGCCACCAGCACGGCCACGAACCCGGCGGGCACCAGCTTCGCAATCGCGGGCCCGAACCTCGAAATCGGCTGCAGCGGTACCGTCTCGCGTTCTCGCCCATAGTATAGGATGATGTAGGTCGCGACGATTGCATTGAAGAACACCGTTCCTTCGGTTCCGATGCGTTGTTCGGTGAAGCTCACCAGTGCCTTTTGAAAATTGCCGATGACAATGGCCCAGAGAAAGATGAGATAGAACATCTGACCCTTTCCGAGCCAGGATTTGGGAACTACCGACAACGGCCGTCGAAGATGCTCTTCCAGGAGAAGCACGGTGCAAATGCTCAGGCACGCGAACAACAGGCTGTACCACGCCCAGGCGCTCATTTCGACGTATTGGAACAAGGGCATCTTCATGGTTTCGGGGACGGACCGGAACCCCAACGGACGGCCGTCGGTCGAGGTCCAGTCGGCCGTAACCGCCTTGACCACATTCACATATACCAGCACATTCAGGAGGAAGAAGACGCAAAACGCTTCCGTCCAGCGGCGCACGGGCGGTTCGTCAGTAAGGGGCTTGAGCCGCGTGGACAACCAGGCCATCGCCAAGGCAATTCCCAGGCCGTAGACCAGGCCCACGCCCTGCTCGATAACAAGACTGTGCCAGTTCGCGCCTTGCCAATGCTTCCAAGCCTCCTGGACCGCCGGGTCCTCGACCAATACCGGATTGCCGAATGAGGTGAGCATCAGCTTTAGAAATTGGGTCCCGGCCAAGCCCAGCCCGCCCACGAAACCGCTCACCAGCGTCGCGTAGTTCACCGCGATAAGGCCGTTTCGGGACATGTAAATCATCGTGCCGGCCAACACGCCGACGAGTCCGGCCCAGTTATCGCCGCGCGGGGGCGTCATCCGGAACCCACCGTAATCGCTGAGAAAAAGCGAGCCGAACACGGGCATTGCCAGAAACGCGATGTACCAGCCGAGGGCCATGTGCATCAGTAGGGCGGAGCCGGACGACCATTTCCCGAAGATGAAAAAGTACAGGCCCACGCCAAAGATTACCCCAAATATCCAGCCAAGATGACTTCCAATATCGGAAAAGAATTGCGGCCAATTCGTAATCAGATTGTCCCGGTCAAATTGCGTGATATCGCCTTGTGGCTGGACCACTGCGGCCAGAATCGAGTTCATCGCCCCCGCGGTAGTAAGCTCCCATTGCACGACGAAGCCGAGCGCCGCGCCGCAGACGGCAAACACCGTCAGCATGAGCCAGCCGGCGGGATTAGCCCGCCGCTGCCATTGGTCGAACGCGCAGAGGGCGATAAGGGCTAGGAAGGCCTGCAACCAGTCAGTGTCAAGCCAATAGAATGGACTCTTCTGGCGAAACCAGCGCTGGTCCACGCCCTTTTCGCCGTAGAAGGTTGCCGTGTACCATTTCTCGAGCGGGTCTTCGAAAAAATAATAGAGGGCCCACACGACGAAGACCCAAATGAGTGGTTTCATCAACGCGGTAAGTCGTTCCCGGTCTTCGACCGCCGGGTACGCCGTGCCGGCCCCACCCATCGCCGACCACAAGAACCCTAGAGCGAACGTGCCGTAAAAGCCGTAGAGTTGCGAAACCCAATGTCCGCTATGTGTGTACGACACTACCTGCATATACGACATCGAGCCGCCAAACCCCCAGCCGAGCGCTCCGAAGAACGCGAAATACAACACCCGACGGCGCCAGTCCTCGCGTCCTGAAAACAGCGCAACCGCCGTTCCGCAGAGAGTGCCCGCGAGCATCGCGCCAAATTCATGACCGAAGTTGCCTCGGATACCCCAGCCAATCGAGAGCGACAACATGGCGAGTATCAGGGTTGACCACCGCCATGCGGGGGGAGTGGAAGTATTAGACATAACTGATCCTTTCATTCGGAATACAGGAGTCAGAAGTCAGGAGCCAGGAGTCAGGAGTCAGGAGATAGAATGCGACGAAAGCGGCAGTTATGTCCCTGGTGTACCGCTCAAACCGCTGGCCAAAAGACCGACCCATTACCGCACTGTCATACCTATTCATTCTGACTCTTGTCTTCTGACTTCTGACTGCGATGTTCTACCTCCTGTATTCTGACTCCAGTCTCCTTGCAAGCGTATACCTTGAGTTCGGGGATGGCGCCACCGGTGACTTCGCGAAAGCGCGACAAGAGCGCGTCGTGGGTGGGGGGCGGGACGCGATTCGTTCGTTTGGGGTCCCAGTTCCAGGCGAAGAAATAGTCCACGCCGAAGCGCTCAAGTTCGCGGGCCAAGGCCGCATCGTCCCAATTCGGGGCTTCGTGTCCGAGATAACGGGCTCCGAGGTAATACGCGACGTAGAGGGAAGCGTGCCAGCTATCCCGACTCGACGCGATTCGCCCGTGCACACCCCGGGCTCGCAGTTCCTGCGCCATCTGGTAGTACTCTTTGCTGGCGTTGGCATTCGTGATGAGCACGGCCACCGGAGCCAAACCGAAACACACAAACATTAGCGCGTAGTGCCAGGGACGAGGCCGCGGCATGACACTTGCGCGCGTCGGGGCGATGCGGTCCAACAGGACTGCGGCAAGGATCAAGCCCATCACCCGCGCAAACCAGTGGTAGCGCATGTCCCGCGGAAACGGTAGATAGCCGCTTCCGTAAAGCACGCAGGAAAAGAGCAGGTATCCTGCCAGCAACGGCAAGGCCACGCGCCGCCGATACATGGTCAGCAGCAAGACGGAAATCATGAGCACCGCCCCGTTGATGATGAGCAGGCCGAGGTGCTTAGCGACCGTCCGAAGCAAGTTGCGCATGTCTTCGAACGAGGTCCAAGGTTTCAACGGTGTCATCGGATACTGCGCCGGGTCTTCCCACATGGACATGGCGTCCGGATGAGGTGGCTCCAGGAATCCGGCGTTATCCATGGGCTGGCCCTTCGACTGCGGACTGAGCAGCGAAAAATTGAAGGCGCCGGCCGCGCCGACCATCGGCTTGCCGTATTTCTGGGCGAGACACCCAATCCAGGCCGCGGAGATGATCCCGAAAACTACCAAACCGGAGACTCCCGTCTGCACCAAGCGCCGCCGGGCGGCTCCATCTTGCTCTTTGATGAAAGAAAATACTTGCACGGCCGTAAAATGGCCGAGGAAGAAATAGAAATTGTAGGACTTGGCCAGATAGGCAAGCCCGCCGAGAAGGCCGCAAATAATTCCCCGGGCCAGCGGCGATGACGGCTTCCCCGTCAACAACGCGTACGAGTACCAAGTCAGCAGACACACCGTCAGCGCGTCCGGAGTGATGACCGTCAGCGCGTGGTATAACATCGTCGGCAGCAGAATCCACAGCACGACGCAATGCGTGCGCGGCGTGAGGTCGGCCACCTCGAGCAACCGCACCAAACCAATGAAGCTTCCGAAACCGACCAGAAGTAACACCACCTTCGCGGCCGGCACGGGTGCGATACCCAGTGCGAACAACGGGACCATCAGCCACGAAAACAGTGGAGACCAATGGGCATTTATTGCGGCTTGGAGATTTCCATGAAGATAATGCTCGGCAATCGAGATATAGGAGATGCCGTCCGGATTTATCTGGTACCAATAAAGTGGAAGCAACCCGAAGCCCAACACCACGTAGGCGACGAGGAACCAACGTACCCGTAGACCGGGAAAATACACTACCGCGTCGCTTCCCATGTGACCGTCGCGCGACCCAGCAGGAAGTTGTCCACCAGCCCCTTCAAATAACCGACGCCGTACCACGTATGCATTACGAAGAACGCCGCCGGCACAATCACCGCCACAGGGATACTGCGGTTCTTCACCCCAATCCAAAGACCCACCAAAAGCGCCACGCACAGGTACAGCGCATACCCCCAGGCCAGTCCCGGAACCAACAGCGTCAACGGAAGCCCCAGCACAAAAAGCGCGGGGAAAATCTGGCGCTTGTTACCCAAGAGGCGGTGCTTTTTGATGATCTGCGTTTTGGCGTAGCCGTATTGATACGCCATGCGCGCCAGTTTCTTGAGCGTATTCCGGGCAAAATACTTGGTCACCACGTGCGGTAACAACAAGATTTTCCCACCGGCTTTTCGCAGCCGGATGTTATGATCAAAATCCTGCGCGCGCACGAACTGCTCGTCGTACAGGCCGACTTTCTCGAACGTGGTCTTCTTCCACGAGCCGAACGGTACCGTGTCCACTTCGACAGGTGTCCGGCCGAACTTGCGCGTCCGAAACGAAAGACCCACGCCGAACGGATGATTGAGCGCCGCAGCAATGGCCACGCCAGAAGGCGTATCATTAGAAGGCAGCGTCTCGATGGTGCCACCGACGTTGTCCGCCTCGCCGCGTTCTAATGGACCCACTAATTCCCGAACATAAATCGGCGGATACTCACAGTGCGTGTCACACCGCATCAGGATTTCGCCCTGCGCCTGGCGAATCCCCTGGTTCAGCGCCTTCACCGAGACCCGGTCCGGATTCGTGAACAGCTTGATGAACGGATATTTCTGCGTGTATTCCTCGACGATCCCGAAGGTGCCGTCCGTGCTCTTGCCATCAAACACGAGTATTTCGAGAGCATCCTTGCGAAAATCATTGCCGATCAACGAGTCCAGACAGCGCCGAATAAAGGCCTGCTCATTATACGCGGGGATGATTATCGAAACGTGAATCGCCATGAAGCGCGAATTATACCTACGGCTGCCCGTGCCTGCCAACGAGACTAATTATGGGCATACATCCCGCCTGGTGCCGTCGTCTTGCTCGTCTATTGGAGCACAATCCTGGTCCTTCTACGGGCAAGGCGCTCAGATACTGCGGCCGCCTAAGAGACCGGTCAAGCGGCAAAACTGAAGATGGTGGCACCCCCAAGACTCCGTTTTGGGGTGTTTATGCCACCTCTTGCGCCCGTCCCTATCGTTCCCTTGCGACAGAGCATCATGATGCGCATACATCTTGACATCAGGACTCCGGTATGAGATACTTCAGACCATGCGGACGACACTTACGATAGACGATGACCTGTACGCGGCGGCGCGGAGTCTCGCGCGCGCGAAGTCCGAGCCGCTGGGTCGCGTGCTCTCCGACCTGGCCCGGCGCGGCCTAAACGCGACTCCGCGCGTCGGCAAAAGGAGCCAAAGCGGGTTCCCGGTGTTCCGGGTCCCGCCAAACGCGGCTCCTATCACGTTAGAGGACGTCCGGAAGCTGGACGACGAGCCGTGAGCGTCGGGTTACTGGACGTGAACATGCTGGTCGCCTTGGCGTGGCCCACTCATGTCCACCACCGCGACGCGCATGCCTGGTTCACGGTGAATCACTCGGCTGGTTGGGCCACGTGCCCGTTGACTCAATGCGGGTTCATCCGTGTTTCATCGAATCCGAAGATCATTCCTGAGGCCGTTACGCCGATCGAAGCGCTGGCTCTGCTGAAAGAGATGGTGTCACTGAAGCATCACGTTTTCTGGCCGGTTGACATTCCTTTCCATTGCGCTCCGGTGCCAACGAACTTGCTCGTTAGTCACCGCCAAGTGACCGATGCGTACCTTCTTGGCCTCGCGATCCGGCACCAAGGTAGGCTTGTCACCCTGGACGGGGGTGTGGCCAGTCTCCTCCCGGCGGGAGGCCCTCACGTTAAAGCGTTAGAGATTCTCACCGTTTAGACCGAGACGGGAAGAGATCAAGAAGCGGCTGACGGATGCCCGATTGTAGTCGTTTCCTGTGGCCATTACGCACCGCGATCCGCGGGCACCTTGGCCGCAAAGCCAGCCTATGAGATAATTCCGAGCATGAAGACCACTCTCAACATTGAGGATCATATTCTCACGACGAACCCTCAAGAAAGTGGGGGTAGCAGCGGGTTGCGCTTGCCTGTTGCCGTCAGGCGACCTTGCGTCGGGGTTTGAGAACGAAGCTGACCCGCAAGCCGGCCTGACCAAGCATCTCGATGAGGCTATCAATACTGAAACGGTCGATCTTGCCCCGCATGAGGTCGCTGATTCGGGGTTGGGTTACGCCCAGCGCCTTCGCGGCCGCGGCTTGGGTCAGACGGCGGCTCTTAATAATTCTTGTTAAGTGAATCATGAGGTCGGCTCGGGCTCGGAGATTCTCGGCCTCATGGGGAGGGAAGCCTAAGTCTTTGAACACATTGCCCGTCGTACGATGGACTTTCGTAGCCATTTAGCTTTCCTTAATCTGTCTGCGAGTGCCTCGTATTTCGGCAAATCGTTTCTTTGCCAGCGCGATGTCTGCGCGCGTCTTCGGGAAATTCACGGACATCGTCCAACGAGGACCCCAGCCAGACGAGCGACTTCTCGGTCATAGGAATCTTATACAAGATCGTATATACTTCCGTCAAAGCGGACAATCAACCAACGGGGCACAGCATGATGCTGAGTAAGGGCGATGCGGCCATCATACGGGGCTTAGCGGCTCGGGTGAGTGAAATTGCGGCGCTGCCAGTGCAGGAGGAAAAGCGGGGGCTGTGGCGGAAGTTGAACGCGCGTCGGCCGGCGCGGCCGATGGTGATGATTGACCAGGTGTGCTGGAACGAGATGAACGGGGGCGGGGAGTTGACCCTGCGTTGCGCGGACCGCGAATGCCGTGGGTACGAGGAGCAGCTCCGGCGGACGTTGTATCAGTGGGAGCACTTCCGGGTGGATATGGTCGTCGAGCCGTTCGTACGAGTGCCGAAAGCGATCCACAACACCGGCTTCGGTGTCCGCGTTCAGGAAGACACGGTGGCCACCGATCCGACCAACGCCGTCGTGGGTCACAAGTTCTTCAACCAATTCCAGACCGAGGATGACTTGGAGAAAATCCGGATGCCTCGGATCAGCTACGACGCCGACGAGACCGAGCGCCGCCTGGCCGTGGCCCACGAACTCTTTGATGGGCTGCTGGAACTGCGGCTCTGGGGCGCCGACCCGTATCTGTCCCTGTGGGATCCGATCAGCACGTGGATGGGCGTCGAGAACGCGCTCTATGCGCTCGTCGAAAAACCGGACTTCATGCATCGGCTGGTCGGGCGGATGACGGACGGATATCTGAGCATGCTGGACCAGTTGGAGGAGCAAGGACTGCTGTGTGGACCTCAAAGTCTCATACATTGCACCGGGGCTTATACGGACGAACTGCCCGCCTCCAGCTACAATCCGGAGCGGCCGCGCACGAAGGATCTCTGGACGTTCGGCCTCGCGCAGATGTTCTCGACCGTTTCACCGGAAATGTTCAAGGAATTCGAAGTGGACTACGCCGGCCGCCTCTGCGCGCGCTTTGGCCTGGTGTACTACGGGTGCTGCGACCCGTTGGACGGAAAGATGAACGAAGTGCGCATGATTCCCAACGTCCGCAAGATTTCGATGAGCCCCTGGGTTAACGAGGAACACGGCGCGGAGGAAATCGGGCGCGACTTCGTGTACTCCCGCAAGCCCAACCCGGCGCTTCTCGCCGCAAATACCTTCGACCCCGAGTGCGTACGCGAACATCTCCTGGCAACTCGGCAGGCCTGCGAGAAATCTGGCTGCCCGCTCGAGCTCATCCTCAAAGACATCAGCACCGTCCGCTACCAACCCGAACGCCTGTTCCAATGGGGCAAAATCGCCATGGAAGTGGTCGGCGGGTGATCGGGGTTCGCCAACCCTTCGAAGTTTGGGCGAAGAAACTTGGCGTAACTGAAATGTTGGAAAAGGTGCGCCGTCTATGAGCACTGCCAAGGAAGACCTTGAAGCACGCTATCGCAGGATGTTGCTGAGCCTGAGTCCGGGAGAGCGGGTGGCCATGGCCTGCCGGATGTTCTCGACGGCAGTAACTCTTGTGGAGGCCGGGCTCCGCGTCAGTGCGAACCCACAAAACCTGAATGTTCGACAGCGGAAGTTCCTGAGATTCTATGGTCGGGATTTCAGCGAGGCGGACCAGGCTAAGATTCTAAAGGCGCTTGGCGACCCTTGACTGGGCCACGAAATGCATAACTGCCCAAAAGAGGCTGACCACTGAATCAATTCAGAGCCCCATGTTCAGTCGCTCCCCGAAAGTTCCGAATCGGGTACTCGCCATGGTGATTTGCGCGGAACCCACGTCGTTGATTTCAACGGTCCGACGTCCGAAGCGCGGGACGTCCTTCGGAAGTGATAGTTGGCGCGTGCCGTTCGTCGTTTCCACGACTACGTGACAATCATCAGCCATCCATATCGCTTCGCCCGTGTTGATGAGTTCGACTTCTATCGTGCCGGGTTCGCGTTTGAGGACGGTGATTTCCGCGTTTAGGAATTGGGTCGGGCTTGGTTTTTCGAAGGGAACGCCGCCGACGCTGATGAACGGACAGTTCGTCGAAGTCAGGCCGGTTCCGGCTGTGGCAACAGTCGGCAGTTTCCCTGCGTTGTAAGATTCAGCGAATACCTTCGAGTGCTCGGTCACGATTGCCGCCAAGCCTTGCGGCGCGAGGTCACGGTCCACGACGATGGGCTCGCCCGGAGTTAAAGCGCCGGAACCTTCTCGAAATGATGCGGCGGTGTGTCGCAGGACTTCTGCGGACGGCCTCGGCGTGCGGTCGGGCGCGATGATGCCGTAATCGCTGTTCTCGTCCACGCGATATCCGCCCGGATACCACCAGCCGGCCCAACCGTCGGCGCCGGTGCGCTGAGCCATTTCCGCGAAGGCGGTATAGAGTTCGCCCTGCTGTTTCAATGCGGGCTCGCCGCCCTTCCAGACAGACAGCCCGAATTCCGCCCAGAAAGTCGGTTTCCCGTTGCCCGCCCAGCGCGCGTATTGATTGACGAATGCCGCGTCCGCGATATTCATCGGGCCGTAGCCGTAGCCTTCCGGCGAGACGAAGTCGAGATGCGCGGCGCCGCTCGTGAGTTGGAATTGCATCTGGGTCACGACGCCCGGCGTGCCGGTGCCGCCGTAGCCGGTGCGCGCCCCGAACAAGTGGGTAGCGTCAATCTTGCGGGCCAGGCGGATGACCTCGCGGTAGCGGCGGCTGATGAGGTCGTCCGCAAAGCGGCGATAGGCCGCGACCATCACGCGATGCGGGGCTACACCCGGGCCGGTCCAGATCAGTTGTTCATCCCAAGGCCCGGTCAATTTGCCGTCTTTGCGATTCGCGGGACAATTCCACAACTTCTCGGCGTGATCGACGCTTCCGTATTGTTCGACGAGCCACTGTTCAAACCGGCGGTCGTACTTGCGGCGATTCTGGTACGTGCCGAGGCGCGGCTCCCACGCCAGGTCGTAGGCGAACACGTGCGGGTTACCCGCCAGGTCCGCCGCTTTCAGCAATTCCAAGTAGCGCCGCTGGGAGAGGTCATCACCGGCAGACGGCTCGGTTGGGTGCGCGTCTTCGAGGAAGATGTTGACCTTGATGCCGTGGCGACCACAGCGCGTAACGAAGTCTCGCAGTTGCGGCGCCTCGACTGCCTGGTGATATTGAATACTGACCAGGTTCACGCCCAGCGATTCCAGCGTCGCCAAGTCCTGGTCAAGGCATTCGGGAACGTAATACTGCGGCGTGAGCCAGTGGAGAAAGTAGTCCTTGGGGTCCAGTCCGGAGACGTGGAGCGGCCAGAAGTTGATGCCGTGGGCGAACCAGCGTTTCCCATCGAGCATGAAATGTCCATCCTTCACGCTCACACATTCGCCCCGCTCCGTGGCCTCGAGCAGCGGACCCACGCCCGGTTCGATGGCGGGGATCGGTGGCTTTCCGGTGGCTGTGGAAAGCGCAGTCTCTGGCCGAGGAATCAGTTTCATTTCGGCAAGAGCACGAGGCGTCAGCGTTGTCGCCAATCTGCGCGCAAGTTCCGCCAGAGCTTTTGGTTCAGGCTGAAAACCGACGTAGGTCCAAGTCGCGCCGCCTTGTCGCCACGTGGTCGCGCAGGCCGTAGCGCACCACTCGCCGCGCTCATTATAGGCTTTGACCAGCGGCTGCCATACATAGTCGCGGCCCTCGACCCACCGCATGGGTCGCGCTACGGGCGAGATAATTCGATTGGGATTCCCAAAGCCAATTCCCGCCGCCAAACCGAGAGCTTCACAGCGCACGGGCTGCGCCTCGAACGCCTTGTAGCTTGGACAGAGTCCTTCTAATCGCGGCACCTCGGCCCGCGCCGCCTCGGCAAACTCAGGTCCGATCTTCCCGGTAGCCAATCCGCGCACCGTATAGCCATAGCGGCCCGGCTCGAGCGGCTGGTGGCTGGCCGCAAAACCGACGGAGATCACGCCCGCATTGGAGAGATTGACTTGATCCCCCGGCCCGCCTCGACCCTGGGACCAACTGTCGCGCCAGAATTGGAACTGGCTCACGTGTAGCCCAATCTCGGTATCGCTCTCAGAAACCGACGCCGTCGCCATCCAGCGGGAGCCGTCGCGCTCCCGCACTTCGATTAACAGGGCCTTCGTTTTATCGGAGCCAGACGCACGGAACCAGAGAACATCGTCGCCGCTCGGCGTTGGCGTACACGGCAACTCAACGGTTTCCCAACCCACCGGTTCGATGAGGTCGAGTTCCGCCGAATAACCGTCCGAGATGGGTGCGTAATGAACATATGCATCTTTCTGACTGCTGCCTCGGTTGCATTTCGCGAGGTCCAGCGTCTTCCAATCAATGAGCGGATGCTCGGCGGTAACCGTGGCCAGCAGTTCCTCTTTGGGCACCCACTTCCCGGCGTGGTCGCGATAGACGAGCGCCTCGAAGGCCGGTCCACCTACCGCTAGGAGATGTCCACGGATGTTGTTTACGTAATCTCCCAACGCCTGAAGACGCGCCGCCGGAAACACGCGGCATTCGGGCAAGACCAGCAGCGTGCCCGCGAGCGCCTCGGCATTTTCCAGCGTGACCGCCCGCGCACCGGTAGCGTCCCGGACGGCGCGGGTGTACTCGCCTCCCAGTTCCTCATCCCAGACCACAACTTCCGGCGGTTCATCCCAGGCGGCAGTGATCAGGAAAAACGTTGCGAGCGCTGAAGCCGAAAACATGACCGGTTCTTCTCCCTTGCAAGAGACTATAAGCCGATCTTCGCGATCACGGCAAGGCCGCCCGTCCCCTGTGCCCGCGGACTAATCGCGGGGTGACGCGGCAATTTCAAGCACGATGAAATTCGGGATGCGTTCCACGCGTGCGGCCGTTCTTTCCAGAGCCGATGGCAGCGGAATACCGTTGTCCCAAATCACATATCTTACATCGTGCTCACGCAGGAATTTCGCGGTTCGCTCGGCGTCCTTCAGATTCTCGTCGCTCAATAACACGATGCCGCGAACTCCCAGCGGCTGACAGAATTGACCGAGGATGAGGTGTCGTGGACGTCGCAGAGCGCCCAAGGCCACGGTGGCATCGGAATGCAAGACACTTTCCATGGCGGTCCCGTTCAGGTTCGTGAAGATGTAGCTCTTCGGGCAAGGTTTCACGAGCATTCGCGCCACTTCGATTGGGTTTTCCGGAAGCGGTTTCCAGCCGTCGTCGTAACAATGCGTGCGCGACCCTACCCAGCAGAGGGCGTAGAGTCCTTCCAGGGCAAACACGGCGAGGCATAGTAACGTCCAACTCCGCGACATCCAACGAAGGACGCCGCGTTCGGAAAGCTTATCCACTACTGCCGCGAAGCACGGCAGGCCGGCAGCGTAAACCCAGGCTGTATATCGCGCCCACCAATTGAGTGGCGTGGTTAGAAATGCGGCGGTGGTTATCAAAAAGAGCGGAAGAAGCACGGTTGGCGCAAGCACATTCTTCTTCAGGCGCGCGCGAAATCGTTGTAAGACCACTAGGAGGATGGCCGGCACGCAGCCGAATAGCCAAAGATATCCCAAGCCGCCGAGTCGCGCGTCATAGGGAATAAGACTTCCAGGCCATTCGCGAAACCCCTGGCACCACGTATAGAAGATTTTTCGGAACCCCGGCCAGGGCAGCATTTCTTGGGGCGTTACTGCCACGGCGCGAATCTGTTCTTCGAGGGGAATGCCGGAAAAGAGCACATGACCGGCCACTTTCAGTTCGACGGGGTAGATTGGGTTTCCGGCGACCACCCAATTGCGCAGATACCAGAAGCCGCCGACCGACATCGTTGCTAACGCGATCAAAGCGAACCAGGCGCCGGCGCGTAATAATGTGAGTCTTTCGTCGGAGGCGCGCATGAGCCGCGTGATAATCCAAGAGCCGAACAAAAAGCCGAGGCCGATAACGCCCAGGGTCAGTCCGGTTCCTTTTGCGCCAATCGCCAGCCCCAGGCCGGCGCCGACTGCAATTGCCGCGTTCCACGGCAAGCGTCCACCGCGCATCTTTACGTAGGTATAGCAGACGGCCGCGATAAACGCGATCGCGCTGGAGGCGTACCCCGAATCCACGTACGTGTTGACCCCTTGCGTGATGTTGACCGGAACCAAGACGTAGGCGCAGCCGGCGAGGATCGCGGTCAGGGGCGATGCGCCCAAGGCCGAGGCGAGATAGACCAGTCCTAGTACGCCGGCGGGAAGAAAGAGAAGATTGCCGGCCTCGGCCACCCGGTTCGTCCCGAACGCCTTTACGAGGAGAAACCCGGTCAGTTCGACGGCCTTCGAGTAACCGTTGATGCAGGTCTCGAGCACGTCCGGCATCCCCGGAACGGTGACCCAATGCACATAGCCCCGCAATGCCCAGAAGTGCATCGTCGGCAGATGGTACTCGTTTCCGTCCCAGGTCAGGTCCGGCTTGCGCAACACTGTGAACCACAGAAAAAGATAGGCCGCCAGACAGAAAGTGATGAAGGCGAGATGGGTCCTGCCAAAGCGCGAGAGTTCGCTCGGTTCCGTCTTCGCGCGACCGGAACGCCAGTAGTAACCAGCACCCAAGATGGACGCGAGCAGAATGCTCCATGCGACCGGTTGGACCAATGGGACGCGGCACAGGCTGAGGCCGATCGTGAATACCTGAATCAGAGCGAGAAGACAGACATACGTCGCAAACGCGTGGAAGGCGATTTCCGGATTGCCGGCGATCATGCCGCAGACGCGAGTGGCGACGATTGATACGACACCACTCGACAATGGCCCACGCCGGCCGCCTTCGCCGGACTCCCACGGATTCTTGCTAGTCAATGGTGACTCCTTCATTCACACCGCGCAATGAGAATAGTCAAACCGACGAGATTGCGCCACATGAAAACGTGGTCGCGGATGTGGTAAGTTAGTGTACCCTGCATGATTCACATCACGGCGCCCGGGCACGCACACATTCCCCAAGCAAGTTGTGGGGTGCCACCCGGTCGCGTAATCCCCAGGTAGGGACAAAAGACGGACTCATTGATTCGAACCACGGAGAAGAGACGCATGGTAAGAGCGCGCATTATCGGTACCGGTCAGCACTTGCCGGAAAAGGTCCTTACGAATCTCGATTTGGAAAAGATGATGGACACTACCGACGAGTGGATACGCCAGCGCACGGGAATCAAACAGCGGTACGTGGCCGCGAATGGACAGGGCGCTTCCGATTTGGGCGGACCGGCGGCGGCACGGGCGATCGAGGCCGCGGGGATTGACCCGAAGGAAATTGATTTGATCATATGCTGCACCACGACGCCCGACTATCTCTTCCCGGCTTCGGCGTGCTTGATCCAACATCAGGTGGGCGCGACCAAGGCAGCGGCGTACGACGTAAACGCCGCGTGCTCCGGCTTCGTGTGCGGCCTTACAACCGCGAACGCGTACATCCAGGCGGGCATTTACAAGACGATTGTAATCGTGGGCACCGAAGTAGTCACTAGCCGTCTCAATTGGAAGAAGCGGGACACCGCAGTGCTCTTCGGTGACGGCGCGGGCGCCGTCGTGGTACGGGCGGAAAATGGCGACCACGGAATTCTCTCGACGTTCCTGGGCGCAGACGGCGGCTCCGGCGACCTTCTCATTCTGCCGGGCGGCGGCTCGCGAAACGTGGTCACCAAAGAGAACGTGGACACGGGGGTGCACGATATCTCGATGAAGGGACCGGAATTGTTCAAGAAAGCCGTGGTCGTGTTCGGCGAGGCGGTCCAACAAGCGTTAACCGCCACGGGACTCGCGATCAACGACATAGACGTGTTTATCCCGCACCAGGCCAACACGCGGATCATCTACGCCGCCGCCGACCGCATCGGTTTGCCGCAGGAAAAAGTCTTCTTGAACATTGACCGGGTCGCCAACACCACGGCCGCGTCCATCCCCATTGCGATAGACGACGCCGTGACTCAGGGCCGCATCCGCTCCGGATCGATCGTGTTACTGGCCGCCTTCGGCGCCGGGATCACCTGGGGTTCCATCATGCTCCGGTGGTAAACCAAGACGATTGCGGATTGAAACGCCGAAGTGAGGAAGGAAGCGCCGATCACTGATCACTTACCAGGTCTTGTCCATGAACGTCTTCCTTCATTGCGACGTGCCCGTCAGCGTACCGCCGGGTTGGTGGACTCATCTGAATCCTCTTCGGCCTCGAGTTGCTCAGCCATCGAATCGGCAGGACTGCGTTCCCGATAATCGCCGGAGCGCTGGAATTCAACGTGGCCGTCCCCAAACAGGTGGTTCCGCCCAGTGGGCAAATGATATTCGGCATTATCTTGGCAGATGATTTTGTCTCGTTGATCGTCCCATTTGACATCGGACGGCGCAAATTCATAGCTGGTCCATTCGTTGATGTGCGCAGGGTTGCCGGTCTTATCTTCGGCACTGGGACATACGAAGATCTCCAGGCTGGGTGCATATTCGGGATAGAGTTCTGCCAAGCTGCCCGGCATACCGCCCTGGTGCTCGCCGGCATACATGGCGCACGCCAAGCCGATCTGCTTGAGATTGTTTTGACATTGCACGCGACGGGCCGCCTCGCGCGCTCGGGAAACGGCCGGCAAGAGAATGGCCGCCAGCATACCGCCAAACACGAGCAGTATGGTCAGTACAGTCCCCGTATAGCCCATAATCAAACCGGCAACGGCCATGCCTTTGCCGGGTAGAAGCGCGTCGGATTGTTTGATACGGTACAGGGCCATGTGGCCGCAGATGATGGCGGCAATCCCGGCGAAGGGCCCGCACAATAAGAATGTCAAGATTCCCAGAACTAGGCTGGCAATGGCCAAGCCGCTGGTTCCGCCCGATGTCTGCCCCGATTGAGGCGGCGGCGGCACTACCGAGTCTTGTTCCGACATCACGATTCTCCTTTTCTCTCAAACTACCGGCTCCGAATGCGGCCCCACAGTTGACCGTCGGTCAGTCTTGCCGTCCCTCGATGGCGCACAAGAGGAGAGCGGCGGCGATGCCCATGCGGCGGTCGAACGCTGCATTCGCGTCCGGGGAAAAGTCCACCGTCATTCGCAAGGTGAACGGATTGAAATTCTGGCTGAGCGTGCACACGGTGGCGCCGTTCATTTTCACTTGGAAACTCTGCGGGATCAGCGCCATTACGAACCGCCGGATCAGGGCCAAAAGCATCGAATCTTCTTCTATCAATCCGATTTCATTGTCTTGGTTGTCCATGATGATCCACTCGTCTTTCAGGAAGGACTTCAGACCCTTGCGCTTGTATGCGCCCACTTTGGTCTGCGATTGCGAGTCAATGACGTCGTACGCCGCCGAGAAGTCCAGCACCTTTCGTGCCTTGATAAGAAGCAGTTCTGTGGCCATAGTCTCATCCGCGAAAAGCCGGATGTCTTCTTTCAATTTGAAGGCTTTTTGCTTCGAGTAGAACGCGAGATTCCCAGACGAATCGAGAACGCGAAACTTTGCCCCGGCCAACGTAAAGATCTTGCGACGGACCACGTAACGATTGTCTTGATAAAGATCGGTCGTCATCGGCATCCCCTCCAACCACAGACATACTCTCGCATCCTACCCGACAAGTCAAGCCTTGTAGACGCAACGTCCGCCTCGATTCACGGCAATCGCGAAACAGCGTCTCGCATCGCTTCCAGGAGCGTCGGGGTGTGCGTCTCTATTCGACGAAACGCCACTTGTACTTGGTCGAAAGGCGTCTCGCCCGGCGCGAGCGGGCCGCGGGCGTTGTAATCGAGGTCGAGGAGTTCGTTGATGCGCGGGGAATCGAGCGCACGCAAGGCGTCTCGAAGTTTCGGGTCCCACCAGAAGTTCTCGCAGCCGTGCCGCCGCTGCCAAGTTTCCGCCGCCGCGACAAATTGTCCGAGCGACTCCTTCACAGTCTCCTTCTTTGCGGCCGCGGCGTAGAACTCTTCGGCCGCGGCGCGCATACGAAGCTGCAACACGAGGTCATTCATGAATCGTTGTGGGCTTCCGAAAAGCAGGCCGCGCAATTTTCCGGTCGCGAGATTCCCTTGTGGTACTTTCTCAAGTTGTGACGCTACTTCGCGCATCTCCCGGGAATCCGTGCCGGACAGAGCCGTCCACGCGCGTAGAATTAGCGCGCCGCGGTCTGGAATGAGGCCTTCAGCGAATTGGATACAATCTGCTTTCGTCAACGGCAGATCTTGTGCGCCCCGGGCAAACGCGAAGGTGTTCGGCAGTTGCAGGCAGTGGGTCTGCGCGTTGCCCATGACGCCCCGTTCGGTCGCACTCTTGCCTCCTTCGTACGCGGCCTCACCGCCAAAATTAGTCATCGGGAAGGAAGGTTCGCCTTCGATCCGGCCATAGTTGAAACTGACCACCTTGTGCGCCAGCCCTAGTTTTTGGGCGAATGGCAATCCATTCGCGATACCCCAGGGTTCCGGATTCATTTCGGCCAACCGACGGAGACAATCTATCTGCTGGGCCTCCGTGCCCATCGTAAACTGTCCCGTCCGATAAAAACGACAATAGGCTTCCCATCCCGTGTGCATCCAGTAGACTAGTTCGATTCCGGGACGCAGCCGGTCGAACAATTTCCGATGCTCACCCAACAGCCGGACGAAGTCCGCATTCGTGGAACCGGGATAGCCGCCCGGATCGCTGTCAATGATGGCGAAGGCGTCGGCTTTGGCCAGAGGCCGGAGAAGTTGCTCGCGGCGCTGCATAAACTTTGCGAGCGCAGTGGAATCGCCAGGATTGATTCGCGTGTCGCAATAGAAGAAGTGGCGTTCCTCGAATGTGGACTTGGCCGCTTCCTCGGAATTCGCGGCGACGTTGGGGCAGAGCGCGATCCACACGGTCATGCCGAAGTCCGCGTGCAGCATGTCAATCACCCGGCGTATCTTATCCAGCGCGGCGTGATCGCTCTCGGTCAGCGGGTCCGGCATGGTCTCGGTCATCGGCCAAATCATGATGGTGTTGTAGCCCAACTGCCGAAGACCGTGCACGTAACCGCGCCAGTCGTCGAGCGTCCAAGTCCGCGCCGCGTACGGATGGTTATAGGGCCAGTGCTGATGCACGTACATGCCCAGAATCTTTTGCGACGAAGCGCACCGCTCCGCCGACGCACTCATGGCGATGGTCGATAGAAAGAGCATCCTGTACGTAATCCCCTTGCTCGTGGTCACCCGATACCCAGGCAAAACGTCTTGATCTCATGTGGACCCAGAGTGATTGGGACGCGAAGCTGCGCGCCAACGAGTGCCGCAGCGATGTCGCGTTGCTTGCGCTCCAGAAAGTCCGTCTCCTCGACTTTGGTCCAAGGCGCACTGCAGACCAATTCGGTATCAATCCTTTCCCCGGAGGTTTCGTAAAGTCGGATCACGATGCCGCGCGCATCTTCCGCATTCTTGACGGTTTCGATGATGACGTTGTCTGCCGCGATTTCGAACAGCGGCGCGCCGGGATAGGGACCGGGATGCCGCTCGGCGGCCAGCGCCAAGAGCGGCACATTCAGTTCATCGGCGGCGCGCATGACGTTCGCGGTTCGCCAATCGCCAGCGTGCGTCAGCAGCGCGTACGTGAACTCATTCAATCCTACGTCCGCCACCGGATCAGGGTCGGTGGAACTTCGCAGTAGCGTCAAGCGCAGCGTCGAACGCTCCACGCCTTGGCCATACTTGCAGTCGTTCAGCAGCGCCACGCCGCCCTGCGGTCCCGACAGGTCAATCCAACGCTGGGCGGGCATCTCCGCGCCGTCGCAGGGCCGCGAGATCACGCCGTAGGGGATGTGTGCGGTGTAGGTTTCGCCTTGCACGCTGACGGGAAACTGCACGCGCAGCGTCGTCCGGTGCTCGCGCCAGTCGGCTACCGTGTGGAACTCGATCCAGGGAACGCCGTCGCTCAGGATCACGTCCTGCTCGAAGCGCGAATTACCTTCGACGTATCGCACGCGGAAGGCCGCCGACACCGGACCTTTCCATAACGGCTCGACGGACACGGGCTTGCCGAAACGCCGCGGTTCGCCCAGGAGTTTCATTCGCCACGACGTGTACCAACCCCAGAAGTTCCCCGGACTTTCGTTGTCTTCTTGCAGTGTAAAGACATTGCCCTCCGTTTTGTCCGGCGCGGTTTCTCCGAGCATCTCGCGGCTTTGTTGCTTATCGAACACGCTGGAGAGGAATCCGGTTTCCGGATTCAGGGTCGCGCGCAAGTATTCATTCTCTATAGTCCAATCCTGCAATGACACCATGGCCGCCGGTTCGTCCCCGGCGGGGGGTTCACTGATCCAAAAGCACTTCGCCGAAAACGGCGGGACATCGCGCGCCACAAATCGAACCGAGCAACGATAGAATGCTTTCTCGTACCAGTCCTTGGCGTCCACGACCTGCGCCGGCCACGAGTTCCCCGCAGCGTCGCGCGCGACCAGGCGTTTCGGCGCCTTCGGATAATCGAGCTTGACCGTAACCGCGCCGCTTCGCGTCCACGACAACGTGTTGAATACCACGACGGGGAGTCCTTCTTGCGTCTGAGTATCGAGCCCGCCCGCGATGGTTTCCTTGGCCATTGCGCACAAGTCATTGCCGACCCGCTCCACGTGGTCATAAAGCGAGTCCGCCTCTTCGTAGGCCTCGCGCACCGCGGTTCCGGGCAGAATATCGTGGAATTGGTTGAACAGGACCGGTTCCCAAAGCGCTGCGACGATCTTTCCGGGATAGGACATCTTGCAGTTTACCATCGCCATCGCCGAAAGCTTCTCCGCATCCTGCAAGAGGATTTCGTTCTTGCGATTGCGCCGTTTCATGTCGCTGTGCGCCGTGTAGCAGCCTTCAAACGTGGGATTGAATTCTCTCTTGAGGACGGGCAGTGACTCGCGCGACTTGGCGAGATGTTCGAACGCCTGTTGGGCGGTACTCAGGTGCATTTTCGGCCCACCTGGAAGTTGTCCGATGCCTTTCAACATCGTGATCCAGGTTCGCGTGGGGCCGCCGCCGTGATCGCCTACGCCGTACGGAAACATGAATGCGTCCGTGTTCGAGAGTCGGTAGACCATTTCGAACAGCTTCTTCATGTTGTCCAGGCTGGCGAAAGGATTGACGTCGAGGTCGTCGAGGCCTTTTCGCAAGACCTCGGGCGAGTAGGTGAGTAGACGCGTACCGTCCGGTCCTTCCCAGATGAAGGTGGGTGTGTCCGGGCCGCAGCGCACGAAAAGCATCGCGTCCATCCCGGACTTCGCCGCTATCTGCGGATAGGTCGCGGGAATGCCGAAGGTGTCCGGCGCCCAGCCGATTTTACAGACCACCCCGAATTTTTCTTGGAAGTACTTCTGACCGTACAAGAACTGGCGGACCAGCGCTTCTCCGGACGGGATGTTGAGGTCGGATTCGACCCAGGTCCCGCCGACCAACTCGAAGCGGCCGGCCGCGACATTCTTCTTGATCCGAGCGAAGAGTTCGGGATTGCGCCGTTCCACGTCCTGGAAGTAGGCGGCGCTGCTCTGCGTGTAAGTGAAGTCCGGGATTTCATCCATGAAATCGCAGGCTTGGCGGAAGGTGTCGTCCAGCACCTCATGCGTCTCCGCCCATGGCCATCGCCATGCGGCGTCAATATGACTTTGCCCCACCGCGAAGACGTATTTTGCGGAGAAGTCCGGCGGAGTCTCGGAATAGGCCGGAATAGACAGCACACACAAGATCGCAACCGCAACAAAGCAGGCTCTAAATTGCATGATCCCTCTCCCACCCGGATTCGTGGAAGAGACATTCTCCAGCAGGGCAACCCCGCCGTTCAAGTGGTCGTCTTGGCAGTGCGAAGTCTTGGAGTGTGGTGGCCGTGACACCGCTTTCTTTTGGCGTGGAGCGCTTTGCACACACTAGTCTGGGCGCGATACCGATTCGAAGATTTGAGTATGAAGTGGCTCGGCCGCGAGTGAAAGCGGCGTCTCGGCCGCCGCACTCCACATAGTCTCTCCCAATGGATGGGGGTCACTGTGAGAACACGGGGCGGGCGGGCGGGAGAACCACGTCGAAGCGGGCGGAGTCGGTGAGGCCGGCGGGGGTCATGCAGGTGAGTTGGTGCGCGCCGGGTTGCAACGAGAGGTAGAGCGGCCGCTCGGGCGCGGAGGCGCCGAGATAGCGCTCGTCCAGGTACCAATGCAGGGCGGACTGGACGTCCATCGAGGCGGCGAGCTTGATACGGTCGCCCTCTCGTTCTCCGGTCAATACGTACTGGGCCTCATTAGTCGGGGCCGTGATTTGTAGTCCGCGTTCGCGCGAGGCCTTCTTGGCGCCGGCCGATTTCCGGGTTGAATCCGTCCTGATCTTCGCCAGGTTCCAGGCTTTGGCGGTGGCGGGCCAGCGTTCGAGCACCGCGCCGCTTTCGCCCGAACCCGCGGGATAATGCATATCGCAGGCGCGGTGGAGATATTGCGCGCGCGGCAGAAGCGCTTCCCGGGTTCGATCGCACCATTGCGTTGCGGGGAGACCACTGACGGCGCAGACCGTGGCCTCGCGCAGGTCCTCACCCGGTTCCGGCCAGGACGGGCCGTTCCGGGGTTCGAGCGAACGGAACAGGCGGGCCGCTAACGGCAGGGCGGCCTTCGCGCCGACCAGTTGCGGTGCGGGCCGCCCATCGTTGTTGCCCATCCAGACCGCGACCAGATACTGCGCGTTGAAGACGATGGCCCAGGCGTCGCGCAGTCCTGTCGAGGTGCCGGTCTTCCAGCACACGCGGGGCGGGGCCCCCGTGGCTTGGACGGTGTCGCGGGTCCATTCCGACGGCAGCGGCTGTTCGAGCATGGCGAATATCTCGAGGCAAGTTCCGCGCGAGAGGAGGTCTTTCGCAGGGACTGGCGTCGCGGCTTCGAGTATCCGAAGGGGACGATACGCGCCCAGACTGGCGAGCATGGTGTAGGCCGCCGCGAGTTCTTCCAGCCGGGCTTCGCAGTTGCCGATGGTCAGGCCGAGGCCGTAGTGCGCCGCCGGACGCTTCAAGGTGGTAAAGCCGACCTGTTTGAGGAAGGCGTAGACATTTTCGAAACCGACGCGGTCCAACACCGCGACGGCCGGGACGTTCAGTGACTGGCGCAGCGCGTACGATGCCGAGACGAGGCCGCGATAACGTCCATCGAAGTTAACCGGCTGATACTGTCCGTAGTCCAGCGTCGAGTCCCACATGGTTTCCGAGGAGTACAGGCAATTTCGCTCGATGGCGAGGGCATACGTAAAGGGTTTCAGCGCGGAACCGGGCGAGCGCGCGGCGCGACATGCGTCTACTTGGCCGCCGTGTTCCGCGTCGTCGAAGTTCGCCGAGCCGACGCGGGCGAGCACGGAGGCAGTCGGCACGTCCACGACGATGCCGGCGGCATTGCCCACCTTGCCGTTGAACGAGGCCACGGCCTCGCACACAAACTGCTCGGCGCGGGCCTGCAGGTCGAAATCGAGCGTGGTACGCGCGGGATCGGGCCCCGCGTTCCGGCGCAAACGCATCGCCAGGTGCGGCGCGAGAGTGGGATGATCATGCCACGCCGAGCCCAGCGGATCAGCCGTCGCACGCCCGAATTCGTCTTGAGAGATCGCGCCTTCATCGCGCATGCGCCGGAGTACGTAATTCCGCCGCGCAAGGGCCAACTCCGGATGCTTCAACGGCGTAAACATACTCGGCGCCTTGGGCATCGCGGCCAGTAACGCCGCTTCGGACAGCGATAGTTCTTTGGCCGACTTGCCGAAGTATCGGCGCGAGGCGGCTTCGCAGCCGACGAGGTTCAAGCCGTAGGGTGCGCCGTTGAGGTAGCTGCGGAGTATCTGATCCTTGGTAACGCGGCGTTCCAAGCGCACGGCCTGTACGGCCTGGCACAGTTTGTTCCACAGGGAGCGCGAGGGTCCGCGCGCTCGTTTCACGACTTGCATCGTGATCGTCGAGGCGCCCGAAACGACGGTGCGTTCCGACACGTTTTGCCACGCCGCGCGTGTCACGGCCAGCGGGTCTACGCCGCGGTGCTGATAGAAACGTTGGTCTTCGGCCGCAATCGTGGCCTGAATCAAGTAAGGGCTGATCGCATCCAATTCACGCGGGAAACACCACTGGTCATCGCGATTGAGAAACGCGTACATCAATCGCCCGGAGCGGTCGAGCATCTCGCCGGAGGCATTTGTCTGAAGATAAGGTTGCACTTCCATCGGCCAGAAAAGTACGGCGAGACAGGCGACTGTTCCCACGACACTTGTGACGAACAGCCGGCGATAACACCTCTTGCCGAACGCGAGGCGCAAGGTAATTGTGGTGTATTTCTTCATGCCAAACGTCTAGCCTGTCTGTCATGCTGAGTCCCGCGCTGCGCGGGAAAGCATCTCTTGTACCAAAGACTTCGGTGTGCGAGATTCTTCGCTACCGCTCAGAATGACAGTGGGGGCGAGGATACAGTCGTATCAAACCTGATCCTATTTCACCTCCATTGTCAAAAGTTGCGAGGCGCCGTTGATGCTTGGATCGTACATACATTCGGTTTGTGCGGGCGGATACTGATACTTGCCGGGTGTCACAGCGCGCACCACGTAGTAGAAATTGTGCGTCTTTGCTTCGAGGGCGTTGAACGCGTAGATGAGCCGGTCATCCCGCAGGTCGAGATAGGACGGCGTCGCCGTTTCCTTGAACGCTTCGCCGGGGGCGGCTGAGGCATCCAGGCGTGGGTTCTCGACTTCAAAGCCGGCCGGCAGCAAGTCGGCCACAATCAAGTTCTTCACCGGATTCTGGCAGGTGATCTTGACGCCGACCACGTAACTTTCGGTTTGCTGGAATTGCGTGCCGGTGTAGGCCACGCCGCGGTTGCTGAAAAACGCGCGCTCAATCTGGACGCCGTGGCTCACCGCCGCCGGCTCCACATGCTCCGGGACGCCTCGGGTCGTCACGGCGATATATAGGTCGGTCACGCCCGTGTTGGCCGCGGTGAAGACCCCGCCGGGGCCTTTGTGTTCAGTGCGGTAGATTGCGCCGCCCTTGATGTCGTCTTTTTTGTCCGGTCCGGTCACGGTGGCGGCGGCCTGTTCCAGATTCTTCGCGACGTTTTCGAGATAGCTGGTCAACGCCGCGATAACGAAGGCGGTTTCCTGGGTGGTTCCGTAGCGGCGCTTTTCGAGGAACGTGACTAATTCGTTGGCTCGAGCTGCAATCTGCGCCGGGTCGCCGCCGGTCTGCTGCATCGCAATCAACTCGACCGCCTTGTTGCGAACGTCCGAAATCAAGGTGCCGTCCGGTTCAGTTACCGCGTATTCGGCGGACGGCATGTTAGACAAGTAGAGCTTGATCCGGTCGTAGTCTTTCGTGTTCTGCGCCAAGGCCGCGGCCAGAAGGAAGCGACCCGCCTTGGGGATAGTGACCGTGTCAAAGCGAGAAATCTGGTTGATGGCCGCGAGGTCGCCGTCGAGCGCGAGCACATAGAGTGCGTAGGCGCGCAGGTAGTAGTCCGAATTCTGGTTGCTGGTCCAATTCAGCGCGAGGTTGCGGACGTATTGTTGCAGCGCCGCAAAGCCGTCCACCGGCATTTCGAACTCTCTTCCATTCTTAATCAGCGTGAGACCGTGCAGCGCGTACACCGAACCATACGCGTACGGCGAATCTTCACCCGGCCAGAACCCCAGCCCGCCGGAGGTGGTCTGCATGCTGAACAGCCGGTAAATGCCGGCCCGAATGTAGTGGTCGAGCTTGGTGTCTTCGGACAGGGACGATTCGAGCAGCGCCGCGTTCTTCCGCAGCAGATACAGGGGCAGCAGGCGCGACGTTGTTTGCTCGACGCAGCCGTAGGGGTAGCCCACCAAGTACTTCAGCGCGTCTTCGAGTCGGATTAAGGGACTGCCGCCAATCGTCAGGCGGACCTCGGTGAGCTCGTTCTCCATAAACTTCGCGTTGCGGAACTCGCGCGTCTCGCCGGGTTTCAGCACTACAATCTCATGGTGCGATTGGAAGGCGGCCGGCGGGCGCACGGGCATTTGAGCCACTTCCGTCAGGTGTTCAAGCTCTTTCCCGGCAGCGTCAGTGAATAGCGCCTCCCACCGGATTTCGCCTTGGCCGACACCGGCGCCGGCAACGATGTCCGCCAACGCAGTCGCTTCGCCCTGCGCAGGCACCTCGAGCTCTTGACTGCCCGCGCCCTGCCGGAGCGCGCCGGACACCGACCAACTAACCTTTGCTTTGGCCGGCGCATCGGTAGTATTGAACACGACCACGCGGCAGCGCGTCGCGTCGCCGGGCAGCAAGAACCGCGGCATGCCGGTCTGCATCAGATACGGCCGGCGCACGAAGAAATTCGCGCCCTGTGCGCCGAGCGCGGCCGGCGTGCACGCCACGGCGACAAGCCGCAGTTGTCCGGTGAATTCCGGAATGTTCAGCGTGACCGCGGCGCGCCCGGCGGCATCGGTCTGGACCACCCCCGTCCACAATGCCACGGGCTTGATCCAGTTTTCACCGACGCTGCCGCGCCGGGCGGCGAATTCCGCGTCGCCGCCGATCTTGGCGCCTTCAAAGTCATACGCCACTTTGTCGTAGTAATAGGCCCGGCGCAGGTCGGGCCGGCGAACGCGACTCAGCCAGCCGAAGGGGTCCGGATTCTTGTAATCCGTGATCGAGTGGATGCCTTCGTCCACGGCGGCGAGTGTCAATTCGGCCTGGGCCGGGTTGCCGTCGCTACCCTTTACCTCGACCTGGACCTCCGTCGGCGTCGCCGGCCTCACTTCGGCGGGCAGGGTCGGAAATACGACGTTCAGTTGCCGCTGAACATCGCGCACGCGAACGTTGACGGCCGCGAAGCTGGAGAAGGGATAGACCTGTTTCCGGTTTTCCTCGATGGCGTGAATCACGGTCGCCTCGACCCAAACGTTGGGGAAGTGGTTGCGACCCGCCGTGAATTTGGCGATGGCGACGCCATTTTCGATCTTGACCGGGATCATGTCCTCGATGTCATCGCCCTGCAACACGACGATGCCCTGGCCATCGAACGGCGACTCGATCTTGGCCTCGACTTCCGCGCCGACATCGTATTGATCCTTGTTGAGCGTGATCTTGATCAGGCTTGGCCGCGCCGTCTCGACGCTGTAGAACTTCCCGCCGTACGCGTGGAAGGTCCGCGTGCTGTATTGGGAGGTCGCATCGGAGTGAACGCGGAACCGGTAGTAGCCGTAGTCGCTGACGTTGAATACGGTCGAACCTTTGCCGTCTTTCAGGTCCACCTCGCGCGTCTCGAGGGCCTCGAACGATTCCGACCACTTGGGCTCGTAATGGCTGTAGTAGCGGCGAACGTAGTAGTTCCAGACCTGCTTTTCAATCGTGATCTTGACTTTGGGCAGCTCGGCCGGCGTCTCGTCCGGTTTGATCGCCGCCGCAAACACTTCCATGCCCTTGCCGTCCACGGCCGGCGCGGCGGAAATGCCGAGGCACACGTCCGACGGAAACATGAAGTTTTCCGCGCGACCCAGCACGGCGCGGCCGCCCAGTTCAAATACACGGCCAATCGAGAGCGCACGCATGGGGAACGTAATCTCGGCGGGCGCCTCGTAGGTAAATGCGAAGACGGCAACGCCGTTCTCGTCGGTGCGCAACTCGCCGCAGGGGAAGGATTCCGGCACATAGTCGGAATCGTTGTCGAACTGGAACTCTTTCCACTTATCCGGTTTCCATCCGCCACGCCGGAACAGCAGTCGCGCCTCGCATTTGCGGTCCGCCGCCGGCGGGCCGAACAAGTGTTGCGCCGTCACGCGCAACTCGGCCTCTCCTCCGGAAATCCAGCGTTGGCCGGCCGGTTCGACGGTGGCTTTGATGCGATTCGGCACAAAGTCTTCGAGACTGAACTGGTATTCGCCAATGAATTTCTCGCTGTCCGGGACGGCGAGCTGAACCCGATATTTTCCGGTGGGATAGGCGCGCTCCGTCGTCACGTCCAAACCGGCTGTGCCCAGCGTTGAGAGTACCGTGGGTTGCGTGAGCAATTCGCGCCCGTTGGGCTTGTATACGGTCAGGACCAGCGGCACGTCCGGCAGGGCATCGCCGTAATTGGTGCGGACCAACCAGTGCAGGTGGACCGTCTCGCCGGGACGGTACAGTTCGCGGTCCGCGTAGATGAAGGCGTCGTAGCCCTTGCGGTCATAGGGCGGCATTTCGGCGGTGAAATTGGCGGTCTCGGCGTCGCGCGATTCGAGTTCGAGGAACGTGTAGTCGCCGTCGTGTTCGACGACGGCGACTTTCGGCGAGCCCAGGGCCTTATTGAAGTTTTTAAGGTGCACGATACCGCGATCATCGGTGTTACCCTCGCCCAGGAACTGGTTCTTGGCGGAGTACACCGACACCTTGGCCGTCGGCAGCGGCGCGAGCGAGTAGAGGTTATGGGTGAAGAGCACCAGTTCATGGTCCTGCCAATGCGACAACAGGCCGATATTGGTGCACAGCACGATCTTTGTGGCGAACCGGTGGTCCTTGGTCTCGGCACGCACGCAAAACACGCCCTTCTTGTCCATCGGGAAGAGCTTGTCCAAATCGAGGGGCGTCGTCACGATACGGTCCGGGATGGACGCGATTTTCACTTTGCTTTTGCCGAGCTCCTCGCTCCAGGCCGTGGTAAACCAATGGCTCGCATTCCCTTCATTGATGTCGGAAAGCGCAACGACGATGTTCGAGGGAAACAAGCGATGGAGGAATATTTGAGCCTCGTCGAGGTTGCGCGATTCCAAGGGCAGGGCCAGGCCGGTCCGCCGCGGAAAGTAGTACTTCCCTTCGTGAGCGAAGCCGATATGCTTGGGGATTTCCTCGACGCGAGCGGTGGACGTCAGGGCATGTTCCAGAGTGACGTCGGTTGCGTATTTCAGCCCCGGCGTGATGCGCACTACATACTCAGTGTTTGAGTTCCAGTCCGCGGCGACGGCGTAGGCATTGCCACTGCGCGGTTCCACGCGCACGTTGCCGGCCGCCGGAGCCAACTCCAGGTGGTTCTTCAATTCCTGGACCTCGACCGGTTGATTCAGTTCGAACACCCAGCTCATGCTACCCCGTCCACTCTGGCCTCCGTCGTATCCTTCTCCTTCGTAATACCCGCCGCCGTAGTCCCACCAACTGTTGACAATGTACAATGGCTCCGGCTCGCGGGTGAGAAGTGTCGAATACGCCTGCTGGAGGACACTGCGCTCGGCGCCCTGGAGTCCCGGCGCAACGGCAATCCGTAACTTGACCTTGTTCGGGTTCGTGAGGTGGATTTGGACGTCGTGACGGTACCCGGAACCTTGCGACGTAACCTTGTATCCGGTCCAAACGCTGGTATCGGCATCGGTGATGCTCAAGAACGCGGCAAGGTCTTCGGCCTTGACCGCCTTTGAGAACTGAATTCCAATCTGCTGGAAGTCATCGGTCACGACTTCCCATTTCACCTCGCTTATCGTCAGCGCGAGTTCGGTTGGATACTGGTAGGAGCGGTCTTGCGGCTGCACGACCGTTCCGGTGCTGTCACTGACACCCTTGGCAATCATGATTTGAACCGGCCAGTTGATGCTGCTTTCCAGGACCAAGCGTGTCGTTTCGACGTCGGTACCCGGCTCCAAACCGAAGGGTACGTTCGCACCGTCGTTGGTGCGCACGGTTAGGTGCTGTCTTAGAGAATCCAGGTTAATCGCGGTCACGTAGTAAATGCCCAGAACGGTCTTCTCGGGGGTCTCTTCGAGCGTCCACAATCGTTTCGGGGCCAGCACGAAGTTGGCAAAGGTGTACTTGCGCTGGTCGGGATTGATACGTTTGCCGGACTTGGACTGCAGGTCGGGAATCACTTCGATCTGGTAGAGCCGGTCTGCTACGTCCTGCGTCAACGTGCAGGCGATGAAGTTCGATTCGACCCGGTATTTGAAGTTGTGCACTGGTATGGGCGTGACCTTGAAGGGGTTGAGCACCGCGCCGTCGGGTCCCTTGGGGGGGACAACCTCTTCATCAAAGAACAGGATGATCTGGTTCTTCAGGAGTTCCCCGGGCAAGGGTACCGTACCAACGACATTAAGCCACGGTCCTGCGCCGGCCGCGGCGCTTTCGGTTGGCGCGGCGGCAGGTTTGCTCTCCGCCGGTGTACCTTCCGCGACTGGGGCGGCGACGGGTTCCTTAGCCACAGGCTCAGCGGGGGGCGTGTCCGGTCCACCTTTGGGGAGAAAGACGTAGAGCAAGACCAGCGCGATGACGATGGCGGCTACGATGAGAGGTTTCTGTAGGCGGGGTTCGATGTTCATGGCTTCCTCCTGGTCCACACCACACGGAGTCAAAAGCAAAAAAATTGTACCTCATAGACAGGGCTTCTACCAAAGTTTCAACTTGCCACGGCACTCCGCTATGCTGCGTGCCTTACTACAAACGGTTGTCTTGACATTGCACATCCGGCGTCAAGAGAATGCGTCGGTACTTAAACCTGTGGTGATTCTCTTGCGTGAGGAGTCGGACCCGATGACCAAGCTACACGTGCCTATATTATTCCTCCTTATGATGATTTCGTTCCGAGTGGTGGCGGAAAGTGATGTGCTGCCCTTGAAACCGCCGAAACAGGGCGGGGTCTACGTCGTTGCTCATCGCGGGGCGCATCAGGATATCCCGGAAAACACGTTGGCGGCGTATCAGAAAGCCATCGAAATTGGAGTGGACTTCGTCGAGATTGACGTGCGCACCACCAAAGACGGCAAGTTTGTCAGCGTGCATAACGGCGAGATTGACGCCTACGCGAACGGCGCAGCGAAAGGCAAGGTCTCCGATTTCACCCTCGAGGAACTCCGCGCCATAGATATTGGCATTCGACTGGGTCCAAAGTGGAAAGGCACGCAAGTCCCCACCTTCGAGGAAATCCTCGACCTTTGCAAGGGCAAGGTCGGTATCTACCTGGACCTAAAACAGGCGCCGATTCCGCCGCTAGTGGAAGCAATCAAGGTGCGGGGCATGGAGCACGACGTGATCTGGTACGTCGGTGACGGGGAAGTGCAGGAACTGGAGCAAGTCTGTCCCGAATGCATCCCGATGCCGGACCCGGGTCCGGAAGCCAACTTGCCGAAACTTATCGCGGATTTGAAACCGCGCGCGATCGCCTCGATGTGGAAGTACTGTTCGCCGTCGTTCACGGAGCCTTGTCACAAAGCCGGCGCGATCGTGGTTGTGGATGATGGCGGCCCACAGACTTGGGAGAAACTGCTCGAATGGGGCGTGGACGGCATCCAGACGGATGAGCCGGCGGAACTCGTAGCGGTGCTGAAGAAGCGGGAGGGGGAGAAGAAGTAGGCTGTAGGCCGTAGGTGAACCGGGCGCGGGACTCGGCGTGTCAGAAGGGCTTCGCTCCAGGCGATAGATAGGTTCGGTCATCCCTCTGGAAACCGGCTTCTTTGTTTGGTAGCTTGTCGGGTCAGGCAGAGGAGGAGGGCGGTCTTATGGGCAAGGGCGGAAGGTGGTTTGTTAGTGTGTTGGTCGTCTGGATGGGGTGGGGAGGAGCGTGGGGCGAGCGGGGATTGGATTACCGGCATCCGAGACCGGCGGGGTACGCCGAGCCGGGGGCGGCGGCGGAACCGCAGAAGATTGACTTCTTGGACGTGGAGCGCCGGGCGGGGGTGTTGATTGATTTGGTGGCCAGCTTTCCGAAGGAGTCGCAACCGGAATTCGAGGTGGAGCGGGTGGCCGTCAACGGCGTCGCCGTTTCCGAGTATCTCGTGTCCAACGCGGGCATCATCAATAAGAACCGCCGAGTGCACGGTCTCGAGGATTTCAGCGTGTCGGTCTATGCGGGCTGGAATCCGGGGCAGGAATATCGCCTCGAAGTCGAAGGCAAGACCGCCACGGGGGAAGCCGTCCTGCTTGCCGCGAAGGCATCCGCGCCGGCCGAACGCAAACCCCTCAAGGGGCTGAGCTTCGGTGGGCCTAATCCGGAGTTCCCATACCACCACGTACGCCTGACCCTGGCCAAGGAGGCGATTGGCCCGGGCACGGTAACGCGGGTCGAAGTGGACGGAGCGAAGAATCGCGACGCGCGCTACTTCAATGTGGGCGTACAAGACCCGGCGGCGGGGTCCGACACATCTCCGGAAGGCGAAACCTATGAGGGCAACGTGGACGGCTCGCGCGATTTTGAAGTGGTCGCCCCGTGCAGTTGGACAAACGGTTCTTCACACTCGGTCAAAGTAACGCTCAAAACCGAGGGCGGGCAGGAGAAGACCTACCAAGCCCGAGAATCGGCGCCGTCCAGCGGCGGTTACTGGGATGCGGCGTGGCCGCACTCGGTTTCGGCGACGCTGCACGAGACTCAAGGTTTGATCCGCCAAAGCGAGCCGGTGCATCTCTGCTTGGGCCTGTTTGCGGATGACATCAAGAATCCGGCTGCGGAAATTCGCGTCGTCACTTACGATCCGACC
Source organism: Candidatus Hydrogenedentota bacterium (assembly GCA_016209895.1). Lineage (GTDB taxonomy): Bacteria > Hydrogenedentota > Hydrogenedentia > Hydrogenedentales > SLHB01 > JACQVH01. The sequence goes on along the minus strand of JACQVH010000266.1, from coordinate 1,534 downwards.
CATCCCAAAGCCGGCAAAGACGGCTACGTCGTGGCCCCTTGCCAAGTGACGGATAGTGTAGAATGGCGGGACAAGAAACTGCTGACGGCCGAGGAGAAGGATGCCGAGACCGGGGAGTTGGTGCACCGTTACGATGCGACGACCACGGTGGAATTGGTCTTCCTGGCGGACGTGCAGCCATATGAACAGCGGGTTTATCAAGTGCTGTATGGGAATCGGAAGGCGGAGCCGAGAACCTTCGAGACCGATTTGAAAGTGACGCCGGGGAAAGGTATGGCGCAAACGGTCGAGAACCGGCACTTCAGCATCGGCTTGGCCGAGAATAGCGGGGCGGTCGAGACGGTGACCATCCGCGGCAACGGCGAGCCGGTGCTGCTCGAACATAAGCTCGAAACCAACGGCGCGGTCCATTGGAACCCGGACTGCTATACGCCGCCGATTCCGTGGGTGCACGTGAGCGACTGGGAGAATCCGGCGTACCAGCAGATTTCCGGGCCGATCATCTATCGGACCCGAAAATACGCGTTGCTGCCCCACATGGAAACCGTGGATGCCAACGTGTCGTACGAGTTCTACGCGGGTCAGCCGTATATGGTGATGTCGTCGTTCATGGAGGCGCGGCGGGACATCTTCGTGCAGGCGATGCGGAACAGCGAGATCGTGTTCAACCATGCGGTGCTCAACGAGTTTGTTTGGAAGGACCCCTTGGGCAAAGTGCAGCATCTCGATATCGAGACTTCGCGGAAACATCCTATTCATGCGCTCGAGATTCCGCCGGATACGCCGTGGATGGCGTTCATCAACCGCGAGAAAAAGGTGGCTTTCGCGGCGATTCTGCTCGCGTACGAAAACGGCAATCGCTTCGGCGATCCCGTCAGCGCGACGCAGCCGTACATCTACGTGCAGAACGGGCCTTGGATTTATTGGTCGCGCGGTCTGGTGTACCCCTTCGGCGGCCTGAACTTTACGCGCATGATGCGGGCCCGGGCCGGCAGTTTTTATTTCGAGAAGTGCGCCTGGGTCCCGTGCCGGTTGAAGGATGGAAACGACCCGTTTGAAGACATCGAGCGGTTGCAGAAAGAACTAATTCACCCGCTCCTGGTACACGAGTGGATGGGCACCGACGCGCGGACGCCGGAGAAGTGGGTGATGCCCCTACTCACGATGCCGTTTGATGAAGGCGTCGCGGGCGCGGTAAGCGCGCATAAACCCAAGGAAGGGGAGTAAGCATCATGGCTACCCAGAGAACATGGACGGTTGTCACGCTGCTGATAGTGCTTTGTTCCGCACAGGCGAGCGCGGTCAAATCTGCGGAGAAAGGTCTGGACGTCGGCGATGGACAGGTCCTTTACGACATCCCGTATGACCCCAAACACGTGAGCGAGATCACTTTTGTCGCTCCGACGGTCGAGCACCCGTTTTACGAGATTGTGGTTCCGTTCGGCGATTGGACGGAAGGCGCTTCGGCCGCAGTCTCGGCCGTTTCCGTCAACGACGTGACCTGCGATTCGTTCTACGTGTTCGTGGACGGCTT
>JACQVH010000278.1 GCA_016209895.1 Candidatus Hydrogenedentota bacterium | reverse complement strand
CCGCTTCCGTTATTCCAACAAATACGTATCTACGACCAAGCCGCCCGGACCGTGCCGCAGCCCTTATCGGGAGTTCATATTATGCGCAGTTCCACGCGCACGCGGCCGCAAAAAAATGCACGTTTTATGCACACTTTATACACACTTTTTGCAGGGAAATGCACAAAACTTACGAAAAAATGTACACTTTATGCACGTTTTATACACACTTTTTCGCACGAAATCACCCCTTTGCGCTCAACAAGATCATTGCGCGCCAACGACTTACACCTCAACACGGTCCCACCCCCGAGTTGTGGACGGGCAGATATCTCTTTACAAGGAGATTGTTGCTGCGGCCCCATATTCTGGGGCCAGATATATATGCTACTATCCGTCAGAATCTGGTTTTCTCGAAAAGGCCCGGATTCAAAGCCGACGTCCATCACCCTCGCTCGCGGTCACGCCCTTGGGATTCGGCCCGATTTCGCGCTACACTGCGCAGGTAATCGTGGGCGCGGTCGTTTTGTGTAGCGGTTTTTTTGTAGCCGAGGGAGTACCTGCCATGACCTTGTTATTCGTCAGCGTCATCGCGGCGCTGACCATATCCGCTCTCTGCTCTTTATTGGAAGCCACATTGCTGAGTTTGCCGTCCAGCCACGTGGCGGCGATGTCCTCCCGACACCCGGCATTGGGCGCCATATGGCAACGCTTCAAGAAAAACATTGAGAAGCCAATCGCGGTCATCCTGATTGTAAATACGGCGGCGCACACCATCGGCGCCACCATCGCCGGGGCCCAGTTCGAGATCGTGTTCGGGAAGGAGTTTCTGGTCGCGTTCTCGATCCTTTTTACGTACCTGATGCTGCAGTTCACCGAAATCCTGCCCAAGACCCTCGGCGTTCGTTACAACCGCCTCCTGGCCCCGCTGATGGCGCCGCCCCTGGAATTGTGCATCCGGGCCCTGACGCCGGTGGTATGGTTTATCCACCTCGTTAACCGTCCCTTCGAACGCGTACCGGTCTCGCACGATTCGACGATGGAGGAAATCACCGCGCTGGCGGCGTCGGCGCGAATCGCTAAGTCCATTGACCCTTACCAGGAACGCATGATTGTCGCCGCCTCCCGTTTCGACGAATTACGCGTCCAAGAGGTGATGACCCCTCGGACCCAAGTCGTGCATCTGCGGCAAGACCAGCCCGTCGAGGAAATTCTGGACATCGTGCAGAATAGTCCCTACACGCGCCTGCCGCTCTGTGACAAGGACCTGGACCATATCGTCGGCATGGTCCACGTCCGCGACCTGTTCCAGCACCTCCGCCTCGTGCCCGGCCGACTTAACATAAAAGACGTCATCTTGGCCCAGGGCCGCACCGTGCCCCCCGACTTCGTGTTGCCGGGCAGCGGACTTCACGTGATCGGCTCCGGCAACGTGGACCTTCAGAAGATTCGCCGCGAAATTCTATTTATCCCGGAACATACACCGGTGCTCCAAGCCCTGAAACGTTTCCAGGAAGCGCACGTCCACCTCGCCGTGGTCGTGGACGAATACGGCTCCACGCTCGGCATCGTGACGCTCGAAGACATCATCGAGGAGGTGGTCGGCGAAATCGAAGACGAATTCGACCCGCCCCGCCGGGCCCTGGTAGTCAAAGACCCCCAAGGATACCGGGTCAACGGACGACTTCCCATTCGCGAATTGGCGCAGCATGTCCCTTCCATCACCGTCGAGGACAGCGACATTCTCACGGTAAGCGGCCACGTCGCCAAAGAATTGGGGCGGATACCCCAGACCGGCGACACCATAACCTGGGGACCCTATACCGTGCGCGTCACCTCCGCCGACGCCCGCCGCGCCCGCGAACTCGTGTTCGTCCCCAAGCCAGAGGAAGAGAAGGAGACAGCGTGAACGCTCAGGTGCTCGGCCGATCTGCGGCGATTACCGCGCCTACACTTGAGCATTGACGCCGCATTTGCGGAACGGGGATAGCCAAGGATATGATGCTTTGTCGTGGTGATTCTTGCGTCGTTGTCGGAAATTTGACTAAAGGCGAACTGAAGCAAACTAGTATGGCTCGAAGTCCTTCTCCCATCATAGCGCGTCACGAGAACCAAATGCGCGAGGCGATCAGTGGTGGCCAAATGGGACTATTCGCTGGTGGGGTGCGATCACGGTCTGGCAAAAGAGGGCGGCGAATTATCGCCTTTGGCTGGTATGGTGGGAAGTTCAATCATTTGGATTGGTTGTTGCCGCTCCTGCCGGCATGTCGCCACTATTGTGAACCCTTTGGCGGTTCTGCAGCGGTGTTGCTTAACCGGGAACCGTCGCCGGTGGAAACGTACAATGATTTGGACGGGGAGGTGGTGAACTTCTTCCGGGTGTTGCGAGACCAGGCGGACGCGCTGACGCGCGCGCTGGCGCTTACTCCTTTCTCTCGCGAGGAGTTTTACATAGCATGCCAACCGACGGGCATGGATGTTACACCGCTCGAGCGCGCCCGGCGATTCTATGTGCGAGCGCGTCAGGTTCGAACCGGCTTGGCCCAGAAGGCGTCGCTGGGCCGCTGGGCCAACTGCAAGGGCACGAGCCGGAACGGCATGAGCGGGGTAGTCTCACGCTGGCTGGGCGGAGTCGAAGCGCTGGCCGATATTGCCGAACGACTTCTACGCGTTCAGATCGAGAATCGTCCTGCGCTCGAAGTGATTGACGTGTACGATGACCCGGAAACTTTGTTCTACTGCGACCCGCCGTACCCTCACGAGAGTCGGGGAGACTCCAAGGCGTATGGATTTGAGATGACCGATGCCGGGCACTCTGCGTTCGCTTCTCGGCTGGGCCGCATTCGGGGCAAGGCTGCCGTGTCCGGCTACGACTGCCCGTTGTACGACAAGCTTTTCCGCAAATGGCGCCGCCTCGAGGCCGCGATCAAGCACTGCCACTCCGTCAAGAAGCCTCGTCAAGAAGTGCTCTGGGTAAACTACTGATGGAAGGCGGCCCATCCTCCACCCTTGTCGCCGGTGCCCGCGAACGTAGTTGGTCCGATTGGCTGTGTTCCTTTTGATCGTTTCATTTTCCGTTGCCAGTCCCGAACCCTATACCCTAGACCCTAGACCCTGTATCGAGAGAGATTCTTCGTGAACGTTCTTTTCATAGTTGTTGACACGCTGCGGGCGGACCATCTGGGTTGTTACGGGTATGGGCGGAACACGTCGCCGAACATAGATGCGTTGGCGGGGGAGAGCGTCCGGTTCGAGCAGATGATCGCGCCGGCGATCCCGACCCATCCGGCGTTCACCACGATCCATACCGGTCAATACCCAATCACCCACGGCGTGGTGGCGCATGGCGGCACGACGCACGTGGCGAAAACCGCGCCGTGGCTGCCGTCCCTTCTACAAAAGCATGGCTATACCACGTGCGCCGTGGACAACCTGGCGGAGTGGAGCAACAGTTTCCAGCGGGGTTTTGAATATTATATTGACCCGACGCAGCGGCACGCACTCGGCCTCAATTGCGACAATCGGGAGATGAACCGGCGCGCGATCCCGTGGCTCGAACAACACGCCCAGGAACAGTTCTTCCTCTTCATTCACTACTGGGACCCACACACGCCCTACCTGCCGCCGCGCGCGTATCGGAACCTTTTTTACCAGGGCGATCCCTGCGATCCCGCCAACCGCACGCTCGAAGGCATGGAAGAACATCCGCTGGGCCGGACGTGGCGCGAGACCTGGTTCAACAAGCTCGGAAACCACATCACCGACGGCGAATACATCAAGGCGCTCTACGACAGCGAGATTCGCTACTGCGACGAAGGCGTCGGCGCGCTACTCAAGAAGCTCGACGAGTTGAACTTGCGCGAGCGCACCCTGGTCGTGATGATGGGCGATCACGGCGAGTTGATGTACCGTCACGGCATCTTTTTCGATCACCACGGGCTCTATGACGGAAACCTCCACGTGCCGCTCATTGTTCGTTACCCGCAGTCGGTACCAAGACGTATCCCCCACATGACGGCCCACGTGGACATCGCCCCGACGATACTCGATCTCTGCGGGATTGAGGCGCCGCCCGCGATGGAGGGCATCAGCCTCGCGCCGTATCTCCGGGGCGAATCAAATGCGCCCGCGCGCGATTTCGTGATCAGCGAAGAATGCACCTGGCAAATGAAATGGTCCATCCGCACGCGGGACCATAAGCTGATCCTCGCGCGCGAGGAAGACTTCTACCAGACACCCATGCGGGAACTCTACAACCTCCGGGAAGACCCCGAAGAACGGGACAACTACTACGAACGAGACCCCGCTACCGCCCAACGCCTGGAACAACAACTCGAGACCTGGATCGCCGAAAAAATGCGCGCCAACAACCTGACCATAGACCCCCTCACAAAACACGGCATCACCCTCGGCCGCGCCTGGAAAGAACAACAAAGGCGGGACTGAATATTGCTATCGCAGGCACGAACTGACGAGAAAATTGTTTCCGGTTTCCCGTTCCCAGTTTCCGGTTAAGGAAAGCAAATGCCACGCGTCATTGCATCCCTCGATTTCAACGCCACCGAAGGCTGGAAAGTACGCGGTACGTAGCCCTGAATTCCAATTCGGGATCTGAAAATCTCGGCATCGTCGCTCGATTCCCCGAGGTAACTAGCGGTCATTATCGACGTCCATTAGAGCGTTACTGCAAGAAAGTGCTAGAACGCTTGATTTTGGCTTCCTCGAAATCGAGGTTGTTGCTGACTTTGAGCGTATGGAACAGCTTGACTATACCATTCCTCGCTTTATCGAACGGCAATTTAGGGCCGACGTAGATTTCGCGAACTGACGTGGTTCTCCTATCACTTGGGTCAACCGGCAGTTCCAGATAGGGAATGAATAGTCCGTTTCGGTGCCGCGCGCGGACGTTCGTGTCGAAAGGCTTAGCTGGGTCGCCGAATGGGGTGGGCACGATGCGCCATTCATCCTCATCTTGGAAGCCCGGTTGCTTATATAAGCACCCAACCATCAAGGCTTCTTGGATACACTGAAGGGACAACTTGTGCAAGACTGTCTCGCGGGCTTGGTCTCCATGTTCCCTTGCAAGTGTCCTTGCTAGCGACACGGCATCACGGACTATTCGTTCCAATGTTCTTCTCTGCTCGGCAGTGTCGTATTCCATTCTTACGAGCCGGAACAAGCTGCCGTTCGCGTAAGATATCTTGCCGATCTCTGCAACCAAAGCTTTGGTGTCAAACCCGATGCAGTAGCCCGAACCTTGGGCAGAATAGGCACGATACTGACTTAGGTCGTCCCCTTTCGAGCTAAAGCTTGCGCAGAAATAACCCACGAGTGGGTTCATGAAAGGGCCTTTCTCGTCGAAGTTCTCGATGCATTTATCATAGAACTCACGGCCGATCACATCTTTTGAATGGATCAAAGTTCGAGTAATCATACTTCTAAAAATCTCTTGACCATGGACGACCTCGTGTGGATCGTTCAGGTAGCCGGCGTGTGTAGCCCATATGGTGCCGGATCGGAGGATTCCTTCGAGCCCGGCGGCGTCAGTGTAGTGATAAAGCGTGGTTGGCGGATCTTCTTCCCTCATCCGGTATTGCTCGCTCGCATTCTGCCACGACTGCTTGTTTGCTTCCTCAATTTCATCATCTAAGGTCATTTCGCTTACCTCCCCGAGCCGCATCGATAACTGATCCCTTGCCCAACAGAGGCAAGACGAGGTCGGCACTCGCCAGCAGGCGCAATATATGGTCAAACTGTCCCGGATCCAGCCCTTTCTGCTTGAGTCGTGTAACCAAGTCCTTCCATCGCCCCGGCAACAGAAACTCATCGTACGCAACAACGAACCAAAGCTGATAAACGATGCCCGCGTGGAAATGCTCAGGGGTTAACTCCCGGTAGAGAGACACGGCATCAAAAAGGGAAAATCTGGTCATTTCTGGTTCAAAATCAAGAACTCGATTCGGGTCCCGGTCGGCATGCTTAAAGAAGTTTTGCGATTCGCCTAAAATACGTTGCCATTCCTTTCGTTTTTCATCGCGAACCAAGGGGTTTCCTCTTACCCAACTCGTCAGCCCTCGATCTTGAGAGATATCATACACCAATTGGTAAGCCGCCGAGGTAAGAGTATGAATTGAAACTGAATCCTCTCGTTCAAAAAAGAGCTGTATCGCCGTTACCAATTGTCTTTTTGCCGCATCCAGTTTTCCGACTTTTTCCAAGACAGTCCCTCACGACAACAAGTGTTGTCGTTTCGTGGTCATCATGCCTAACTCGCGAATCCGACAGTGAATATCTCACAGTTCAACAGTGGACGGTAGAAGCAGTCCTACCTCCCATGCCGTCCTGGCTCAACTCTTAACTTACCAACGTCCCGCCGCCCAGAATTAAGAATTAGGTCTCATGGCCCGAGCGACCCGAGTGATGACCGCCAACCGATCATGTGCACATTTGCCGTTGAAACTTGTTTCTGCAAGGCCATCCATTCCCCATGTATCTGCCTCACGGCGCCGGAGTAAACGGGACAACCTGAAGGCTAACCTGATAGTTTCCGAAGACCCAAGTGTTCGCCGTCCCCGTCTCCGGATCGAAAATCACGCAGTCAATGTTGGAATATCCACCAAGAAGCATCTCGAATTGGTACCGTCCCGTCGTCGATCCTAGCACCTTTTCGTCCCCTGTGGCACCAACAGTCTCCACAGCCACGAAAGCGATTACTACACCGAGCAATAGATACACTACATTTGATTTCATGCCTATGTCCTCCTTTGCAGTTTCATTTCCTCGCTGCGCTGTTAGTTGACACACTCTCTATTTCGTTGCCCGTTTCTCAACCGGTTTCTGAAACGTGCAAACCTGGGCGGATTCCGGATGGCCGAATACCCATGTTATGGCTGTCCCTGTCTGGCTATCGAAGCTCACGCAATAAGGCCCGCCGGATCCCGTAATCGCCTTGAACTGATACCGTGGACTGGGCAGTACATCAACCTGCTGCGGGTCGGTACCCAGAACAAACTCCTCCAGGTTTGTGAGACTATCCCCGTCCGAGTCGAAGTAAGCGTCAGCGACGTCGCGGGGGTCCAGGTTGTTTGTTGCTTCCCAGCCATCAGGCATATTGTCGCCATCCGTATCTTGCTTGATGGAATCCGTACCAAGGATATGTTCCGCAGCATCGGCGAGACCGTCGCTGTCCCCATCAATGACTATACCGAGAGCTGCATTGATGACCAATTGAACGTCTACCGCATCGGTATACGTGTTGAAATCCAAATCGCTTCGGTAAGGACTGGTTAGACCAAGTGCGGCGTTGATGGTGAGCTGTACGTCTACAGCATCGATCGTCCCGGAATCGTTTATGTCGCCAGCAATCAGTGCTGTCGCATTCGTTGCAGTGAAAACTGTGCTGGCCAATATGAGCAACATCAGTGAGCTTCCACAGAGGGTTCGTGCAAACACGCTGGCCTCTCGCCTTGAAGGCGGTCTCATCCCAAGTGACCGATAGTATAGCGAAATTCAGGAAAGTGAGTATACCTTACCTAGACAGCCAGCGGAAGAAACTATTGCTGTTGGCGCCTCTGCGACGAGGCGAGAGACAGTATGATTGCCTACCGATCAAGGTGTCCGAAAGAGAGTAGCGATATTGGCCAGCGTTACGCTCCGTTCGGTGCGACGGCGTCCACCGGGAGAATTCGCGGAAAGCCGCGTGGAAAGCTGCCCCAAGTGCTTCTCACCGGTGGCGGCTGCCAGTTTCTCGGTCGGCCAAGCATTGATCAAGGTTTCCAAGGACACGCCCTGTTTACGCGCCCGGGCGCACAAGCAGAGGGCACATCTTCGTCGCATTTGCGGGACAAATTTCAGCAGCTTACTTAGCGGGGGCGCACTTTTCGCTTTCGCGCAGTAGGTTTGTCGGCCGCGCGCGCCGGAAGCACCGCCCGCTTCATTGCGTCGAAGGAGAGGACTTTTCCGGCGGCGAATTCGCGACGCGCATGCGCGATAATCTCCAGAAACTCGGGATGGGCGCTCAGCGCGATCGATTCTCGGTCCACATGTTTCAGGGGTACCAGAGCGGCAATCGGTTTGTTGCGATCCGTGAGTATCACGATCTCTTTGTCAAGTTCTCGGGCGCACTTCGCGAGCGACTGCGAGTCGCGTGAGAGTCTCATCGTCTTCATAGGTCTATCTCCTGGCCACCGATAAGGAGCCGGTTTCGTTCCTTTTTACCAACGGCAAGAATTCGGACTACGTTTGGCTGCCCAGAAACTACTTCATAAAATACGCGAAGTTTGCCAATTCGCAATTCCCACGGGGCGATCGGATTGGGACGCAACGGTTTCCGATTCTTCATCTCGACGAGCGGTTGATACGAAAGCTGCTCGGCGATTTCATCAAATATTATGGAGCGGTCTCGGGCAGTTAACGTCATCAAATGTGGTTTCACAGACTCCGCGAACTCTATTTGGAATTTCACGATTCCAGTCTACCATATGCGATGACGTTAGAAATAGGCTCGGACCCAGCGCGATACGAGGCTGCCTTCCTCCGGATTACGTGTCCGTCATCGTCGGAATGTGCAATTCGCGGAAGCCACGTCTTTGAGCTCACAGCGTGTAATCTGGGAACCAGCCGGCTCGACCGATTCAAGATCACAATCTGTGATCTTGAATCGGGGCCGGAACATCAAACGCCCCTTACGCCTTCACCGAGCAAGGAGGCTTGAACCTGTTTGAGTCAATTGTTTAGCAGCAACTCGTGCCGCTGGTGGATTTTGTGGTGGGCGCTGTCGTTGGGCTGCAGGGGAAGAGGCCGAAGTGGCGGCGGCGGTTGCCGGTTACGCGGAAATGAGGAGCGAGGCGGGTTTCGGAGAGCATGGAGGCGGTGTTGCCGCAGACCGGGACCGGGCGGCCGGTCTCGAAGAGGTGGTGGTCGTCCAGGCGGAAAGAGTGCGGTTCGTCCGGGATAGTCCCCAAATACTCGGCGATTTGTCCGTAATCCTCGCATCGGTCTTCGAGCGTCGGCAGCTTAAACGCGCGAAACGTGACCGAAAAGAACTGCGCCAGGCCGAGTTTCGCTTCGATCTCCGCGTCGTCCAGGATGATCGGGTTACGCGCCATAACACGATAATCGGGACCGCCGAGCCCCGCCAACAAGCGCCGGAAATCCTCGATGTACATGGCGCCGGCCAGACACTCGCCCACGAGTGTTTGATCGTTCATGAGTTCGGTGGGCAGCCGTCGATCACAAAACACGTCGGCAATATACATCTCGCCTCCGGGCTTAAGCGCACGAAGAATCTCGGAGAAAACCCGCGGCTTGTCGGGGGAAAGGTTGATGACGCAGTTCGAAATGACGACGTCTACGGACTCGTCGGCGATGCCGACGGATTCGAGGTCTTCGATGACCCCGTGGCGGAAGTCCACGTTCGGGCGGTCAAAGCCAAACCGCTTCATCTGTGCGGGGAGGAATTTTCGGGCGACCGCCAATTGCTCTTCGGTCATGTCCACGCCGATCACCCGCCCCGCCGGGCCCACCAACCCCGAAACCAGATACGTATCGCGACCCGTCCCGCAGCCGAGATCGAGGACGGTGCAACCCTCGATCGCATTGGGAATCGGCGAACCGCAGCCGTAATGCTTCTCGCGAATTTCCGGCTCGATCTCCTCCAGGATTCGTTGAAGACGCGGAACCAGCCCGTTACCCGAGCAACAAGCGCTCGTCTTCAGTTCACGGTGGTTCTTGAGGATTCTGCCGTAATACTCCCGGACTCGATCCTGGATGCGACGCGTAGTAATCAGGCCGTTTCTCCCTCGCCCGGCGCGCGATTGCCTCCCGCCGGGCGCCCTCCCGGTCGAGGTCCGCGCCGCGGACGTCGGGGCAGCGCGCCGCGCATCGAGCGAACGGGTCGGGTAGTGTGCCGGGTTAGTGGTCCGCCGCTCGGCGCAGACCCGATGCTGCGCGGGGCGGGTCGGCTGTCGCGCGGGCCGCGCGGGCGCGGCGCCTCCGGACGATGCTCTTGGCGTTGTTCGTCCTTCAACGCCACAATCACGGTGCGGCCCGGACCGTCTCCCACGCTAAACGTACGGACATCCGGGTTGTCTTGTAGCGTTACATGGATTACCCGGCGTTCCGGGGCGGAAAGTGGTTTCATACGAATCCGACGACCGGTTTCCTTGACCTTCTGCGCGACGCGGCGGGCCATTTCTTCGAGTGAAGTTTGGCGGCGATCGAGGTACCCTTCGATATCAATGGTGATTCGTTCTCCGCTGTCCTCCGAACCTTCTCCTTTATGCACCATCCGATTCAACAAATATTGCATCGCCTGGAGATTCTGGCCCTTGCGTCCGATCAGTATGGCGGAATCCGGCGACGCAACTTTCAATCGCAGGCCGCCGTTATCGGCCGGCTCGCTCGTCACTGTAGCCTCCATACCCATGCGCGTGATTACCTCGCGCAAGAGGGCCGCAGCCTGGGGGTCCGGTACATCGGCAAGATGTTCCGCCGACACCCGCACGCGCACGTCGCGGGCGCCGAGGCCAAAGATACCTTTGCTGCCTTCGTCGAGAATTTCGACTTGCGCCTCGTGGAGTTCTACGCCGAGTTGTTCTAGCGCGCGCTGGATTGCGCCTTGTCGGGTTTTGTCGCTGACTTCAACACTTCTCATGAATGGCGCCTCCTTTCAATCATTCTTCTTTCTTCTCAGAGCGCTGACTGGTGGTTAAGTGGTGTGCAGTTAAGAATTGAGTGAGCCACGAGCTTTCGTTCCGCCGAGGTCGCTGTTTGGCTTCCTTTGCCAGCCGGCGCTTGCGGGCTTGCGCCGCCGTGTAAAAATGCTGGCGTTTGCGCACCGTCTTCTTCTTGGGCTCGATGCTCACTTGAATCATGGTGGTGAAACTCTGCTGAATTATGCCGAATATCGTGCTGGTCAGAATGTACAAGTTCAGGCCGGACTGCAGGTTGTAGCAAAAGAAACTGAACATCACCGGCATGATCGTCATGATCATTTTCTGCTGCGGATTCTGGACCGGACCGGGGGGCGACATCAGCTTGGTGCTGAGGACCATGGCTACTGCGCCGAGTATCGGCAGCAAGTTGATATACTCGAAATAGCCCAACAGCGGAACTCCCTTCAGCCACGGCAGATGAAGGAAGTGGTCCGGTTGGGAGAGATCCGTGATCCAACCCAGGAACGGCGCGCCCCGCAATTCAAATGCGGCCGCCAACATGCGGTACAACGCAATGAACACCGGGAATTGAACCAAGACGGGCAGACAGCCGCCCAGCGGATTTACGCCGCGTTCCCGGTACATCTCCATCATCTTCCGTTGAAGTTCCTGGGCGTCTTCGCCGTATTTCTTCTTCAATTCCTCGAGTTCCGGCGCGAGGAGTTGCATTTTTTTCATGCTCTTCATCTGTTTGATGGTGAGCGGGAACATAACCACCCGCACCAGGAACGTCAGCAGAATGATGGCCACCCCGTAGTTGGCGATTAAGTGCTTGTGGAACCAGTTCAAAATATGGAGCAAGGTCTTGGCGAACCAATCCAATATCCCGTAGTCAAAAAAACGAAGCGCCGTCGGCAATGTCGCCCACGCCGCGCCTAGATGGTCGAGTTGCTTGGGTCCGAGGTATACCTGGAACAGGTTCTCCTGGATCGCTTGTGAGGCGACTCGGAATGCAGGCACGGCCAGCCCGACACGGAACGCCTTTTCGGTACTCGTAATCCAGACCTGCGACGCCGTGAACTCCGGACGGAAGGCCGCCACGAAATACATGCTGGCCAACGCCACCCATTCCGGATCGAGGATAGACTTCTGAAAGGGCTTGCCTTCGGCTTCGGGAACAATGCTCGCCGCGGGCAAGGATTCATTCAATCCGCCCTTACGCCAGAGCAGAGTCTGGACGTCCCCCTTCGCGGGATCGAGTCCGCCGAGACCTGGGCCCCAATTGAGTACATAGGCCGGCGTATAATCGAGTCCGAAGGCGCGGTCTTGCGGTTCGAGGTTTTGATAGTCTACCTTCACGTCGAGAACGTGAGGCTTGTCCGTCAGCGCGAAAGTTTTGCGGATCAGCGCCGCCCCGGGCAGGGTCAGCGTGAAAGTGACGGATTTTCCCGTAGCGTCTACCGCCGCATCAAAACGACGCCGGTCAAGTTCATCTCCCAACTCCGGGTTTGCGACGAAGCGCAGGCCGAGTGGGTAAACGGCCTCGGCATCCGGCGCCCCACCGGCTTCCGGAACAAGCTGGGTCGAGTTCGCCCCGTTCTTACCGAGAAGCACGTGGGCTTGTTTAAGTCGTCCGCCGATTCGGGTAAAAACGAGACGCAATCGCTCGTCTTGGATCGTGACCTCATCCGTCGCCGCGTCCACCTCCGTCGGCACCGGTGGCAGGAACGGCCATTGGCTGGCGTCCGCCACCGGGGCCGCCGGCGGCTCGGCCTCAGCCGTCCTCTCCGGTTCCGGCGCGGTCTCGGGGGCCGTCTGACCAGTCGGCGCGACGGGCGGCTTTGGCGTGGGCGGCGGCAAAAACCACTGCATCCACACGAAGAAAAGCACCGTCATCAGAACGATGGCAATCAATTGATTGCGCACCATCTGTTTATCGTCGTGTTCGTCCACCCTTGGGGTCTCCCAAGGAGGATTGAAAGCTGCTATTTCTCTGCGGAACTACGCCCGAGGCGGGTTATCGGATAGCCAATTCACGGTACGGGGTCGTAGCCGCCGCGACAAAACGGCTGGCAACGCGCCAAGCGCCACACCAGATAGCCAACGCCCCGCAGGGTACCGTGTCTGCGAATTGCCTCAATCGCGTAGTGGGAACAAGTCGGGGTGAATCGGCAGTTTGCGCCGAGACAGGGCGAAATCCAGTGTTGGTACACGCCTATCAGCGCCACCAGAATCTTACCCATGCAGCACGCCTCCTTGAGACCAGAGCCGCCGTATCGCCGCGCTGCACTCTTCAAAGCTAAGTTCACGAGAGCTGGATCGCGCAATCACTACCAGGCACAAGTCACCGGCTAATTCGGAACGGTGCCTGCGATACACTTCGCGTATTAGGCGTTTTACCCGATTGCGGACGGTCGCCTTTCCGACCTTTCGTGATACGGCAAATCCGACTTTTCGTCCCTGACCTTCCCGCCGGGCCATGTAGCAGAGAAAATGTGGTCCCACCCGTTTGGTTCCATGTTGGTAAACCCACTCAAAATCGCATTTCCGGGTGAGTCGCTCCGTACGTGGTAGCCTCTGCCGGCCCGGCACAACAGCTTTCTTACCTCCTTTATCATCACGGCCCGCGCAACTCGCGGGCCTACCTTGGCTTACACGCTTAAACGCTTGCGTCCCTTGCTGCGCCGCCGCCGGAGAACTTCTCGGCCGCCGACAGTTGCCATCCGTGCGCGGAACCCGTGCTCCCGCTTCCGCTTGATCTTGGACGGCTGATACGTTCGTTTCACTTCAATCTCCTTATGATGACCCGATGAATAGCATTGGTCAGAATTCGGTCCGGGCACGATATCAGCTTCTCCGAGCAATATAAAATATTCCCACCCGACGAGTCAACTTGCCGATCGTGATTCGGTTTGCATTCGGTAGTCACAGCTCTTCAATGCTGTTCGCTCGATTCCCCGGGTGCCGGGAAGATTGAATCCATGCGGGCGGCGATCTCGGGTGTCATCGCGATCTCGAGCGCCTTCAGATTCTGACTTAGTTGTTCCACGGACGATGCGCCGAGGATTGCGCTGCTGACGGCGGGATTCGTCAGACACCATGCGATGGCCAACTCCGCCGCGCCCATGCCCAACTCGTTCGCCAGCGCCACGAGCGACTGCGCTTTCGCCTTATTCTCGTCGGTCCAATACATCTTCTTGATGACTGCATTTTGCCGAGGGTCCGCGGCCCGCGTGCCCGCCGCCGGTTCCTCTCCGGGCTGATACTTCCCGGTGAGCATCCCGTGCGCCAGCGGGGAAAAAACGACGTTGCCGATGCCTTCCTCGGCGGTCGTCGGATAAAGGAGGGACTCCGGATAGCGATACAGCAAATTGTATCGAGGCTGGCTCACCGCGATCGGTCGCGCGCGCAGTTCGCGCGCGATTGCGTTGGCCTTCACGATCATTGGCGCGGGCCATTCGCTCACGCCCCAATAGAGAATTTTGCCGGCGCGCGCCAGATCTTCCATCGCCCGAACCGTCTCTTCGAGCGGCGTATCCGGGTCCGGTCGGTGACACATATACGCGTCCACGTAGTCCATGCCCAGCCGCTCCAAACTCGTATCACATTGTTCGCGGATGTGCTTCGCCGACAGGCCGCGATCATTCGGACCCTGGCCCATCGGCGCCCATACCTTCGTCAGGACGAAAAGGTCGGAGCGCGGATACTCGGCCAGAAGCCGGCCCAGGACGCGCTCTGCTTCGCCCTGCGCATAGGCGTTCGCGGTATCGAAGTAGTTGATACCCTGCTCGTACGCACAACGGACCATCGCCCGCGACGTGTCGTCATCGCTGGTATACCCGACGGTCAAGTACGTGCCGAGCCCGAGACTGCTGACCCGCGCTCCCCACTTGCCCAATTGCCGGTACTGCACGGTAAGCCCTCCGTGAACGAATTACCGAAACATCGTACCATGTCCCCTCGGAGGCGCAAAAGAACCAGATTCCTCGGTCCGTCTTATTTCCATCTCTCCAAGAGAAAGGCATGGCGGCACGCAGCACTCGAAGTTGGACTCAGAATCGTCGTGTGTGGTAATCTCCAGTCTTGTTTTTCAGCGTTTCTGTGTATCGCGTCAGCCGGTAAGCCTCCACGCCAGAGATAACCTCCTGTCAACGGTACGAAAGGTTTCTGCGTTCAAGCGTTTACCGGTCCCGGACCGGTCGCAGTTCGCAGTTCAAGGAGTCTGATTTCATATATGGTGGTCATGCAGGAATGCCGCCGACGGCTCGGGCCGGGCGTCGAGTTTCTTTGCGAATCGTTTCGAGTGCTCGAAGGGTCCCAGACCGCCTTATGGGGGCCAAGTGGCTGCGGAAAATCCACCATGCTCAACCTGATTGCCGGGCTCTTGCGGCCTGAGACCGGCACGATTCGAGTGGATGGCGTTGAAATCCAGCAATTGAGCGAGGTCCGACTCGACCGCTTCCGCGGCGAACGATTCGGTTTCGTCTTCCAGACCTTTAACCTCCTAGCGCCGTTCACCGCGATTCAAAACGTTATGTTGGGCATGCGGTTCAGCGATACGTGCCCCGAATCGGAATGGAAAACGCGCGCGACGGAGCTACTCAAACGCGTCGGCCTCGGCCACCGGCTCCACAGCAAACCGGCGACGATGAGCGTCGGCGAGCGCCAGCGGGTAGCCATCGCGCGCGCCTTGGCCAATCACCAGAAGATCGTTATCGCTGACGAGCCCACCGGCAATCTCGATCCCAAGACCGCCCGAGGCGTCATGGACCTGCTGCTCGAAATGTGCGGCGAGCAAAAAGTGACCATGCTGCTCGTCACGCATGACCTCGCCATCGCGGAACGACTTCCCGAACGTTTTGACTGCTCCGGCTTGGTGCGAGAGGTGACTCCATGAGTCTCTGGTTCATCGCGTGGAGCTATCTCTGGAACCGCAAACTGATCACCGCTTTGACGCTGCTTTCGGTGGCCCTTGGCGTGGCGCTAATCGGAACGGTATTGACCCTGCGCGAAGAGACGAAGAAGCGGTTTGAAGAAGAAGGACAAGCCTTCGACATCGTGGTGGGCGCCAAAGGCAGCCCGCTTCAATTGGTGTTGAGCGCGGTCTATTTTATGGACCGGCCCACCGGAAACATTGACTATGCAATCTACGACCAACTACGCAAGCACGAGGACGTCGGCGGCGCTTTCCCCGTCGGTTTAGGCGATACCTTCCGCGGATTCCGACTGGTGGGGACGACTGCAGATTTGCTCAGCTACGTCTGGACCTACCGGGGCGAGGAACGCCAGCCGTTCCAACTCGCCGACGGACGGGCCTTTGAAAAACCGATGGAAGCCGTGGTCGGGAGTTTCGTCGCCGAGCAGACCGGCCTGAGTGTCGGGGATGAGTTCATCGGCACCCACGGCCTCATCGAATTGCCCAAGGACCTGCAAATCACGAGTCATGAGCTGCACCCTTACACGGTGGTCGGCGTGCTCAAACCATCCGGCACGCCCGGGGACCGCGCCATCCTGTGCAGCATAGATTCGGTCTGGGATTTGCACGCCGAGGATGTCGAGCCGGGAATGACCACCCGCGACAAGATCACCGCCGTCCTCGTAGACCTGAAAACCCCCGCGGCGCGCTTCCAATTCAAGGAATTCGTCAACACCGAGTTTAACGCCATGGCCACGGTCCCCGTGGACGAGATCGCCAAGCTGTACAACCAATTCCTGGCTACGGCAAAGACGGTGCTGCTGACGGTCGGCTATCTGGTCGTGATTGTCTCTGCGCTCTCCATCATGATCGGCTTGTACCTCTCCATTCTCCAGCGCCGCCGCGACATGGCGATCATGCGCGCCTTAGGGGCGTCCGCCTTTGAAATATTCGGCGCCGTGATCATCGAATCGTTTTTGGTTACAATACTGGGTATTGTGACTGGCTGGCTGCTGGGCAACGTGGTTTCTTGGGTATTTGGCTTGTATCTCTCCCAGAAGTACGGCATGTCCATCGGCGGTCTGGGCCTCAGCGTAGAACACACGTACGCGTACGCGGTCGTGGCCCTGGTCGGCCTACTGGCCGGCGTGCTTCCGGCTTGGCAAGCGTATCGGACCGATGTCGCCAGGAACTTGGCCGAGGCCTGATGGCAAATTCATAAGGATTCATAGGAAATGCTGCGCAGACGAGTAATGAAAGAAATGGTAACCTTGGTCGGGATCGTGGTGATCCTGGCGGGACTGGTATTTGCCAATACCCAATTGCGCCGCGGCACCCTCAAGGAGAAGATGGAGAAGACGCGCCGGTTCCATGAGGATAATCGCATCCAAATCGGGCTGGATACCCTGCAGTGGGACCTCTTGCGCAAGACCCGAGGCACTTACCGGTCCGGCCCGACCTTCCCCGAGGACTTGATGCCACGGAAGGACTCCCAAGTTACGGTCATCGGGTTTATGACGCCCATTGACCGATTCGTCCAAATGAGCGAGTTCATGCTGCTGCCGGTGCCCATCCAGTGCTACTTCTGCGAAATTCCCCCCATGCGTGACGTGATGCTCGTGCAAATGAAAGACGGGGAGGAAGTGCCCCTCATTGAAGAACCCGTGAGTATTACCGGAAGACTGATTTTGAATGAAGGACCCAACACGAAGTTCTTCTACATCCTCGCGGATGCGGGTTGGGAAGCGAGCGTGACGGGTAGGAATATTACGAAGAAACTGATCGCTCCGGAACATCGCACCCCCATGCATATTCAGGAAGGGGAGCAACTGCTCGAAGGGATCACTCCCCCAGGTGAACAAACCCAGCCTCCGGAGGGAGAAGCGCCTTCCGCCGCGCCCCCAACCGGAACCGAGGGAACACCGTCCGGGAACTGAAGTTACTCTTGAGTCCCGTGGACCAGTTGTAATTAGCCCGCTTCAGCGGACTCCTCTTTGCACCTCGCTTCAGCGAGGGTGTAGCATACTCTCCGATAATTAGTAGCAGGCTTTAGCGCGCTTAGGGAAGATCGGGGGAAAATGTCTCACCTCCACCGTTTTTATGTGCCCGGCCTCGCCGACAACGCCTCCACGCTGACCTTGACCGGCGCCGAAGCGCACCATGCGTTGCGCGTAGTGCGGCTGGCTCACGGGCAGAAGGTGGCCGTATTCGATGGTCGCGGTCGTGAATGCTTCGGAACGGTAAACCGCGCCACCCGCCGTGAGTTGGAAATCGAGATCACCGAGCGACACGTCGAGCCCGAGCCGGCCTATCGCCTCACGCTTATGCAAGCCTGGCTCCACCATTCGCGCGCCATCGAAGAGTCGGTCCGACACGGAACCGAGATCGGCGTCACCGATTTCTGTTTTTTCCGCGCCGCACAATCGGAACGCGCCCCCGACCTGAAAGATAAACTTCAACGAATTGCTATCGAAACCTGCAAACAATGTGGACGTCTCTGGCTTCCGCGTTTCGAATCTGCTCCGAACTTGACGGACGCGCTCGAAGCCAGTCGAGGCGCACTACTCGTGGCGACCCGCGACATACCCGGCATTTCCTTGAAAGAGGCTATCCAGGATCATTCCCACGTCACGCTGGTCGTAGGTCCGGAAGGCGATTTCACCGCCGAAGAATTGCAGCATATTCTGAGTCGGGGAGCGCGGCCAATCTCGCTGGGCAGGACCACGTTTCGTTCCGAAACGGCCGCCATACTTGGCGCAACTCTGATACTGTACGAGCTAGGTCTTTTCAATTCCAATCAAGATTCATAAGTCCTTTAGAACCAATAGGTTAACTTTTATCAATGGGCCCGGGTGGGGCCACGATTCGAGGCGATCCCCACGCCAAATTTTCCTGATGACAAAACTCCCGCTCTCGGCTATAATCTGCCCTGCGTCCTAGAGGCGTTGCCCGATTCACTTTTGGGGTGGGTAAGCACGTACTGAAGCGCGGCGGAAGTGGGTGAAAACGCCGCCACCCGCGTTGGCTTTTAGCCGTTAAATGGGTCTCACTTTGTGCTACCCACCCCGCTCTTTTTTTGCGCTCCCTCGCACGATTTCGATAAGCTATGCGCGCTCGGACCCGACGAATCGGGCCGGTTTCCGAAACAGGAAGGAGCCATTCCATGAGTGCGGACTGCCTATTCTGCAAAATCGTGGCCGGAACTATCCCCTCGACCCAAGTCTATTCCGACGAAGAGTTCTACGCGTTCCGCGACATCAATCCCGGCGCGCCCACGCACGTCTTGATTGTTCCTCGCGCTCATATCGCCAACATTACGGATGTCTCCGCCCAGGACGCGCCGCTCGTGGGCCGAATGTTCCTGCGCGCGAACGAGATCGCGGAGCAGGAAGGGCTCACCAAGAACGGCTTCCGCTACGTGCTGAACTACGGTCCCTGGGCCGGACAAAGTGTTTTCCACATCCATCTGCACATCCTGGGCGGCCGTCCCATGGCGTGGCCACCGGGATGATTCCAATCTCGTAGATGATGGCAGGTGACTATGCGGCAAATTGACACAGCCACGCGCCTGTGCGCGGTAATCGGGAATCCGGTCGAGCACTCGCTCTCGCCTCTGATTCACAATGCGGCCTTCGAGGCGACCGGCCTCAATTATGTGTACGTGGCCTTCCACGTCGAGGACGTCGCCGGGTGTCTCACCGGCATGCGCGCGCTGCCCTCGTTTCGCGGCATGAGCGTAACCATACCGCACAAACGCGCCGTCATGGATTATCTCGATGAAATCGAGCCGATGGCCCAGCACGTCGGCAGCGTCAATACCATCACCAACTACGAGGGCCGGCTGATCGGCGCTACCACCGATGGTCCTGGCACGCTCCGCGCCTTCGCCGATGCCGACGTCGATCTGCGCGGGAAACGCGTATTGTTCGTGGGTTCCGGCGGAGCCGTCCGCGCCGTGGCGTTCGCGATGGCCGAACTGGCCCATGTAAGCGAGATCACCATTCTCGGCCGGACCGAGAGCAAAGTGACGGCGCTGGTGGACGACCTGCAATCGAAGACCGAATGCGAAGTGCGCGGCCGCCGTCTCGAGCAAGACCTACCGTCGGCCATGGCCAGTCACGACATCGTCATCCAGGGCACCTCGGTCGGCATGCATCCCCATCCCGGCGAAACGTGTGTGCCCAGAGAATTGTTTCGCGCCGGGCAAGTGGCCTTCGACATGGTCTACCGGCCGAGCCGGACCCGATTCATTCAAGACGCCGAAGCCGCGGGGTGTCAAACCATCCCGGGCGTCGAGATGCTGATCAACCAGGCCGTCCTGCAATTCGAGCGATGGACCGGCGTCCCCGCGCCGCGTAACATCATGCGCGATGCCCTGGTCGCCGAACTCGTGAAAGCCGTCCCTTGAACGTCGTCCTAATCGGCTATCGCGGCACGGGCAAGTCCACCGTGGCGCGGCTTCTCGCCGAGCAAACCGGACGGCGATTAGTTTCCACCGACGAAGAAATCGTCCGGCGCGTGGGTTGTTCCATCGCCGACTACGTGAACCGCCACGGCTGGGAACGCTTCCGCGACGTCGAATCCGAAGTGGCGCGAGAAGTCGGAGCCCTGGACGATACCGTGATTGACGCCGGCGGGGGCATCATTTTGCGACCGGAAAACGTCGCCGCGCTCAAAACCAAGGGGCCATTGATTTGGCTGCGGGCGGAACCGGCCACCATCGCCAACCGCATCAAAGACAGCGCCGATCGCCCCTCCTTGACCGGCGCCAAAACCTTCCTCGAAGAAATCGCCGAAGTCCTCGAAACCCGCACGCCCCTGTACCAAGCCGCCGCCGATCTAACCATTGACACCGATAACCGATCACCAGAAGAGGTCGCGTGCGAGATTGTACGAATCATGCCCAGACAGCCCTCGTCCCGGTAGCGCCCGCCCTCTGCGGCGGGCGGACGACGCCCCGGGGTTTCAGAACGCCACCAACCAAGCCTCGAAATTGCCGAACGCCACCAATCAAGCCCCGAATGGGGCGGCAACACGTCAGCCCAGGGCAAAGCGAAGCGACGCCCTGGGTTGTAGTACGCCACTTACAAAGCCCTGAAAGGGCGAAACAAACCCAGCGCCACTTGCCATTGCGACCCCTCGTTCAAAACTCGGCCTTCACCGACGACGCAGTTCGTAGTGTGCCCGTAAGGGCATCGCTCCGCACCAGTCATCTCCGCCGAACCCCCCTGACGCCATCATCACGAGTCCCTCAGTTCACCGCAAAGAACAGCTTCTTGCAAATTACCCCGTTCCCGCGCGCCCACCCGCCGCCCCTGTCATGCTGAGTCCCGCGCCGCGCGGGAAAGCATCTCTTACACCCACGGCCACGCCCTCCCGACAAACCCCGCCCACCCGCCGAACCAACTTGTCATGCTAGACTACTTCTGCTAGACTCTCTCGCAACGGGCTGTGCGGTCCATAACCCGGCAGGCGGGCGTTCCACTTATGGTGATTCGCGGGATGTAATGAGTGGGGATTGGGGTAATGAACAGGAAGCTGAAACTCGACACATCAGAACCGGTCGAACCTCTGATCCACTTGGCCAGGCTCCGTTCAAGGTCGCAATTTGCGACCTTAACGCGCCGTGAAACGCAACCCCGACCATTTCCCCTCCGATTTCGTTTTCCAACCCACACCGCCCGAATTCAATTCTTTAAGGCGCCAATCCGGCACCTTAAAAACCGGCCGTGGACAAAGAGCCAACTACCTCCCCTACACCCTCACCGAACACGGTTCACCTTTCACCGTTCGCAATTCACCATTCTCAACTCACCCTTCACCGTTCTCAATTCACCGTTTCCACCCCGCCACCGAGGAGTTGAAGTAAAATCGTGACCACCACATTCCAATACGACGTCTTCCTGAGCCACAATTCCAAAGACAAACCCCGTGTGCGCCGCCTGGCGGAACGCCTGCGAGACGCCGCGCTGCGCGTCTGGTTCGACGAATGGATCATCCGGCCGGGCGACGACATTTACCTGGCCATCGAGCGCGGGCTCGAAGCGTCACGCACGCTCATCCTCTGCATGTCCCCGAATGCGTTCGGCTCCGATTGGGTAACGCTCGAGCGCAGCACCGTCCTTTTTCGCGACCCCTCGAACATCAGTCGTCGCTTCATCCCGCTTCTGCTGACGGACTGCAAACTCCCGGACGCGCTGCGGCGTTACAAATACGTGGATTACGGGGACGAGGCTCACGCCGCTTTTGATCAATTGCTGGATGGCTGTCGGCCGCCAACGGAAGCAGAGGCGGTCTCAGATACTCCACCACCTGCGAACAGACCTCGCTCGACTGCCGGGGTCGCTCGCGAGATCGGGTTCCGTCCGGCGTCTGCAAACGGAGCCAACGCTGTTGGACCGGTTGATATTTCTGTCGCCCGGCTGCGCACAACCGATGTTGGGGTGGTTGGCCGGGAGGCAGAACTTGGTCTCCTCGATGGGTATTGGGAGAACCCAAATACGAATGTGGTCAGCATCGTAGGATTCGCTGGATGCGGCAAATCGGCTCTGGTCAATCAGTGGCTGATCAATATGGGCGTCGAGAACTTCCGTGGAGCCGAACGCGTCTATGGATGGACCTTCGACGGGCAGCGGAGTGTAGATCTACATGATGGACGACGAGATGAGGACGACAGGTCCGTATCAGCGGACGATTTCATGGATACCGCGCTGGGTTGGTTTGGCTACAACAGTCCTACGATCAATTCCCTTTGGGACAAAGGAGAAAGGCTTGCACGGCTGTTCCGTCAATCCCGCACTCTGCTAATACTGGATGGTCTGGAATCACTACAGCATCCCACGGGTCTTGGCAGCGAAGGTACGCTTACCGATCCGGCGTTGCGGGTGCTGTTGTCCGAGCTTGCCGTCTCAAATCCGGGGTTATGCGTGATAACCACACGTGCACCGGTCGCTGATCTGGCGAGCCGCGCCCAATCGACAGCGCCGCAGGTTGCGCTGCAACAGTTGCCAACAAAAGCGGCCATCTTACTCCTGCGGCAACTTGGGGTAAGAGGTAGCGAGGTGGACCTGGAAGTAGCTGCAAATGAGGTACATTGCCACGCGTTGACGCTGCGCCTCTTGGGAACATACCTGAGATTCGCATGTGGCGGCGATGTGTCCCATCGCTCCCTGGTCGGGATGTCCCGACACCAATCCGTGGAGGTCATTGCCCGCCAAGTTGTCCAAGCTTACGAACGCTGGTTCGGAGAAGGCGATGAGGTCGCCATCCTTCGAATTCTCGGACTCTTCGATGAACCTGCCTTTCCTCGGATGCTTGAGGCCCTCTCGAATCCCTCTCCAATTCCGACTTTGACCGACGCCTTGCCAGGATTGCCCCAATGGCGTACCGCTGTTGTGCGTCTTCGCGATTGTGGTCTCCTTGCTCCGGCCAACCCTGATGACCCTGATACCCTAGATGCGCATCCCCTCGTCAAAGTTCATTTCCGTGAGAGACTGCGCGAGAGTTTCCCGGACGCGTGGCAGAAGGGCAACGAGAGATTGTATCTGTTTTTGCGAGACTCCGTTGATCCGCTCCCGGACCGCCTGCAGCCCTTGCTACGGCTTTACGCAGCAATCGTCCATGGATGTCGAGCCGACCGACATCAGGACGCTCTGGATGCCGTTTACAAGAAGCGGATCAGTCGCGGGGAGAATTTTGCGCGAAACAAACTCGGAGCTGTGAGCTCGGACCTCAGAGCCCTCGAGTGCTTCATCCAGGAACCGTGGTCCGCAGCGACCCCGAGCCTCCATGCGAGTGACCAAGCTTTTGTCCTCAGCAATGTTGGGCTCGTACTGAAGATCCTCGGACGAAGTTCCGAGGCCATTCAAGCCCTTCAAGCCGGTCGCAACCAGTACTTGAACATCGGAGATTCCCAGGGTGCTGCCTTCGCTACCCGACACTTAAGCCTCGTTCGAATGCTCCAGGGAGAGCTCGTCGAGGCCCTTAACCTTTTGCGCGAGCTTGAAGACTCAGCAGGCTCTGGCACGCCGCTATTCGAACGGCTTGCCACCACGGCGATCCTCGCCGATTTGTCCTACAAACTAGGCGATTCGGAACAGGCTTGGCAGTACTTTCGCTCCGCGGAAGAATTTCAAAAGCGGCTAGATCCGGAAGCCCCTGCCCTCTATAGCATACAGGGCTACAAGTACTGCGAATTCTTACTTTCGTTGGGGCGCGTCGCGGACGCGAACCAACGGGCGCTCGACTTGGCGAAGTACCCACGGCAGCAGAAATACATGGTGGCCGTGGCCCTGAATAGCCTCCTGCTGGGAAGAGTCGAAATTGCTAAGAGCGACTCCACGGGTACGGCAATCCCTCCCCAAACCGATTCGTACATCGAAAAAGGCGTCGAAGGTCTGAGATGCGCCGGTGAAGTCGAACAGATCATCGTCGGATTGCTGACACGCGCAGAACTCTATCGCCGTCGGCGCGATCTTTCTCGAAGTACGAAGGATCTCGTTGAAGTCGGCGAACTGGTAGAGCGTACAGGAATGCGCTTGTACTTGCCCGATCTCCACTTGGAGTGGGCACGGTTTCATGTTGCGGCACACGCGCAGACCGGATTCTGTGAAGACATTAGCAAAGCCGCCGAGCACTTGCGGAAAGCACGCGAGTTAGTGGAGGAGATGCGCTATGGCGCCAAGAACAATCAGATCCTTGCCCTAGAGCGCTCCGTGCAGGCCCTGGCGAGAGAGACTGCTCAAGACGAGGCCAATCACAGCCCTCAATCCGTCAGCCTCTCGCCGAGCATGGACACGATTACAAATGACAAACTCGTCGATATGTCGCCGCGATGGGCTACATTCCGCGGCTTTTCGCTGCTGTTCGATAACCCGACACAGAATATTAGCCACGGGGATCAGGTCGCCAAGTTGTCGCTGCGCGTTGCTGCTTCCAAGGAATTGGACTTATACAGAGCCTTCTCTGAATCCGTTCGTGAGATGGCCGATAATACCCTCACAAGTGAGTTCATGCTGTGCTTGCTTCCGGCATCGACCTATCATGTAACGTTGTGGAATGGCGTGAATGATGCGAATCTGACAGCCATTTCGGCCAAAGATTTCACGGCTCTTCAGGATATGCTGGCAGGCCTTCCAGACTCAATCGCAAGGGATGAACGCGTCCTAACGGCGATCCAGAAGTCCCCACTAGTCACTTGGAGAGGATGGTCTGTGGATTTCGTTTTTGACAAGCTCGATGTCTGGCACCGGCGAGTCTTAGTTGCCCGTCTGAGGCCCGAAAATACTCAATCGCAGGCATTGCTGGAAGAACTCCTGCGAAAGGCTAGGGGCCTGTCTGACTCGGTGGGCAGGATCTTGGGGATGGATCTATCTCAGCGGGTGAGTCCACATGTTACGGTTGGATACTACGGTAACGAGAATCGCGCCAAGAACTCCCTGCGTGAACTCGATAGATGGAACAGCGTATTCTGTCGCAATTCGGGTGAGGCGATGATGACGTTTAGATCGGTTGGCCTCTATGCTTTTACAGATATGGTTAGCTATTTCAGGCGACCCGACCCATGATGTCCGGTAAGATGAAGGGCGACCCGCCCGATGAAGGAAACGGCACCGCACGCGAATCGAACTGCGATGCTCAACGTCGAATCGGTCGTTTGCGGCGTCAGTGTTCAATACATCGGGTCATCCCGTACGTCCGGGGAGGCCGACGGCGCGATGCGCCCATTTAGCCCCATTTCAAAAGTGTAGTTGACATGGCATTGCCGACATCCATGGGCATCGCAGTGGGGCTTACGGCGAGCGGCGACGAACAACGTGTTCAGCGCGATAGTCTCGAGCAGATCCCTTTTGATGTTGCCGAGGACGAAATCCGGTTCATTGACGCGAATAAAGCACGGCCGGACATCGCCGTTTGCCCTAACGATATGAAAGGTCTCGCTATAGTAGCAGCGGCCGAAGTCGAATGCCGGGTGGGTATTGCCGCCAAGAATCGCCGTGACGTTGGTTTGCTCGCGCAGAAAGCGCTTCATCTCCGGAGAGCCGTCGGCCAGTTTGCAGACATCGTCCACAGCCCTGCTAATCTGGTGCGGCGTGACCGCCTCCGTAAACGGTTGGCTGTACTGATACGGGTCTCGCCGTAAGGGACGGTATTGGATGTTTACCTTTGCCATTGCAGCCGGATTGGTTCGATGCACTATTTCGTATATGAAACGAGCTGCTTCCGCATATTCGTGGACATTGCTCTTGGCATAAAGAAAACTGATCCCGACGTAGGGCACATTGAATTCCAGGTACTCTAGGAAGTGTTTGATCACTTGGTCAAACATTTGTGCTCCGCGAAATCCTTCATACGTCCTCGGCGTGCCCGCGTCGAGACTGACACGAATCCAGGAGAAGCGATTTGGCCAGTTGCCGGGTGGACGATGGGTTCCATTGGTCACAAGCGCTAATCTGATCGCAGGATTCGTAGCGACAATCTGGTCGACCATCTCCTGGAACCGATGTTGCCCGCATCGATAGAGCGTCGGCTCACCCCCGCCAATCACGACCATTGACTTCGCCTTGAGTTGGCTAAGCTTGCCGATCTCCTCGAATTCGAACTCAACCGGTAACGGCGCAAGCGAGGGTACATCGTGCCCGTAGGTGCAATCGCGGCATCGAAGGTTACATAGGTCGGTCGGATGAAACTCCATGTGACATACGGTGGCGTACTCACGTAGATCTTTCATTATCGTCGCATCGCTGCGCCCAGTCTGGGAGGCCAGAACTCGCACCATATCCTGCGTAGACAAGTTGCGCGACTGGTGCCTTGCGAGACGCTCGTAATTGCCGTCGAACACCTCCGCCGGCGTCAGGATATTGTGAAGGCCGATCTCAGCCGCGATAGTTTCCTTCCGACGAAGGAAATCTAAATGGTTCAGGGGCTTGAGGAGATTCCGGGCCACGTGCCAGCCGGATGTCGTATCACGTGGAACTAAATCCGCTAGTGGGTGTTCTCGACTGATTGATTCGGTCGTCGCGGCTGCGTTGTAGACGGAGAAAGGCTCGAGATTCCTCATAAGACGAACCGGTAGACATTTCCTTTTTCGACGTGGCTGGAGTATACCTACCCAAGAGAGATCGTACAAGATGAAACGAAGCAGAATTGCCTATCCTTCCCAAATATTGGATCCCGAGGAATTCACGCGTGCTCGTTCCCTGCCGACAGGCGATTGGTCAGTCGGTCCGACCTGCCAGCAATCCTGCCGATTACTCCTCATCCCGTATCAGGAATATGGGGACGTTACCCACGGAATATGGAGTCCGGAATATGGGGACGTTCGGAATATGAGGAATATGGGGACGTTACCCGGCAATATGGGGACGTTACCTATATTTCCTGTAATCTGACGGTCGTTGCCCATCTTTGCTGGTCGAGTTCGACGCATAAACAGCCCACAAGGTTTGAATAGGCACACGCATCAATGGCTCTCAACAACCTGGCTTCGTTGCTGAAGGCCACGAACCGGCTTGCCGAGACCGAGCCCCTGATGCGGCGCGCCTTGACGATTGACGAGGCGGCCTACGGACCGGACCATCCCCACGTGGCGATACGACTCAACAACCTGGCGCTGTTGCTCCAGGCCACGAACCGGCTCGCCGAGGCCGAGCCCCTGATGCGCCGCGCCTTGACGATTGACCAGGCGGCCTACGGGCCGGAACATCCCAAGGTCGCGATACGACTCAACAACCTGGCTCAGTTGCTCCAGGCTACGAACCGGCTCGCCGAGGCCGAGCCCCTGATGCGCCGGGCTCTCGCGATTGCCGAAAAAGCCCTGGGCGCCGACCATCCAAACACGCAGACGTACCAACTCAATTACGCTCTCCTCAAGGCCGCCTCGGCCACTCAAGACGCTGAATAAAACATCCCCAGGCCTTCATTCCGCACT
>JACQVH010000019.1 GCA_016209895.1 Candidatus Hydrogenedentota bacterium | reverse complement strand
GAGACCCGTAATCCGTGAGAATCCGTCATATCCGGGTCATCCGCGTTCTATTCAATCCATCCGCCAAAGGCGGGCGTGTCCGCCTCGGGCGGAATGCTCAATGCGGAACCAGAGCGTTTGGCCCACAACCAACGAGGCCATCACGCCCAACACCACCGACCCTACGGCCTATAGTCTACCGCCTACGGTCTCCAGCCTCCCGTCATTTCCTACCAAAATGTATCCCGCTTTTGTACCAATTTTGACCGCTTTTGCCCGACTTTGTACCGATTTTCACAAAAAAAGTCCGCTTTTGTACCGATTTTGTACCGCTTTTTCACGTGAATTCACCCGCTTCCGCCCCGTCATGTCATTGCACGCCAAGCACTTATGGACTTCGACCCCGGACTTGGACCCCACACAGACCTCACCGGATCACCTTCCATTTTTGAGGAAAAAGAATTCGCGCGAAATCCTGACTTTTATGATAATATTGGTGATGCTTGGCTCGGGGCTTGGGAGGGTTGGTATGTGGTCGGTTCGTGTTTTCCTCTGTGTCCCGTTGCTTCTCACGTGTTTAACCTTTGCCTCGTACGCCGTTCCGCCCGGTTTCGATATCTTCGAAACGGATTCCAATTCGCAAATAAACATCGGTAGCGCTCCGCTCGACCCGATTCCAGCCGATTTCTTTGCGCCGAGTTCGAATCCGTTTACCGGCATCATTCAGATTCAGGGAAATCCGATGCCGACCTCGCCATCGTGTCCGGGAAACATTGGGAACGCGGATACGGTCGTCGAGCGCAAGCAAGCGGCCGACGTGCCGGGGGTTCCTTCGAGCGATACGATCCCGATCGAGATTGTGGCACTGAACCTGGTGAGCGTGGCGCCGATTACTGTGACGCATTCTCCTTCCGGCTCGAGCACCTGGGACGTGAAGGTGGAAGCCTCGCCGGTCACACCTTCAACGGGCATGATAAATATCCAGCGGACTTCTACCGAAGGCGGAACGTTTAATTCGACCCTGTTTGTATATCCCAAGCTGACCTTCACGAATACTTCCAATCCGAGCGACGTAAGAGTCTTCGACTACGGTGCTGTCCCGGCCTGCGCGACGCTGACCGGTGGAAACGTCCCGTGGGTCTTTCGCGCCCCGGACGTGGTGTGTCCCGCGTGTGGAGAGGATTTCGTACCCGGATTCGATACCGGAAGCAACATGCTCCAGCCGTTCCTGGTTCAGGGCGGTAATATGCTGATGAGGTGGCAGTCATCCTGTCCGCCGCCGGATACGGACAACAGCGCGCTACCCGGTTTGGACTTACTCGAGGCGCAGTCCGGCGCGAGCATCGAGTTCGGCAATGCGATTCCGCCAATCCCGGCCGGTTTCTTCGAACCCGGTTCAGACCCCTTTAGCGGCGTCATTCCGCTTCAGGGCCAGCCCTTGGGAAGTTACCCGGGATGTACCGGAGACCTCGGACCTACCGACACCATCATCGAACGCAAGGAACCGGCCCACTTGCCGGATATCGGCAGCACCGACACGATTCCTATCGAATTGGTCGCGCTTTCGTTGGTAAGCGTCGCACCGATTACCGTAACGGGTTCATCCGGCGCTTCCCAGTGGAACGTGGCGGTACAATTGAATCCGTCGCCGCCTTCCACGGGCACCATGACCGTCACCAAGACGCACGCCAACGGAGGCACCTTCAGTTCGACGTTCACGGTTACTCCGCGCTTGATCTTTACCAGGGTGGATAATCCCCTCGTCAGCCCGATATTCGACCCGACACCCGACACGTTGAACGCGACGAATGTCCCGTGGGTGAGCGATTCCTCGACCCTAAGCTGGCCGCCATGTACGTCGAATTTCGTCCCCGGCGTTGACTCCGGCGGCAAGTCCATCGTGCCTAAGAGCCCTACCAGCTTTGCCATGACCGGCAGCTATTTCAGTTTGACGTCCATGCCGCCGAGCACCAGCAGCCCGCCCGGTCTTCCCGGCTCGAGCCGGTGGAGCGTAATGCTGCTCTTGACGATTCTCCCCTTCCTGGGATTGGCTTATCTGTTGCGCAGGCGACTGGTAGCGGCCACCAAACGCTAGAGTGTCGCCGGCTGCTTGGGATCACTTCACCTGGGATCGGGATGCCGAATGAAGTGAAGGCGCGCCGCCGTGTGCCCAAAAGATTTGGGGTGGAGGTTGCGGGGTCCACGGCGGCGCGCCATATCAATCAGAATCTCAGTTCCCGAATTCGGTCGAGATAGTACCGGTAATTATCCAAGGGGGTGTCCGGCGTCATGAGATGGTCCGGCAGAGGGATGAAGCCGCCCTCGGCCATGAGGGGTTTACGCCGTTCGATCTCCTCGTCAATGGCTTTCCGGTCACGTTCCAGGACCAGCTTGTTGACGCCGCCGATCACGCGCAGTTCCCGTCCGTATTTCCTGCGGAATGCCATCGGGTCGGCGTCCCAGGTGCCGATTTCGATGGGGAACATCACGTTTACGCCGGCCTTCAGCCACATCGGGACGAGTTCATCAATCTTTCCGTCCGAGTCAATTACGTGAAGGTCGCAGCCATACTTCAGCAGCGTATCTGATATCTTGCGATAGGCCGGTACGGCGGCCATCTCGAATACCGGCGGCGGAACCAGCGGCCCCGTCT
Organism: Candidatus Hydrogenedentota bacterium; assembly: GCA_016209895.1. Classification (GTDB taxonomy): domain Bacteria; phylum Hydrogenedentota; class Hydrogenedentia; order Hydrogenedentales; family SLHB01; genus JACQVH01. The sequence goes on along the minus strand of JACQVH010000019.1, from coordinate 699 downwards.
TGAAACAGATATCCTCCCAGCCCCAGCCTTTGTCCACGTGTACCTTCGGCAACACTTGTTCGAGGCACCAGCAGACGAGGTCGGCGATCGTGTCGGCGATTTCGGCGATGAGCGTCGGGTCTTCGCAACAAGCCGTGCAGAAATTCATCACGCCCATCCAGTTGCGCGTGAATCCCACCATACTGCCGGTGCCGATCGTGATGGGCAGGTTGCTCGCCTTGGCCTTCGCGATATGCTCGTCAATGTCGGCCGGAATCCGCGCCGGGTTGGGTTGGAGCCGCTTTTTGTACTCCGGCCAGCCGGTGCGATCCTTCAACAGGAAGTCAAGGTAGTGCGGCAAGGCCGAGCGGCCTTTGAAATGCTGCGCGATCACGCCGTCGTTCTGGCGGAAGATACGGTATTGCTCGGTTTCCTCGATGGTCTCCTCTTCGAACAGCGGATGCAGGTTGACGTTGATGGGAATCCCGTAGCCATACGGCGTCTCCGACTGGAAAAATTCGTGTTCGTCTACGCCCTTCGGCAAGCCCTCTCGATGCCACCGGTCATACGTCTCCGGCCAGCCCCGCCAATGAAACACGGGCATCCGGTCGAACTCGCCGTAGTGCATGATGCTTTGAAAGAGTTCTCTCGATGTCATTCTTTCGACCTGTCTCAGGTGTACTTGGTTTAGGAGATGTTTCGCTTCGCTCAACATGACAG
>JACQVH010000264.1 GCA_016209895.1 Candidatus Hydrogenedentota bacterium | reverse complement strand
GCCGCGCCAAGGAAAGTTCTCCGGCTGATCCTCATCGGCTAATATCAAGCTGAAGTCATCTGCATTGCCGGCGCCGATTCGTCGCGGCGGCGATTCCACCGGGCGGCCAAAATCGCGCCGATTCCGCTTGCCAGCGTGAGCGGCAACATAAAGAACCACCCGATCACAGGTAGGACAAAGGTGATCGAAAGCACCGCTCCACCGCGCAGCACGCGCCGCCAGCAGTGCGCCGCGTCGTCCGCCGAGGCCAGTTGGCTGCCAATCTGGCGCGCGAGTCCGGTCGATCCCATGAGACCCAGCAGGATCAACGTGGACAGCACTACGACACCGGCCAGTTTGCCGACGGCTGGGCCGGACATCAACCCCAGTCCGATCGCCACGAGCGGTAGTGACACGAGCAGTCCGAGGACCGAGATTCGCAGTGCGTGCCCCTCGTACTCACGGCGCGCACGCTCCACGATGCCCGAAAACAGCGCTTCGAAGAGGAGCCAATAACACACGATCGTAATCAGCGTGCCGAGGATTAGAAATAATATCTTGAAAACGTCTGCCATAATCATAGCTTTTCCCCTCCAAAGGTTACTCAACAGGCTCTTGTTACGCCACTTTTCTACTGTCTATACTTCCTCGGGGCGGAGAAGGTTACAGTCCAACCGGATGCGGTGCCTCCAGACCGCGAAAAAACGGCGGCTACAATCTGGAAAGACGGCGCCGTCATCGTTAAGATTCCCTCAATAAAGCAGGTAACTTCGGGAGCGCCATGGTTGACATTGTACGATTCGATACGCCGGAGAATATCTCCATCGCCTACCGACTAGCGGGACCGGGGACGCGCTTCGTCGCTTTTTTCGTGGACAGCCTTTTGATCCTTTTCAGTTTTGTGATTCTGGGGCTGCTTGCGATGGCGGTTGTCGTTCTTCTTCAAGGAGAATTCGGATTTAGTTTGGGCATCGGGCCCGTGATCTTTGGCCTCGTGTTCGGAGTAGCTCTTGGCTTTGCCTGGATCGGTTATTTCGCGGCGTTCGAATGGTTCCTGGAAGGGCGCACGCCGGGGAAGCGGGCCACCGCCCTCCGCGTGGTTACCCAACAAGGCTTCTCACTGAGCTTCGCGGCGGTCTTCATTCGGAATATCTTCCGAGTCATAGACATTGTCCCGCTGCTGTGGATCGTGCCCGTCGTGGCGCAGTACAAGCAGCGTTTCGGCGACATGGTGGCGGGAACGATTGTCGTTTCCGAGGAGCCGCTTTATTCGCAAGCGGTGCGCGACCAGCTTTTGGCCCGCGACGCCGGGCAAATGCGTTACACGTTCGACCGGCTGCAACTCGGCAAACTAACGGACACCGACTGGCGCGCGTTGGAGCTATTTCTCGAGCGGCGCGAACAGCTTCATCCCGACCATCGGAAATCTTTGGCCCTACGACTTGCGCGCAGTCTAACCGCACGGTTCAGTCTGCCGCCGCCGGAAAGCGAAGAAGATAACGAACACTTTGTTGAAGACTTGCTGGCCAGTCACCTCCGGCGCCAGGCGCAGGAACTCGGCTGAGCGAGAAGGAATGTCGCGATGACCTCGGACTTTGATCCCGAAGCGCGCACGTACACCCGCGAGCACGTCGCCGAGTTGTGCGCGACGGTGACGCGGGTCTGTACGGAGACCGCCGTTACGGACCTGCATACCCACCTGTTCGCGCCGGCATTTCGAGAACTTCTCCTTTATGGTATTGATGATTTGCTCACCTACCACTACCTAGTTGCGGAGTATCTGCGGGTATCAGACGCACCTTACGAACAGTTCTGGGTGCTCTCCAAACGCGCACAGGCGGACCACATCTGGCAGGCGCTCTTCCTCGACCGGTCCCCGATCAGTGAGGCCTGCCGGGGCGTGCTTACCGTGTTGGACAGGCTCGGGCTGGACGTGGGCGGGCGCGATCTCGACGAGTATCGAGAGTATTTCGCCGAGCGGGACGTGGCGTCGCATGTCAATCAAGTGTTCGATTGCGTCAACCTTAAGTGTATTGTGATGACGAACGATCCGTTTGATGAAAAGGAACGACCGGTTTGGGAAGGCGAGTATGCCGCGGACAGCCGTTTTCATGCGGCCTTGCGCGTGGATGTGCTGTTGAATAGCTGGGGAAACGCGTGCGAGCGGCTCGAGGGTTGGGGTTACGACGTGGAGAAGTCGTTGAAACCGCGCACGATCAGCGAGGTCCGTCGGTTTCTCACCGACTGGCTCCAGCGCACACGCGCGCTCTATACGGCCGTGTCACTGCCGCCGGACTTCGCCTTTCCGGAGGACTCCGCGCGCCACAAGATTATTACCGAATGCGTGCTTCCGGTGGCGCGTCTCGAGAACGTGCCGTTCGCCATGATGATCGGGGTCAAACGCGCCGTCAATCCGGCACTGCGACTTGCCGGCGACGGCCTGGCCCGATCGGACGTCGGCGCGGTGGAACGGCTTTGCGCCGCGTACCCGGAGAATAAGTTCATGGTGACCATGCTCTCCCGCGAAAACCAGCACGACCTATGCGTGGCCGCGCGAAAATTCCGCAATTTGCTCTTGTTCGGCTGCTGGTGGTTCTTAAACAATCCCAGTCTGATCGAGGAGATGACGCGAATGCGCATTGAATTGCTCGGACTCAGCATCGTCCCGCAACATTCCGACGCCCGCGTGCTCGAACAGGTCATCTACAAGTGGGAACATTCGCGCCAAATCATCGCCAAGGTATTGGCGGACAAGTACACTGACGTGGTAGGCACCGGCTGGAGCGTTCGGGATAGCGAGATCAAACGCGATGTCGGACTCCTATTCGGCGAGAACTTCTGGAATTTCCTTAAGCGTACGTAGCAACGAGCACCGAAGTCCGAGAAATTAGCAACTAGCAATTGACCACTGGCCACTAACACGGAGCGGTTAGACCTTTGTTTGAATACAAAACGACGATTCGCCTGCGCGATACGGACGCGGCTGGTGTCATGTATTTCGCAAGACAGTTCGAGCTAGTCCACGAAGCCTACGAAGCGTTCATGGCCGGTCTCGGCTTTGGTCTGGGCCGAATTCTCCGTGACGAGACCTGGTTTCTGGCTATCGTTCACGCCGAGAGCGACTACCTCGCGCCGCTGCGCGTCGGCGACCAAATTCGAATTTCTCTGGGCATCGAGCGCTTGGGAAAGAGTTCCTACACCATCCGATACGAACTCAGCAAAGACGGGAAGCGCTCCGTGGGGACAGCACGAACCGTCCACGTCGCCGTGTCTCGGAAAATGCGCCGAAAACTGTCCTTGCCGCGAGCGTTGGCGGGCAAACTGGCACAATGCAGGATCGCGAAGTGAACTAACGGGCTTCGGCCCGTCATGGATGAGAGTTCGTATCTTGGGGATTTCCGTGTTGGTCGAGGCACTCCTTACGCGTGTCTTTCATTTGTCTTGGTGCAGATCCAATTAAGTGAAAATCGAAGTTGTACGGGTCGTCTTGAAATGGCAATTGCAAACTTGTCCGTATTGCCAAGAGGAGTTTTTTCAAAGCTTTGTCATGGCCTTCAGCTGACTTGTTAGGATTTGAATACTTCACCTCATCGTGAAATTGCATCAATGCTTTAATCACGTATTGGGGGGCGACGAGTGCGATCGTATTGGCAGCGGTTGCAAAACGCTGATTTGCCCTGTTCTTATCTGTGCCATCAATCGCAAGATCGGATATGGCATTCAGAAGTTCTTGATAATGCGCCAGTTTGCGTTGCTGTAATGCGGCTCTTCTTTCGGCCCACTTACTAAAGACAAATGAAAACGTTGCCACAGCAATACTTGCTGAGGCAGATATGATAGCAACGACAATAGTAGCTTCCATTAAGCCTTCCCGTGTTTGAGAAGCGACTCACGTACCTGAGGCGGCGGAGCTTGGATG